>NZ_JBNKXY010000005.1:15118-172994 GCF_050300555.1 Arcobacter sp.
TCTTCTAATCTTTTTTCAAAAAATTCAGCTGCTTTACCTTTTGGTGTATTTGGGCTTACAACGTGTGAAAATTTAAGCACGTATTGAGTAGAGCTAGTTTCTACAGGAGAAGTAGTCTTTGTATCTTCTACTTTACTATCTCCACAACCAGTAAATAAAAGTAAAGAAGTAATTGCTGCACTACTTACAAAACTTTTCATAGTAATTTTCATTTAATCTCCTTTTGTAATATATATAAATTATAATAAAATATTGTGTATATGTTATGTAGTTTTGTAAAGAAATTTATAATATTTTTTTATAATTATAGATTTTGATGAGAATATGTATCATCGGTTATACCGATGATACATGAGAAACATTTTAATAAATGTTATTTAGTGTTAAGAGCACCTTCAATTAAATCTTTTCCAATTAAATTATTATCATAAAATTCTGGATAGATTTTACTAACAGCTTTTTTCCAAGAAGCTCTTTGTTCAGGAGTTAATTCTAAAATCTCAAGTTTACCAGTAGATTTTGCATAATCTTTGATTAATCCAAATTGTTCATCATTTAACTCTTTTGCCCAAATTCTCTCTTTTTCAGTTGCCTCATTCATAGCTTGAGCAACATTTTTTTGTAAATCTTTAGGTAAAGATTCCCAGAATTTTTTAGACATAACAACTAAGTAACCTAAATAACCATGGTTTGAAATAGTTAAATATTTTTGTACTTCATGGAACTTTTTAGTCCAAATGTTAGAGATAGGATTTTCAGCCGCATCAATAACACCTTGTTGTAATCCAGAGTAAACTTCAGAGAAAGGCATCATTTGTGGATTTGCTCCTACAGCATGAAATTGTGCTTCAAGTACTTTTGAAGACATAATTCTAAACTTTTGACCTTCTGCATCACTTGGATTAATTAAAGCTTTTTTAGAAGATGATAATTGTTTAAATCCATTATCCCAAAATGACAATGCAACATAACCTTTAGCTGTAACTAAACCTTTAAGTTTTTTACCAACTTCACCATCTTGAACTCTATGTAAGTGATCCATGTCATTAAATAAAAATGGTAAATCAAATAGTGCTAATTGAGGTACTATTTTACCAAATTTTGAAAAAGATGGTGCTGCCATTTGAACTGAATTTAGTGTTAAAGCTTTTAATACTGCACTATCAGTATATAATTGCGAAGATGGATAAACTTGAACATCAATTCTTCCACCAGATAATTCTTCTAATCTTTTTTCAAAAAATTCAGCTGCTTTACCTTTTGGTGTATTTGGGCTTACAACGTGTGAAAATTTAAGTGTGTACTCAGCAGCCAATCCTGAAGTTGCCAATAAAGCAGTAGCAACTGCACTCATTACAAATTTTTTACCTGTAAACAGGATTCCATTACTTTTCATCATTTATTCTCCTTAGTTTTTGTTCTTAGGAAAAAGTATAATTAAAAGTTATGTCAAAGTTATGTATTTAGTAGTAAAAATTCAACAAATTTTAAGTTAGCGTAGCATTAGAATAGCATTTTGTATTTATGTATATTTTCAATAATGTAAATCTTTTAAATAGCTTTGCCGTATATTTATTAACCATTATTTAAACATTTATTTTATACAATAGCCCACTTTTTACGGAATATAAATGGTAAAATCCTGATTTCAGGTAAAAATTTTTAAAAGGACAATAATGGGTTGTAATTTAGATTTACTTACATCTTTTAAAGACAACTGTGGTTTTGGTTTAATGGCTGATTTAAAAAACAGACCAAGCCATAGCAATTTAGAAGATGTTATTCATTCGTTAGAGCGAATGATGCACAGGGGTGCAATAGCTGCTGATGGTAAAACTGGAGATGGGTCTGGTTTATTACTATCTATGCCTGATAAATTTATGAGAAAAATAGCATTTAATGAGGGAATAGATTTACCTGAATTATATGCAGTAGCAATGATTTTTACAAAAGAAGATTCTGAATTAGAAGTATTTATAGATTTTTGTGAAAAAAATGATTTAAAAGTATTATTAACTAGAAATGTTCCTGTTGATACAGAAGCATTAGGAGTGCAAGCTCTAGAGAGTTTACCAAATATTATACAAGTTTTTGTTAGACCAAATAGTTTAATGTCATCAAAAAGATTTGATGCCATGCTATATCTTACAAGAAAAGAGTGTGAACACAAATTAAAAGATAAAAAAGATTTTTATATTCCAACGTTTTCGTCAAAAGTGATTGCTTATAAAGGGCTAATTATGCCTACTCATATTAAGCATTTTTATATTGATTTAAGAGATGAAGATTTTCAAATATCATTTGCCTTATTTCACCAAAGATTTTCAACAAATACGCTTCCAAAATGGAAGCTAGCACAGCCATTTAGAACAATAGCACATAATGGAGAAATTAACTCTGTTGAAGCGAATAGATTTAATGTTGAAGTTAAATCAGAACTTGTTAAATCAGAAGTATTTACTGATGAAGAGATAAAAAGAATTTTACCAATTTTACAAACAGGTTCATCTGATTCTGCTTCATTGGATAATATGTTTGAGTTCTTAATTGCAAATGGTGTTGACTTTTTTAAAGCTGCTCGTTCTCTTGTACCTGCTCCATGGCAAAATGCACCACAAATGGATTCTGATTTAAGAGCATTTTATGAGTATGTATCAACAGCTATGGAAGCTTGGGATGGACCAGCTGCTGTATCTTTAACTGATGGAAGACATATTGGATGTTTAATTGATAGAAATGGATTAAGACCAGCAAAATATGTAATTACAAAAAATCATAAAATGTATATTACTTCAGAGTATGGAACACTAGAAATTGATGAAAATAATATTAGTGAGAGAGGAAGATTACAATCAGGTCAAATGATTGGATTAGACTTAAACCATGGAAAAGTTTTAAAAGAAGAAGATATAAATAACTACTTAAAATCTTCTCAAAACTATGTTCAATGGTTAACTAAAGACATGGAATATTTACAAGAATATATTGATGAGTCTTTCTTAGATGTAAGTGATTATAAAGTAAAAGATTTAGAGACAAAACAAAAATATTTTAATATTACATATGAAGTATTAGATCAAGTAATTGAGCCAATGGCAAATGATGGAAAAGAACCAGTAGGATCTATGGGGGATGATACTCCTTTAGCATGTTTCTCAAAAGTAAATAGAAATTTTACAGATTATTTTAGACAAAAATTTGCACAAGTAACAAATCCTCCTATTGATCCATATAGAGAAAAAGTTGTTATGTCTTTGGAAACAGGATTTGGTCCTATTCATAATATTTTAGATGAAAAACCAGAATATGCAAAAAGATTAAAAGTAGTAAGTCCAATATTAATGAAAGAAAAATATGAAGTATTGAGATCTTTTGGTGATAGTACAAACCCAAGATATAATTCTCAATATAAAAATAAAATATTTTCTACTACTTTTAAATCTGATTTAAAAGCATCATTGGAAGTATTAGCTTTAAAAGTTATCAAAGCAGTTAACGAAGATAATATTACTGTAATAATTTTAGATGATAGAAAAGGTTCTAAAGATAATAAACTAATTCCAGCAGCAATGGCAGTTGGGTATTTAAATAGAAGACTTCTTCAAGAAGGTATTAGACATCAAGTATCACTTGTAGCTGTGACTGGTGAAGTTTATGATGCACATATGGCTGCTGTTCTTTTAGCTTATGGGGTAACAGCTATTTATCCATATATGATGTATGCGTCAGTTGTTTCATTATTTACTAGAAAAGAAGTTTCTAAATATGAGATGCAAACACTACTTAAAAATACTCAAAAATCAGTAAATGCAGGATTACTTAAAATCATGTCTAAAATGGGTATTTGTACAGTTGCATCTTATAGAAATTCAACTTTATTTGATGTAATTGGATTAAGTGATGAAATTATCAATGATTGTTTCCATGGTAGTCATTCAGATTTAGCAGGTTTAACTTATGCAGATATTGAAGAGAGAATAGAAAAAATTCATTTCAACGCATACTGTGATGATACATATATGTTCCCACTAAATTTAGGTGGATTTTACAGATATATTAAAGGTGGCGAATACCATGATTATGGACCAGCTACTACAAATGCTATGCACAATAAAAAAGCAACTGAAAAAGAAGATATTACAGATTTTGATACCTTAAGAACACTTGTAGAAACAAGAGATAAAAAATTTATCAGAGATTTCTTTGAATTTAATTCAGATAGAAAAGCTATTGATGTAAGTGAAGTAGAATCTTTAGAAGATATTTTCAAAAGATTTGCAACTGCTGCAATGTCTTTAGGATCAATCTCTCCAGAAGCACATGAGGCAATGGCTATTGCTATGAATACTATTGGTGGTATGAGTAACTCAGGAGAGGGTGGAGAAGACCAAAAAAGATTTGGAACAATCAAAAACTCTAAAATCAAACAAGTTGCATCTGGAAGATTTGGGGTTACACCTGGATATTTAAGAAGTGCAGAAGAGATTCAAATTAAAGTTGCACAAGGTGCAAAACCAGGAGAAGGTGGACAATTACCAGGGCATAAAGTTACTCCATTAATTGCAAGTTTAAGACATACAGTTGAAGGTGTTACACTTATCTCTCCACCACCACACCATGATATTTATTCTATTGAAGATTTAGCTCAGTTGATTTTTGACTTAAAACAGATTAATCCAGAAGCTAAAATCACAGTAAAACTTGTTTCAACTATTGGTGTTGGAACAATTGCAGCTGGTGTTGCAAAAGCATATGCAGATAGAATTGTTATTTCTGGTTCAGATGGTGGGACAGGTGCTGCTCCACTTACATCTATTAAACATACAGGTAATCCTTGGGAAATGGGACTTGCAGAGGCTCACAATGCTTTAAAAGCTAACCATTTAAGAGAGTTTGTACATGTTCAAACTGATGGTGGGTTAAAAACTGGGCTTGATGTTGTAAAAGCTGCAATGTTAGGTGCTGAATCTTATGCTTTTGGAACAGCTGCACTTACACTTCTTGGATGTAAGATTTTAAGAATTTGTCATACAAATAAATGTTCTGTTGGGGTTGCAACTCAAGATGAAGATTTAAGAGGTCATTTCGCAGGAACTGTTGAAAGACTTATTTCATATTTTACATTTATTGCTGAAGATGTTAGAAAAATACTTGCATCTTTAGGTTATAAAACTATTGAAGAAATCGTAGGAAGAAGTGATTTATTAAAAGTAATTGATGATGAATTTGCTAAAAAATTTGATTTCCAAAATGTTTTAAGACGAGTTGATGGAGTTGATACATGTCAAAAAGCAAAAAATGAACCATATGACAAAAATGAGTTTGAAAAAGCATTATTAAAAAAAGTTCATAGAACAATAGAAAACCCTAAAATGCCTATCAAAGTTAAAGAGACTATTTGTAATTTAAATAGATCATTTGGTACTTTAATTTCTGGTGAAATTGCAAAATATTATGGGGATAAAGGTTTACCTGATAACTCTATTAATTTTGAATTAAATGGAATTGCTGGACAATCATTTGGAGCACTATTATCAAAAGGGATGAATTTAAATCTTTATGGCGCAGCAAATGATTATGTTGGTAAAGGTATGAATGGTGGTAAAATTATTGTAAATACTCCACATCAAGGTCCTGAGTTTGCAGGAGCTGGAAATACATGTTTATATGGGGCAACTGGTGGTAAACTTTATGTAAGAGCAGCAGTAGGGGAACGATTTGCAGTTAGAAACTCTGGAGCAATTGCTGTAGTTGAAGGAACAGGTGATAATGCTTGTGAATATATGACTGGTGGAATTGTAGTAATTTTAGGTGATACAGGTATCAATTTTGGTGCAGGTATGACTGGTGGGTTGGCATTTATCTATGACCCTGAAAAATCTTTTGTGGATAAGATGAATCAAGAGCTAATTGAAGCGGTTAGAATTGATACAGATGATACAGAGCGAGAAAGATTATATTTAAAAAGATTATTAATGGATTATGAGAATGAAACTGAATCAGAAAGAGCAGCTTTAATTCTAGATAATTTTAGACCGCAAATTAGAAACTTCTGGATGGTAAAACCTAAAAATATGACAGTGTTACCACTAGATCCGGATAAGGGAGATTAAGATATGTTAAACTTTACAAAATTTGAAAGAATCAATCCTGAAAAAAGAGATGTATTACAAAGATTAAAAGATTTTGGTGAAATATATGAAGTTTTCGAAAAAGGAAGAGCTAAAGAACAAGCTGATAGATGTATGCAATGTGGAGATCCATATTGCCATACAGGATGTCCTTTAGGGAACTATATTCCAGCTTGGTTAAAACAAACAGCTACTAAAAACTTGGATTTAGCATTTGCTTTATCTAATGAGACATCTCCTTTCCCTGAAATTTTAGGAAGAATATGTCCACAAGATGTTTTATGTGAAGGTGCATGTTCTTTAAATACTGGTCATGGTGCTATTTCTATTGGAGCTATTGAAACTCATATTAGTGAAAAAGCTTTTGAAAAAGGAATGGAACCAACGTATCCAGGTGTTACAAGTAATAAAAAAGTTGCAATAATTGGTTCAGGACCTAGTGGTTTATCTGCAGCTACTTTTTTACTAAGACGAGGAATTGCTGTAGAATTATTTGAAAGAGCAGATAGAGCAGGGGGACTTTTAACATATGGAATCCCTGGTTTTAAACTTGATAAAAGTGTTGTTCAAAGAAGAATTGACTGGTTAGTAAATGCTGGTATGAAACTACATTTAAATTGTGAGATTGGAAAAGATAAATCTGCGAAAGATTTAGAAAAAGAGTTCGATGCAATTTATTTAGGTGTTGGAGCTACTTTAGGTAACTATACAGGAATTGAAGGTGAAAAATCTTCAAATGTTCATTTGGCTATGGAATTTTTAACAGCTATTCAAAAAAGAAATTTTGGAAATAAACCTGAAGACTTTATTGATGTAAGTGATAAAAATGTAGTTGTAATTGGTGGTGGAGATACTGCAATGGACTGTGTTAGAACATCAGTTAGAGAAGGTGCTAGAACTGTTAAATGTGTTTATAGAAGAGATGAAGCAAATATGCCAGGATCTAAAAAAGAGGTTGTAAATGCAAAAGAAGAGGGTGTTGAATATGTATTTAATGCTTCTCCAAAATCTTTTGTAGTAGAAGATGGAAAAGTTGTAAAAATTGAATTATTAACAACTTCAATGAGTGAACCAGATGAATCAGGAAGACAAAAAGTTGTAATAAATGAAGGTAGTGAATATTTTGAAGAAGCTGATGTAGTAATTTTAGCATTAGGTTTTAAACCAGAAGTACCATCATTTTTTAATGATTTAAATGTTAAAACAAACTCTTGGGGTGGTGTAGAAACAAATAACTATATGACTTCAAATGAAAAAGTTTTTGCAGGTGGTGATTGCCAAAGAGGTGCGAATTTAGCAGTAACTGCATCACTTGATGGTAGAGAAGCTGCGAAACTAATCCTTTCAAAACTATCATAAAATAAGAGAGTATTTTTACTCTCTTATTTTTATGTTCTCCCTATTTTAACCTTTTAAAAATCTTAAAATTTTATATTATTATCAAAACTGTAAGAAATATTTGTCTAATTAAAGAAATTATTAATAAATATTAGGTTATAACTCCATAATTTAATTTTAAAAATAGGAAGATTATTATGTCTTTAATTATAACGGATGAATGTATTGCATGTGATGCTTGTAGAGAAGAGTGTCCTAATATGGCAATTGAAGAAGGGGATCCAATATATATAATAGATTCTGATAGATGTACAGAGTGTGTGGGACATTATGAAGAGCCTGCATGCGTTGAAGTTTGTCCAGTTGATTGTATTATAGTTGACCCTGATAATCAAGAAACAATGGAAGAATTAAGATTTAAATATGAGCAGTTACAGGAAGAAGAGGTATAATTAATGGCTAAGGTTACAACTATTATAGACATTGGGTCTAACTCAATGCGTATGGTTGTGATGCAAAAAAGTAGCCGTTTTGCTTTTCATCTTGTAAATGAAACCAAAGCAAGAGTAAAAATCTCTGAAGGTTCATATGAAAATGGTGGGAACTTACAAGAAGTTCCCATGCAAAGAGCATTTAACTCTTTAAAATCTTTTTTAAACATTTCAAAATCTCTAAAATCTAGAAAAATCTTCTGCGTGGCAACTTCTGCAATGAGGGATGCACCAAATTCCAAAATATTTGTAAATAAAGTAAAAAATGAATTAGGCTTAGATATCAAAATAATTGATGGTTCAAAAGAGGCATATTATGGTGGTGTAGCTGCTTTAAATCTTATAAATGCCAATAACTTTATAACTGTAGATATTGGTGGTGGTTCTACAGAGTTTGCCATAGTTAAAAATGGAAATATTGAGCATGTTTTATCTTTAAATATTGGTACTGTACGACTTAGTGAACTATATTTTTTTAAAGGTGACATACAAGGTGCAAAAAACTATATTTTAAATAAACTTGAAGAGCTTAAAACATGTGGATATGAAATACCTGAAATAGTAATTGGTATTGGTGGAAGTATAAGAGCATTGAGTAAAATAGTTATGAAAAGAAATAGCTATCCTTTAGATGTTTTACATGGATTTAGTTATGATGTTCCTTCAAATAAGTATGTTTTTGATGCAATTATAAATGCAAAGAATAATAATACTTTAAAGGTTATAGGTGTAAAAAAAGAGAGATTTGACACAATTAAAGAGGGAACTTTTATATTTAACACAATATTAGAAGAATTAAATATAAAACAAGTAATCACTTCTGGGGCAGGAGTTCGAGAGGGTGTTTATTTAACTGATTTATTAAGAAACTCAAATTGTAAATTTCCAAGTAATTTTAATGTAAGTGTTAGAAGCTTACTTGATAGGTTCGAAGTTGATAATAAAACTAGCTCTTATAATGGTGCCAACGCAAGAAAAATCTTTGATGTATTAAAACCAATACATCAACTTGATGATAAATATAGAACACTTTTAGTAATTGCTTCAAAACTTCACTCTATAGGAAATAGTTTGAACTTTTATAAGGGAAATGATAGTACGGCGGATTTTATATTAAATGGTTTAAACTACGATTTCTTGCACTCTTCAAGGGTAACGGTTGCTCATATAATTAAATTTTCTAAAAAATCATTGCCTATGCAAAAAGATATAACTAGATATAGGATGCTTCTTCCTTCTCTTGAGACAATGCAGTGGTTATCTTTTATGATATCTTTAAATCTTCTAATAAATAATGATCTCTCTTCTCCAAAAGTAGAGTATAACTTAAAAGATAGTAAACTATGTATTGATATGGAAAGTGATATCTATCTAGTAAAAAGTGAACTAGATAAATTACAAATGCCAAAGGGCATTAAAATCAAAATAAAGTAGTTTATGAATCAAATTAAGAAGCTTGCTATTGTAAAGCTTTCTGCAATGGGTGATATTATCCATGCAATGGTTGCTTTACAATATATTAAAAAAAAATATCCAAATATTTTAATTGATTGGTTTGTGGAGGAGAGTTTTTCACAAATACTTCAAAATAATCCACATATAAATAATATCTTTTCAGTAAATTTAAAAGCAATAAAAAAAAACAAATTTGAAATTATCAATCAAATAAAATTAATAAAAAAATATTCAAAAAATAATTATGACTTGGTTATTGATGCACAAGGTTTAATTAAATCAGCAATAGTATCAAAACTATTGGCTAAAACTGTAGCAGGTTTTGATAAAAACTCAATTAGAGAAAAAAGTGCAACACTTTTTTATAATAAAAAAGTAACAATTCCTTATGATGAAAATACAATTGATAGAAATGTAAAGGTATTATCTTCTCCTTTAAATTTTGAAATAACATCTAAGATGATATTAGAAAAAGAGCCTTTTTTATTTTATAAAGATGAGAATCCTATTATATATGATTATATAAAAAATGATAAAAAGAATATAATATTTGTAATTGGCTCAACATGGGAAAGTAGAAACTATCCTAAAGAGAAGTTTTTAAATATTGCAAATGAATTAAAAGAGAATTGTATAGTTGTATGGGGTAGTGAAAGTGAAAAAGAAAAAGCTTTGTGGCTTGAGGGAAATTCAAATTACATAAAAGCTTTACCAAAAATAAATCTAAATAGTTTAAAAGCACTTGTCTCAAAAGTTGATTTACTTATTGGT
This sequence comes from Arcobacter sp., assembly GCF_050300555.1. Taxonomy (NCBI): domain Bacteria; kingdom Pseudomonadati; phylum Campylobacterota; class Epsilonproteobacteria; order Campylobacterales; family Arcobacteraceae; genus Arcobacter; species Arcobacter sp. The sequence continues at coordinate 25,305 of NZ_JBNKXY010000005.1, forward strand.
AATGATACAGGACCTACTCATATGGCATGGGGATTAAATATTCCATCTATAACTATTTTTGGTCCAACTCCTATTAATAGAATTTATCAAACTTCAATAAATAAAATAGTAAAATCTAATAGTAAAGTAAATCATTTTAAACTTAATAAAAATGATTTCTCAATCAAAGAGATTGATGAAAAGATAATTATAAAAGAGGCAAAGAGTTTATTATATGGATAAAATTTATTTATTTCTTTTTACTGGCTTTCGATTTTTGATAATTTATACTCCACATGTGATTTTATATACTATTTTAGATTTTTTAAGTTATATACTTTTTTCAATAAATAAAAAACATAGAAAAATTGCTAAAGCAAATTTAGATTTGGCATATGAAGATACAATAAGTGAAGATGAAAAAAATGAGATTATAAAAGGGTGTTATAAAAACTTAGTTTATACCCTAGCTGATTTTATAAGAAATCAAGGTGCAACAAAAGAAGAAGTACTAAGTAAAGTAACTTTTAAAAATGAGAGTTTTCTTACAAAGCTTATAAAAGAAAATAGAAAAATTATTATCATGACTGCACACTATGGAAATTGGGAACTTTTATCATTGGCAATTGCTGCAAAACTTACACCACTTTCAATTGTAGGTAGAGATTTAGAAAGTGATGTTATGAATAAAATTTTAACTAAAAATAGAGAACAGTTTGATGTGGAGTTATTAAGTAAAACAGGTGCTATGAAAGGTATGGTACAAGCTCTAAAGAAAAATAGACCAGTGGGAATTTTAGTTGATCAAAATACAAAAAATGAAGAGGGAATTTTAATTGATTTTTTTGGTAAAAAAGCAAGACATACTCCAAGTGCTGCTGTTTTAGCAAAAAAATTTGATGCAGTTATTATTCCTGCATTTATAAAATCTATTGATAATGAAAACTATGAAATAGAGTTTTTTGAGTCGTTTGAAGTATCAAATAGTGAAGATAAAGAAAAAGATATTTTAGAGTGTGTTCAAAAGCAAGCAGATATTACAGAGCAAGTAATTAGAAGTAAACCAAATGAATGGTTTTGGTTACATCAAAGATGGAAGAATCAGTATGAACACATCTATAAATAAACTATCTGTTGTAATAATTACAAAAAATGAAGAGAAGTTTATAAGTGATGCTATAAATTCTTCTTTATTTGCTGATGAAGTCTTGATATTAGATAGTGGCTCTACTGATAATACTTGCAAAATAGCAAGTGAATTAGGTGTTAAGGTTTATAAAGAAGAGTGGAGAGGTTTTGGTGCTCAAAAAAATAGAGCAGTAGAGTTGGCTTCAAATGATTGGGTGTTTGTACTTGATAGTGATGAAAGAATAACAGAAGAGTTAAAAAAAGAGATTTTAGAAACTTTAGAAAATCCAACTGCCAATGGATATTTTGTAGCAAGATTGAATAACTTTTTTGGAAAAGATATAAAAACTTGTGGTTTATATCCTGATTACTCAATTAGACTTTTTAATAGAAAATTTGGAAAGTTTAATGAAGTAGCAGTTCATGAAAGTGTTCAATTGCAAACAAAAGCTCAAAATTTAAAAAATCATATGATACATTTAGCATATGAAAGTATTGATGAGTTTATAATTAAACAAAATAGATATTCAACACTAAATCATAAAAAAAAGAGTTTATTTAAAGCAATCATAAATCCATATTGGACTTTTTTTAAACTTTATATTCTAAAGCAAGGTTTTAAAGATGGTTGGCATGGATTTGTTATATCGAAACTTTATGCTCAATATACATTTTGGAAATATATTAAATGAATAAAATAAATCCTAAAAAAATCTTAATAATGAAGTTTAGAAATATTGGAGATGTACTTTTAATTACACCCTTGATAAAAAACCTTAAGCTAAATTTTCCTAATGCAATTATTGATGTAGCAGTTAATAAAGGCTGTGAGGAAATGGTAACATTAAATCCAAATATAAATGAAGTAATTATTTATGATAGAGCTAAGATAAAAAAATATTCACCAATTAAGAGAATCATAGAAGAGATAAAATTTGCTTTTTCTATAAGAAAAAACTCATATGATATGATTATAAATACAACCGAAGGTGATAGAGGTGCCCAACTGGCTCTCTTAAGTGGAGCAGAAATAAAAGTAGGATATCCAGGTGGGAAAAATATTTTTACTAAGAATGTATTTACAAATTATCTACCAAAACAGGGATTTAGACACACTTTAGAGATGGACTTAGATAGTTTAAGAGAGTTTGATTTAGAGATAAAAGAAAAAAAAGTTGAGATATTTTGGTCTTTAAAAGATGAAGAAATAGTTGATAAACTTTTAAATAAAAAAGATATTATGATTAAAAACTTTATACATATTCATGCAGTTTCAAGATGGATGTTTAAATGTATAAGTGACGTAACAATGGCAAAAATCATTGATTTTTGTGAAAGTGAGTTAAAGATAAAAGTTCTTTTAACAGCAGCCCCTGTATCACAAGAGTTGGATAGATTAAATAATATATTATCTTTATGTAAAAGTAAACCGATAAGTTTAGCTGGAGAATTAACATTAAAACAGACTGCTTGTTTAAATAAAAAAGCAAAAATATTTATTGGTGTTGATACTTCAATTATGCACATAAGTGCAGCAAATAATATACCAGTATTAGCTTTTTTTGGACCTAGTGGAACTGATCATTGGGGACCTTGGGATAATGATTGTATGGAAAGTGGTTATACTAAAAGAAATGGGTTTCAAACTATGGGTAAACATAGAGTAATAGCCCAAACAAGAGATTGTCAACCTTGTGGAAAAGATGGATGTGATGGAACTAAAATAAGCGATTGTCTAATGAATTTGGATTTTGAATTTATTAAGAAAAATATAAATGAGATGGTTAATGGGTATTAAAGTTTTACATACTGAGTGGTCTGATGGTTGGGGTGGACAAGAAATAAGAATTATTAATGAAATGATTGCTGTTCGAGAAAAAGGTATTGAAGTATTTTTAGCTTGTAGAGATAATTCAACTATAAAAAACAAAGCAATTGAAAATAATATTAAAGTTTTTACTTTACCATTTAGAGGAAATGTAGATTTTAAAACAATGTTTGCTTTAATAAAGATAGTAAAAGAATATAAAATAGATATTATTAATACTCATAGTGGAAAAGATACTTGGGTTGGAGGGCTTGCTGCTAAATTTTCTGGTGCAAAATTTATTAGAACAAGGCATTTATCAAATAAGATTAGAAGTAGTAGGTTGAATTTTATTAATGAACTAGCTGATTATGTATTTACCACAGGCGAAAGTGTAAAAGCTGATATGATTAAATATAATCGAATAAATCCTAATAAAATTGTATCTATAGCTTCTGGAATTGATGAAAAAATATTTGATCCTAATTTATATGATATTGCAGAATCTAAAAAATTATTTAAAATGGATGATTCTATTATTATAGGAAATGTGGCTGTTTTAAGAGATTGTAAGAGACATGATAATTTTCTAGAAATTGCAAGAAGACTTATTGATTCATATAAAGATAAAAAATTTAAGTTTTACATTGCAGGAGAAGGTCCTATGCGTGATTTTGTTGAAAATAAAATTAAAGAATTGTCTTTGGAAAATGATGTAATTTTATTAGGTCATATAAGCAATGTTCCCCAGTTTTTAAAAACACTTGATATTTTTTTATTTACATCAGATGAAAGAGAAGGAGTTCCTCAATCTGTTATGCAAGCTTTATTGATGAATAAAAATGTTGTATCAACAAATGATGGAAGTACATCTGATTTATATAAAGAGAATAATTTTTTAATTTCAGATGTGGATTTAGAAAGTGTTTATAAAAATGTTTGCAAGATGGTTGAAAATCTAGACAATAAAAACTTTTTAAATCTTGATAGAAATTTTATAGTTGAGAATTTTTCTAAGGATTCATCAACTAAGAAAATAATTAATTGTTATAATGAAATGTTGACAGTATAATGAAAAAACTTATTAAACTATATAATAAAATTATGGTTAATTTTAAACATAAAGATGAAGCTATAAAGATGGAAAAAGTTTTAATAGTTTCAAATACTGCATTAGGTGACCTTTTATTATCAACGCCTGCTATAAAAACTTTGAGAAAAAGTTTTCCAGATATTTATATAGAATTATTAATAAATAAAAATCTAGAGAATTTATTTATTTCTTTCGAGTATGTTGATAAAGTAATTACTTATGAAAGTAACTTTTGGGGATTAATAAAGCATGTTCGACATATAAAAAAAGAGGCGTTTGATACTATCTTTTTCTTACACTCGAATGGACCTCAAGATTTATTTATTGCGCTAGCTTCAAATGTAAGAAATATTTTAAAAGCAATAAATTATCCTTCAAAGATATCTGCATCATTTTCAAAATTTATATTAAATAAACCAGATTATAATAATAAACATATTATTGAACATAGATTAGATTTAGTAAAAGTATTTAATCCTAAAATAATAGATAAAACTATTTCTTTGCCAAATTCTTTTTATGAAAATTATAAAAAAGAAAAAAAACTAAATATTGGTATTCAATTAGGAGCCGCTGACAATTATAAAATGTGGCCATTAGAAAAGTTTGTAACTCTTATAAATAGATTTGATGATGTGATTAAAGAAGAGTATTCTATCACATTTTTTGGATTAAAGAATGAACAAAAACTATCTGATTTTGTAATATCAAAGATTAATCAAAGGTATGTAATAAATCTATGTGGTAAAACAAATATAGATGAATTACCTTATAAATTAAAAGAAATAGATTTCTTAGTTACAAATGATACTGGAACACTTCATTTATCAATAGCTTTAAATATTCCAACAATTTCTCTCTTTTCACCTACTGATTCAAAAATTTTTGGTCCATATCAAGATTTTGAAAAACATATTGTTATTCAAAAAGATGGAGATTTTATAAATGATAAACCTAAAAAACAAAGAAGTCAAGATGCTATGAATCTTATAGAAGTTGAAGAAGTATTAGAGTGTGTAAAACTTCAATTAAAAAGGTTAAATAAATGTGTGGCATAGTTGGAATTTTTTCCACAAAGAGAAAGTTTAACTCATGTAATTTAGAGTCAATGTTAAACTATATTTCCCATAGAGGTCCTGATGATTCTGGAATAAAACTTTTTAATACATTTGATAATAGCAATAGTGAAGTTGAAGCAAACTTAGCTTTTGGCCATAAACGATTAAGTATTATAGATTTATCTAAATTAGGACATCAGCCTATGTCTGATAAATCAGGAAAATATTGGATTACTTATAATGGGGAAATTTTTAATTTTAAGGAAATAAAAGAGGAATTGATAAAAAAAGGTTATTCTTTTAATTCAAATACTGACACTGAAGTAATAATTTATTCTTATATAGAACATGGCGAAAAATGCCTTGATTTATTTAGAGGTTTTTTTGCTTTTTGTATTTATGATATAGAGAAACAAGAACTTTTCTTAGCAAGAGATAGATTAGGCTCAAAACCATTAAAATATTATTTTGATGGTGATACTTTTGCTTTTGCATCTGAATTAAAATCTTTTTATCCAATACCTGAAATTAAAAAAATAGTAAGTTTAGATTCTATTAGTGAATATCTTTCTTTAAAATATATTCCTTCCCCTAAAACAATATTTAAAGATATTAAAAAATTATCCTCAGGACATTTTATTAAATTTTCTTTAATTAGTAAAACATTAGTAGTAAAAAAATATTGGCAACCCCTTTTTGAACCAAAAGAAAAAATATCTTATGATGAAGCTAAAATAAAAACTAAAGAGTTATTATCTGATTCAATTAATATTAGAATGATTTCTGATGTTCCAGTTGGAGTTTTTTTAAGTGGAGGAATAGACTCTTCATCTATAGTTGCACTGTTAAGAGAAAATGAAAATACAAAAGATATTAATACTTTTTCTGTAGGCTTTAACGATTCAAAATTTGATGAAAGAGTTTATGCAAAAGAGATATCAACTATATTTAAAACTAACCATACAGAGTTCTTAGTTGAGCCAAATTTGGAAAATGATTTGGAAATGATAATTAACAATTATGATGAGCCTTTTTCTGACCCCTCAATAATACCTACATATTATTTAGCAAATAGAGTTTCTGATTATGTAAAAGTTGTTTTAGGTGGAGATGGGGCAGATGAAATGCTTAGTGGATATAAAAGATATAATATTCATAAAAGAAATGCCTTTTTAAACTATTTTCCTAATAGTTTTTATGATTTAAATAATAAATTACTTTCTAGGTTAGATTTGAGTTTAAATAAATCAAAAGGGATAGGAAAACTTTCTCGTATAAGTGAGTCTTTATCTGGAAATTTGTTGGATACATATTACTTAAGGTTAACAGGCTTTTCAAGAAAACAAAAATTTGAATTATTTAATAAAGATTTTATGCAAATTACTAAAAAAGTATGGAATAATGACATATATGATTATTTTGAAACACATAAAAATTTAAATAATATAGATTCTTTAATGGCAATAGACCAAATAACTCATTTGCCAGAATATATACTAACAAAATCTGATATTTCAGGAATGGCAAATAGTATAGAAGCTAGAGCTCCTTTTATTGATGTAAAATTTATCGAATGGATTAATAAATTAGAACCATCTTTTAAAAATAAAGGTTACAGTAAAAGAATATTGAAAGATATTTTAGAAGAAACAGGTGTTCCAAAACATATAATTCATAGAAAGAAAGCAGGTTTTACTCCTCCTTTACAAGGTTGGATAAAAGACTTAGATTTATTAGTAAAAAAATATATTTTAGATAGTAATATTTTAGACTTTTTTGATAAAAATATACGAAAAAAAATTTATGATTTTAATATAGAAAATAAGTATAGCTTTTCTAATCATGTGTGGATATTATTAGTACTTGCCATTTGGCTAGAATCTAATAAAGAATTTATAGAAATTGAGAAAATTGATGGTTGATTTAAATAAGAAAAAAATACTTCTTGTTAGAAATGATAATGTAGGTGATTTAATTTGTACAACTCCTGCAATAGAAGCATTAAGAAAAAAATATCCAGATAATCAGATTGATATAGTTGTAAATAGCTATAATTATTCTGCAATTGATAAAAATCCTTTTGTTGATAAACTTTATTGTTATACAAAACCTAAACATAAAAAAGGTTTTTTTGGAAAAGTTAAAGCAGCTTTAGGGAAGTTGGCAATTATAATTAATATTATAAAAGAAAAATATGATGTTGTAGTTGTATTTAGAAGCGATTATTCAAAGTCTGCTGAACTGTTTTCAAATATTACAAATGCTAGATATAAAGTTGGAGTAAAAAATTTAAAAGGGAAAGATAATTTTAATATTCATATTCCTGTAGATAATACAAAACATGAGGTTGAATTTTGTTTTGATTGTTTAAAAGAATTTGGAGTTAATTATGATAATGAAAATATATTTTTCTATGTACCAAAAGAATATGTTGAAAAATATGTAAAGTATAATAATGCTATTCTTTTTCATATATCATCAAGACGAGAGAACAATAAATATAAAAATGAAAAATTTATTAAAATTATTAATAGTTTAGCATTAGAAAATATATTAATATCCGCAGAACCTGAAGATTTTTTAAATGCTGAGTTAATAGCTAAGAAAACAAATGCAAAATTTATAAAGACATCTTCTTTAATAGATTTAGCAGGGCTTATAAAAAATGTAAAATTATTTGTAACTCTTGATGGAGGTGCAATGCATGTTGCACCTGCACTAGGTGTAAAAACAATATCAATTAGTGGAGAAACTAATATGGATAAGTGGTATCCATGGGGATATAAGGACTTAGTAATACAAGATAGTACAAAGATTGCAAATAATATTAAAAACGAAGATGTAAGTGATATTATTAATAAACTAATGGAGATAATATAAATGAGAAATGAAAAGAAATATTTTAGAAAACTTGGACTAAAAGGATTATATTTATATTGGTTAAAAAAATATAAATGGAAAGATTTAGTTGAGGTTAATTTACCAAATTATAAAGCTTCTTTTAATTTACGTGTAAATGATGCAGATATTGGTACTTTTGAAAAAATATTTATAGATGAAGAGTATAAATTTACTTTTGAAGATATGAATCCTAAAGTCATTGTTGATATTGGAGCTAATATAGGTCTTTCATCTGTTTATTTTGCTAATAAATATCCTAATTCTAAAGTTTATACATTAGAACCAGAAAAAAATAATTTTAAATCTTTAGTAAAACATACTAAAGAGTATAAAAATATAATAAATACTAATTGTGGTTTATGGTATGAGAATAAATTACTTACAATAGATAACCCAAATGTAGAATCTATATCTTTTACACTTAATGATAATATTACTTCAGAAGATAATTCTTTGCAAATAGAAGGAATAACATTAGAAAAATTTATGTTAGACAATAATATTAATTATATTGATATCTTAAAAATTGATATAGAAGGTGCTGAAAAGGATATTTTTATGAATAATCCAAAATGGCTTGATAAAGTTGGATTATTAATTGTTGAATTACATGATAGAAAAGTGAAAGGATGTTCACGTGCATTTTTTTCTGCAATCAATAAATATACAAAAGATGAACATTATTTAGGAGATAATATATTTATAAAAATTGATGCTCCAAAAAATAATTACTAATGGAATCAATATGAAAAAAATTGGTCTTTTAATCGATACCTTAATTGGTGGTGGAGCAGAGAGAATTGTTTTAAATTTTGCTGAAACTTTTAATAAGTTTGGACATGACGTTCATATTATTCTTGTTGAAAATAAAATTGAGCATGAAGTAGATACAAGCTTGTATCATATTCATTATTTAAGTGAAAATGGGGTGTTGTCAAAAAGTAAATTTTTCAATAAGTTAAAATTGACTACTAAATTAAAAGAGAAAGTTAAAGAAATACAGAGTGATGGAAAGAAATTTGATTTATTTATTTCAAATTCTGAAGATATGGATTTATTAGGTAAAAAAGCTAAACTTGATAATTTTTATATTAGATATAGAAATTCAATGTATGAATACTATAAAAGCAAATTTAAAAATACTAAAGGTTTAAAAAAATTAAGAAGACAATTAAAGTTTTTTTTACAATTTAAAAATCGATATGATAATCAAAATATAATAACAGTTTCAAAAGCTTTAGTAGATGATATTACTTTGAAAATGGGTATAAAACCTAAAAGTATTCAAAATATATATAATCCTTTTGATTTTGAAAGCATAAGAAAAAAAGCTGAAATTTTAGATGAAAATATACCTAAAGAAAAATATATTATTTATGCGGCAAAGTTTGAAAATAGAAAAAATCAAAAACTCTTATTAGAGGCATATAAAAAATCTAATACTCAATTACCACTTGTTTTAATTGGGAATGTTCATACTGATTCAGATAAGGAATATTTAAAAGAATTAAAAGAGTTAATTATAAAGTTAGGCATTGAAAATAAGGTAATCTTTCCAGGTTTTCAGAAAAATCCTTATCCTTGGATAAAAAATGCAGAATTGTTTGTAATGTCATCAAATAGTGAAGGACTACCATTAGTTTTAGTTGAGGCTCTTATTTTAGGTACAAAAGTAGTTAGTACAGATTGTCCAACTGGACCTAGTGAGCTTTTAATAGGTAATTTGAAAGAGTTTTTATCTCCTGTCGGGGATGTTGATAAATTATCAAAAAATATAACAAACGCATTAAATTATTATCCGGCTATTGAAGATGAAGTTCTTGATAGATTTAATGCTGAATATTCAGTACGTAAATATTTAGATTTGTGTAATTAGGGATTATTTTGAATTATTTGATTAATAAGAGATTAGAGAAATATAAACATAAATCTAGAGAAATAAGTGATATTGAAATTGATACAGCAAAAAGTATTTTATTTTCAATTTTTTCTAGATATGGTGATACAATCATATCTTTAAAAATAATTAATGAATTTATTAAGAAATATCCAAATAAAAAATATGTTATTCTTCTTCCTCGACAGCAGTTAATTTATGCAAAAGAAATTATCTCTTTTTCTAATGTGGAATTTATTCCTGTTAATAAGCGAAATCCAATAAGTTTTTTGTGGGCAATATATTATCTTAAAAAATCAAATATAGATATTGGCTTTAATCCTTGGGGACATGGTAGCGATAGTGAATACTATTTGACATATACAAAGAGATATTATTTTTTTAAAAAGTTTGATAATTTTAAAAAAATGGATAATTTATATTTGAGAATTAGGTTATATTTAAATATAGAAATACCATCTAAAATATTTAATATAGTAAAACCTAATTTTAAAAATGTGAATAAAATTTTAATTGCTCCAATTTCAACAGATATTAAAAAAAATTTAACAGTTCAACAGACTAATGTATTAATTGAAAAATTACAAAAAAAATTTTTAGGTATAGAAATAGTTGTTGCAATACCCAAAAACTTAATTTTAGAAAAATTCAAAGCTAAAAAGTTTATTTTTACTAAAAGTAATTTTAATTCTACTAGATATTTAAAATTATTAAAAAGTTCTGATATTTTTATTGGTGTAGATTCTGGGCCTTTACATTTAGCTTTAGCTCTGGGAATTGATACTATCGGCATATTTGGACCTACTGCGCCAAATACTATATTGGATTATAATGCAAAAATTTTAATTTTAAGAGATAAAAGTATAAAAGATTATTTTTGTCATGTAAGAGCTTGTAAAGATCCTTTATGTATCGATAATATAGTTAATAATAGTGATATTTTTGAATTTGATTATGATATTCCTGAAAAAATTACATATGATGAAAATATATGTCAGTTAAAGGTTTAAAGTGAAAGTTTGTCAATATATACCTCATGGTTCTATTCCAGATGTTAGAGGATTTGCTCCTTCAATTGTTGCTCAGATGTTTTATAAATATTTTTCAAAGGAAATTGAACATTATTTTGTATGTAATAAAGAAGAGTATACTAAAGATGAAGAAAAGACAGAATTTGGGAAAGTTTTTAGAATAAGTGAAAGTAAATTATACGTTAGATTGTTTAAAAAAATTACAAAATTAGATCCTTATCCATTACATATAAAATTAGCTAAGATTATTAATAAAAATCCCGTTGATATTTTACATGTACATCAACTTGAATTTCCAGTTAATGATTTTAAAAAGCATTTAAAAAATAAGAATATAAAAATTATTATACATTCACATGTAATGAGAAAATTTGATAGTTCTTTGGGAATGCCTGATAAATATATTGCAGTATCTAATTTTACTAAAGAAGGTCTTATATTGGACAAAGGTTATCCAAGAGAAAAAATAGAAGTTGTATATAATGGTGTCAATACTAATCTGTTTAAATTAAAAACTGTAGATGAAATAAGAATTTTAAAGAAAGAATTTAATATAAAAGAAGATAGTACAATAATTTCATATATAGGTAGAAAACAAGAAAAAAAAGGTTTTTATAATAGTTTAAAGACATTTAAGTACATTTTAAATAAATATAATAATGTTATTTGTATTGCAGTTGGACCTACTCCTTATAACGCATCTGAAAGTAGCCAATATAAAGAAAGTATTGATATTATTAAAGAGTTAGAAAAAAATAGTAGATTTATTAATTTACCGCCTCTTAAGCATGATAAACTATCAAATATATTTAATTTTTCTGATATTATACTATTTCCTACTTATGCAGAACAACATCCTTTAGTTGCATTAGAAGCAATTTCTTCAAATAATATTTTAATTTCATCAAATAATTCAAGTTTACCTGAAATTATAGAAAATAATAAAACAGGTTTTTTAATAGAAAATCCAAAAGATTTAAATCAAATTATTGAAATAACAGAATATGTAATTAATAATATTGATAAGTTAAATGATTTACGATTAAAAGCTAGAAATAATGCAGTTAATAAATTTGATTGGAAAATATCAAGTCAAAAATTAGAAGATATTTATAAAGAAGTCAAAAAAGGAAGCAGATGAATTTAATTTTAAATAGAGCTATTTTATTTTTTGTGGGATTATTAGTTTTTATTCTACCAATTGCACATACTATTGCTGTAAGAAATATCTCAATCTTGATTTTAATATTTTTAACAATTTATATCTTACTTAAAAATAAGACTATTAAGTTTAATATTTCTTTTACAAAAGAGATAAAGAATATTTTATTTATTTTAATAATATTTACTACTTGGTTGTATTTTATTGCTTTTTTTATTTCGAATGAAACATCATGGACCGTAGGTGAAATAAAAAGTCAGTGGATAACTCCATTATCTTATTTTATTACTTTTGGGTTATTAAGTGTTTATTTCTCTAAAGAAAGTAAAGATTTACAAAAGAATTTTTATAGCTTAATATTTTTAATGCTTTTTGTTCATGTTTTGTATGTTGATTTATATGCTTTAAAATATTATATACAGACAAAGTCAATAATTAGTAGATTTTCAGGTTTAACTGAAGGGCCAGATAAATCGAACTATATTACAAATGTATTATTGGCATTTTTAGTATCAGAAGTAATTTATCGTTTTAGAACATCAAAAAGAGTTTTAAATATTAACAATTTTGTTCTTTTAATAATAATTTTATTAACCCTTTTAAGTTCTATTTTTGAAGGAATGAGAAATGGAGTAGTTGCAATTATATTTTTAACAATTAGTGGTTTATTTTTCTCTTTTTATAATAATGACAAATATACAAAAAAGTTTAAGTTTATTATTTCTTTTGGGATATTTATTTTATTAACATTTCCTGCTATGTATAATTTTAAAAATGATAAAAGATGGGATACTCTTATTCAAACTATACCTTATGCATTGGATACAAAAACTAATAAAAATTGGTTAAATAATGAAAAATATAAACGGCCTGTTCTTCCTAACGGCGAATCAGTAGAAACTTCAGCTTATTTAAGAATAGCATGGGGATATGAAGGATTAAAATTAATTTATGAAAATCCTTTTGGAATTGGATATGGAAGAAATGCTTTTAGTCATGGATTACAAATTAAATATGGTGATGTACAAAAAGTTGGGCATTCGCATAGTGGATTTATTGATTTAGCTATAGGTATTGGAATTCCTGGTTTAATTATTTGGTTAAGTTTTGGGATATACTTGATGTATGTATCTTATACTTTTTTTATGAAATATAATAGTTTTTATGCCTTAATATTATTTTTTAATGTATCTGGATTTTTTGCTAGGTTTATTGTAGATAGTAATATGCGAGACCATATGTTTCAAACATTTATGTTGATAATTGGATTTTCATTTATATTTATGTTAAAAGATAAGTATCAAAATGAAGAGCTTAATAATAAATGAAAAAAATAAAATTTATACGTGCAAATAAGACAAAATTTGGTGGAGCAGAAGTATATCTTTCAAGATTGTCTGATGAATTAAATAAGTTAAGTATTGGACATGAATTAATTTATTCAACTATACCAAAGTTTTTGCCATCTTGGATTAGAGTTATTTTATTTAATAGACAAGTGTGTAGTTTAAAAAAAAATAGCTTTTATTTTTCATTAGAGAGAATTTCTTGTCCTGATATATATAGGGCAGGTGATGGTGTTCATAAAGTTTTTTTAGATATTGAAAAAAAGTCTAAACTTAATCCTTTACACAAAACTTATTTATATTTTGAAAAAAAATGTTTTAATAATGCAAAAAAGATTATTTCAAATTCAAAAATGGTAAAAAAACAAATTATAGATACTTATGGAATAAATGAATCAAAAATTGAAGTAATATACAATGGAATTAATCTTGAAAAATTTGATTTTGAAGTGGCTTTTGAAAAAATTAATAAAGAGTTCTTTTTTGATAAATTAAAAAGTGAGACTATTTTCACATATGTTGGAAGTGGATTTAAACGAAAAGGTGTAGAGGAATTTTTACATATTCTTTCAAAATTAAAAAATAGAAATTTTAAAGCATTTGTTATAGGTAAAGAGAAAAAACTTTCATATTATGAGGATTTAGCAAAACTTTTAAGAATTGAAGATAAAGTTATTTTTACAGGAGCTCGAAATGATGTTAAAGATTTCTATACCATTTCAGATATATTTTTATTTCCAACAAGATACGAGCCTTTTTCAAATGTTGTATTAGAAGCTATGAATTATGAAAATGTAATAATTACAACAAAACAAAATGGTGCCCATGAAATTTTAACCGATAAGTATATAATGCAAACACCAACAGATTATTCAATAGTGAATAAAATAGATGACTTATTAGAAAATCCAGAAAAGATATCTGAAATAAAAGCTCAAAATTTAGAAATTGTAAAAAACTTTTCAATTGAAAAAAACGTAGAGCAAACTTTGAAAGTGATAAATGAAGTTATTAATTGAACTACCAACTTGGCTTGGTGATACTATTATGGCAACGCCTGCCATTGAAAATCTTTTAAAAACTTTTATTGATTATGAGGTTACAATTGTTGGGTCTTTTGTCTCAACTGAGATTTTTAAAAACCATCCAAGAGTTAGTACTATAGTTGTTGATGATACAAAAAAGAAAAAGAATCGTTATATTTCTTTATATAAGTTAGCTAAACAACTTGGTAAATTTGATATGGCAGTTAGTTTTAGAAGCTCATTTACTTCTAAATTATTACTTTTTTTTACTGGTTCAAGAAAAAGATTTAGTTATAAAAAAATTAAAGAGGAAAAACATCAAGTTTTAAAATATAATGATTTTATAAATAAGATATTAAATCAAAATAATAGTGCAGGTGATTTGAAACTTTATTTTACGCCATTTCAATATTCAAAATCAACTTTAGGAATAAATCCAGGGGCTACTTATGGAAGTGCAAAAAGATGGTATCCAAATGAGTTTGCAAAAGTTGCAATAAACTTAGCTTCAAAATATGACATCGTTATTTTTGGAGGTTTAGAAGAACTTGATATTGCAAAAGATATTGAAGACTTTTTAAAAGAGAATGGTATAACAAACTATCAAAATATAGCTGGGGAAACTACAGTTTCTGAATTAATTGAAAAAATTGCAGGATTAGATTTATTTATTACAAATGATTCTGGTCCTATGCACATTGCTGGAGCCTTTAAAGTTCCCACATATAGTATTTTTGGCCCTACAAAATATAAAGAGACAAATCAGTGGAACAATCCCCATGAACACATTATTACTAAGAATTTAGATTGTGCTCCTTGTATGAAAAGGGTTTGTCCCTTTGGTCATCATGATTGTATGAAACTTATAACTTCGGATGATGTATTAAAGGTAATAAATGAATAAAAATTTATCAATTTATTTTAAACAAAAAAATGTACTAATTGATGAAATTTTAAAGAAAGAAAATATAAAAGTTTTTAAAAAACAATCAATTTTTGAGAAATTAACATTTAAAACAAAAACTTATCCAGATGTTTACTTTCATAGTGGAGTTTTAGATGAAGAGTCAATTGAGATGGTTGAAAACTCTAAAAAAACTATTGCTAACTCATACACTATGAAACAAGAGATGATTAAGGTCTGTAATATTACTAATGATATGGTTGAAGTTGTTTATCCTACGATTACATCTTCATATCTTAAACCAAAAGATTCAAAAGAATTTTTAGCACAAGAGTTTAATTTTAATAAAAAAGATAAAATCATTCTTTTTCATGCAAAAAATTTAATGAAAAATGGTGTAATAGAATTTTTAAATATTATTTCAAGTTTAACTACTAATAACTTTAAAGCAATAATTGCAGGTGATACTAAGCAAATTTATACTTTAAAATTTAAATTTACAAAGTATAATTTGGATGATAAGGTAATTCTTTTAGAAGATTATGCAAATATTGATTTATTGTATAGTGCTGCAGATATTTATATACTGCCAACTTATGTAAAAACTTTTTCTTCAAATGTTATAAAAGCTATGTTTTTTAAAACAGCTGTTTTTGTAAGTGCCAATAGTGCATCTAGAGAAGTTGTGGATATTTTTTCTACAATGGATTCTCCAACTGATAGGTCAATGCAGTTTAAAGTTGAAGCATTATTATCAAACAAAGATGAACTAAAAAATATAAAAAAATCAAATAAAGAGACTGGGGATGAATTTTTATTTGAGATTCAGATTAGAAGATTAGAAGGAATACTTTCTAATGTTTAAATTAAACTTAAGATAAAAAAGATATAATTCGCAGATATTTTGAAAACAGAAGGAAACTAAGATGTCAAGAAGATGTGCAATATCTGGAAAAGGACCAATGGTTGGAAACAACGTTAGTCACGCTAAAAACAGAACTAAAAGAAGATTTTTACCAAATTTAAGAACAATTAGAGTTACTTTAGAAGATGGTACTTCTCAAAAAATCAAAATCTCTGCAAAAGAGTTAAGAACTCTTAAGAAAAACTCATAACAGAGGCACTAATATAAAGTGCTTCTATGAGCATCTTTCGTCAAATAAAAAAATCCCTTGGCTGGGAAATAAGATCTACAAAGCCAGAATACGACCTTAACCCCTTAATATACCAACAGTTAAAACCTTTTAGAGTGCCCTTAGTACTCGTTCAATTATTGATGATGATTGGTACAGTTGGATATGTAGTAATTGATGATTTTCCAATTTTAGATGCAATTTATCAAACAGGTATTACTTTTACAACAGTTGGTTTTGGAGAAATTGCTCCAATCTCTGATGCGGGTAGGTTTTTTACCGTCACACTTATTATTATTGGGTTTGCTTTGTTTACACTTTCAATTGCTGTACTGGTTGAAGCGATTGTAAAAGGTAACCTGATTGAACTATATAAGGAAAGAAATATGCTTTATAAAATTGCAAGACTTCGTAAGCATTTTGTAATATTTTATCACAATGAATATACAATTCAATTAGCTAGACAGTTTAGAGAAAATCATGTGCCATTTGTGGTTGTTGATCCAAGTGAAAATATTGAAGAGATAGCAAAAGAGTTTAATTATCCTTATTTCGTAAAAGAAGAAGCTTTTACAGAAAAAGCATTTTTAAAATCTCATCTATCATCTGCAAAAGGTGTTATAACACTTTCAAGAAATATTTCTGATAATATTACACTTATTGCTTCAGTTAGACTTTATGAAAAAGAGTTAGGAAGAAATAATCCATTTTTGATTATTTCAAATGCTGAAACGCAACATGATAAAGAGAGACTTAAAAAACTTGGAGCTGATAAAGTTGTTGCTCCTCCATCACTTATGGCAAAAAGAGTTTCAGCTATGGCAGTACGTCCAGATATGGAAAATGTACTTGAAGAGTTTTTATACAAACCTGATACTCCAATTGATATGGAAGAAGTTCTTGTAAAAGAGACTTCTTGGTTAGTGAGTAGACAATTAAAAGATATTCATTTAAGAGATAGATATAAAGTATCTGTAATAGGTATTACAGAAAAAAGAGGAAGATTTATTCAAATGCCTAAAGGTTCTACTATTATTGAAGGTGATTGTAAATTACTTTTAGTAGGAAACCAAAAAGGTATTGCAAAAGCAAAAATTTTAGTTAATCAAAAAAATGTACCAGAGGAGTGCTGTAAATAATGTTTTCAATTTTTCCAATAAAAGGTTTTATTGACCAAATTGATGGTTTTTTTTGTGATGGAATTCATGCAGGTTTAAAACCAAATAATAAAAAAGATATAGGTTTTATATATAGTGACACCTTATGTGAAGTAGGGGCAGTTTTTACTAACAATAAATTTCAAGCAGCTCCACTAAAACATTATCAAAGATATGCTGATGATTTTAAAACAAACTTTGTTTTAATAAACTCTAAAAATGCAAATGCTTTAACTGGTGAAAAAGGAATAGAAGATATTAATACTATTTTTTCTTCTTTAAAATTTGATTTACATAATCCTATTATGAGTTCAACAGGAGTTATTGGAAATAGACTTCCAATACAAAAAATTGTTGATGGTGCTAATAGTTTTGATTTAAATAGTAAAAATGGTGAAAATTTAAGTCAGGCAATTATGACAACAGATGCTTATCCAAAAACTTGTATGTATGAAGTAAAACTTGAAGATGGAAGTAGTTTCAAAATTGGTGCAGTTGCAAAGGGTGCTGGAATGATAAACCCAAATCTTGCAACTATGTTATGTTTTATTTGTACTGATGCAAAAGTTTCAAAAAAAGATATCGAAGAGGCATTATTAGAAAATAGTGAAACTACATTTAATGCAATTTCTGTTGATGGAGATACATCAACAAATGATACAGTTTTAGTTCTTGCAAATGGTAAATCAAATGCTTATGATAAAGAGGCATTTAAAGAAGTATTAAAACTAATAATGCACGATATGGCAATGTTAATGGTTGCTGATGGTGAAGGTGCTAAAAAATGTGTTGCTTTTGAAGTGAAAAATGCTGTAACAAAAGAAGATGCAATGAAAGCTGCAAAAGCTTTATCAAACTCATTATTAGTAAAAACAGCACTATTTGGAGAAGACCCAAACTTTGGACGAATTGCTTCAACAATTGGAGCTAGTAGAATCGAGTGTGATGCAAATACTTTAGTTATCTCTTACAATGATGTAGTAGTATTTAACAAAGGTGAAATAGTTTTTGATGCAAAATGCGAAGAGGCTGCAGGAAAAGTATTACAAAATAAAGAGTATAAAATCATTTGTGATATTGGTTTGGGAGATGAAAGTTTTACTGCATACGGTTGTGACTTAGGTTATGAGTATGTAAAGATAAATGCGGATTATAGATCGTAATTAATTATTTCAAAAGTGACTAGATGTCACTTTTGTACATACGAAAATGTAAAGATAAATGCGGATTATAGATCATAATTTTAAGTCTGAATATAAGAAATTACTTGATATAATGTAATCACAATTCAACAAAAGGATTTAATATGTTACATGAATATAGAGAAGAAATAGCAAAATTAAAAGCAAGTGATAATTATTTTCATAATATTTTTGAAAAGCATAATGCTTTAGATGATGAAATTGAAAAGCTAGAAAAAGCTCATGCTGATCAGTTTGAGATTGAAGCGAAGAAAAAAGAGAAACTTAAATTAAAAGATGAAGTTTATAATGCAATTATCAAGTATAAAAAAGATAATAATTTATAAAAATTAGATTAATTTCACATAAGGGGGAGAGTTTTAGACTTTCCCCCTTTTTTATTCACTAATACTAAGAAAGATTTAGATAAAATATCTAAATTTTATAACAAGGCAATATCAATGGAAAACCTTTTTGAAAATCAAGATATTATAGATATTAATATCGAAGATTCCGTAAAGTCTTCATATTTAGACTACTCGATGAGTGTAATTATTGGTCGAGCTTTACCTGATGCTAAAGATGGATTGAAACCAGTACATAGAAGAATATTATATGCTATGCATGATTTAAATATGAGTGCAAGAGCACCATATAAAAAATCAGCAAGAATTGTTGGAGATGTAATTGGTAAGTATCACCCACACGGAGATACTTCAGTTTATGATGCACTTGTAAGAATGGCACAAACTTTCTCAATGAGAGCACCTCTAATTGATGGACAAGGAAACTTCGGTTCAGTAGATGGTGATAGTGCAGCGGCGATGAGATATACAGAATCAAGATTTACAAGAATTTCTGAAGATATATTAAAAGATATTGATAAAGATACAGTAAACTTTGTACCAAACTATGATGATACATTAAAAGAACCATCTGTTTTACCTACAAGAGTTCCTACACTTTTATTAAATGGAAGTGAAGGTATCGCAGTTGGTATGGCTACAAAGATTCCACCACATAATTTAGGTGAATTACTTGATGCAACAATGCATATTCTTGATAACCAAGATGCTACGGCTGATGAATTAATGGAGTTTATTCAAGGTCCAGATTTCCCAACAGGTGGAACTATCTTTGGAAGACGTGGAATTATTGATGCGTACAATACTGGACGTGGAAGAGTTAGAATTAGAGCTAAGCATCATATTGAAACAAGAGGTAAAAAAGAGATTATTGTACTTGATGAATTGCCTTATCAGGTAAATAAAGCAAGATTAATTGAGCTTATTGCAAATCTTACAAAAGATAAACAAATAGAAGGAATCTCAGAAGTAAGAGATGAATCTGATAGAGATGGTATTAGAGTTGTAATTGAACTTAAAAAAGATGCTATGAGTGAAATAGTTTTAAATAACTTATATAAGTCAACTCCTATGGAGACAACTTTTGGAATTATCCTTTTAGCTGTATATAATAAAGAGCCAAAGATATTTACTTTACCACAGTTATTAAATGTATTTATTTCACATAGAAAAACTGTAATTATTAGAAGAACAATATTTGATTTAGAAAAAGCAAAAGCAAGAGCACATATTTTAGAAGGTTTAAAAATTGCCCTTGATAATATTGATGAAGTAGTTAAAATCATCAGAGCAAGTGCAAATGATGCTGAAGCAAAAGAAAAATTAGAAGAGAGATTTGGTTTAAGTGAAATCCAATCTCAAGCTATTTTAGATATGAGATTAGGAAGATTAACAGGTCTTCAAAGAGATAAATTAGAGGCTGAGTATCAAGAACTTATGGCTTTAATTGCAGAATTAGAATCTATTCTAAAATCAGAAGAAAAATTAGTTGAAATTATCAAAGAAGAATTATCTGAAATAAGAGAAAAATATACAACTAAAAGATTGACAGATATTGAAGATAGTTATGATGAGATTGATATTGAAGATTTAATTCCAAATGAGCCAATGGTAGTTACTATTACTCATAATGGTTATGTAAAAAGAGTACCAATTAAATCTTATGAAAAACAAAGAAGAGGTGGAAAAGGTAAAGTTGCAGTTACTACGCATGATGATGACTTTATTGAAAGATTCTTTGTAACCAATACCCATGATACCTTAATGTTTGTTACAAACATGGGGCAACTATATTGGTTAAAAGTTTATAGAATCCCAGAAGGTTCTAGAACAGCAAAAGGTAAAGCAGTTGTTAATTTAATCAACCTAAGACCTGATGAAAAAATTATGGAAATTATTCCAACAACTGATTTTGATGAATCTAAATCTTTAGCATTCTTTACAAGAAATGGTGTTGTAAAAAGAACATCATTATCAGAATTTAGTAATATAAGAAGCAACGGTGTAAGAGCAATTGTTCTTGATGATGCAGATGAGATTGTTACAGCTAAGATTACAACTCCAAGTACACAGTTCTTGATGATTTTTACAAGTCTAGGTCAATGTATTAGATTTGATGTTGAGAAAACAAGAGAGCAAGGAAGAAGTACAAGAGGAGTTAGAGGTATTAAGTTCAAACATGAAACAGACTTCGTAGTTGATGCAAATGTTGTTGATAATATTGAACAAGAGTTATTAACAGTATCTGAAAAAGGTATTGGAAAACGAACAACAGTAGAAGAGTATAGAGAGACAAATAGAGCTGGAAGTGGTGTTATTTCTATGAAACTAAGTGCTAAAACAGGAAATGTTGTAGGTGCAGTTTTAGTTGATGAATCACAAGACTTGATGGCACTTACATCTATTGGTAAAATGATTAGAGTAGATATGGAAACAATTAGAAAAGCTGGAAGAAATACTTCTGGTGTAATTATTGTAAACGTTGATGCAAAAGATAAGGTTGTATCAATTGCAAAATGTCCAAAAGAAGATGATGATGAATTAGATATCGAAAATGCAGATACTATGGATGGTATCAATTTAGATGAATATAATTTAAAAGATAAAGAAGAAAATAATTCTATAGAAGATGATAATATATTAGGAGAGGAATAGAAATGAGAAAATTTAATGTAGCAGTAGTTGGGGCTACTGGTGCAGTTGGGGAAGAACTGTTTAGAGTTTTGGAAGCGTATGACTTCCCAGTTAATAAAATTGTTCCATTAGCAAGTGCTAGAAGTGTAGGAAGTACTATTGAGTATAAAAACAAAGAAGTAAAAGTTTTAGAATTAACAGAGACTTGTTTTGAAGAAAATGATGTTGAAATTGCTTTTTTTAGTGCTGGTGGATCTATATCTGAAAAGTTCGCAAAATATGCTGTAGAAGCAGGTGCCGTTGTTATTGATAACACAAGTCATTTTAGAATGGATGAAAATGTACCTTTAGTTGTGCCAGAAGTAAATCCACAAGATATATCTTTATGGAAAGAGACAGGAATTATTGCAAATCCAAATTGTTCTACTATTCAAATGGTATTATCTTTAAAACCACTTGATGAACTTTATGGAATCAAAAGAGTTGATGTATCTACTTACCAAGCTGTATCAGGTGCTGGTAAAAAAGGTATGGAAGAGCTAGTACGTCAGATGCAAGATATGTTAAGTTTTAAATTAGATGATACAAAAATTGAAGCCTTTGCTCATCAAATTGTAAACAATGTTATTCCTCAAATAGATGTTGCGCAAGATAATGGGTTTACTAAAGAAGAGATGAAAATGGTAAAAGAGACTCAAAAAATAATGCACAAAAATATGCAAATAGCTGCTACTTGTGTAAGAGTTCCAGTTTTAAGAAGTCATAGTGAATCTATTACAGTAACATTTGAAGATGGTGTTGATGTTGATGTAAATGAAGTAAGAGAAGCTTTAGAAAAATTTGAAAATGTTGAACTAATTGATGATTTAAAAAACAGTGCATACCCAATGCCAATAGTATCAACTGATACAGATATTACTTATGTTGGAAGAATTAGAAAAGATGTTTATGCCTCTAATATTGTTCACTACTTTAATGTTGCTGACCAAGTAAGAGTAGGGGCTGCAACAAATGCAGTTAGAATTGCTTTAAAATGGATAGATTTGGAGAATGATATCTAATGATAGAGAAGATTTTTGAAGCTTGCATGTGGAAGACAAGATTTCTTGTCCTCCTTGCAGTTATCTTTGGTCTTATTGGAGCGTTAGTTTTATTTGTAGTAGCAAGTATGGATGTGTATGGAATAGCAAAATATGCTTATACTACAATTATTACCCATGCCCATCCAGAAAACTTCCATGAAGATATAGTAAGTGGGATTATTGGTGCGGTTGATTTATACTTGATTGCTGTTGTAATGCTTATATTTTCATTTGGGATATATGAACTTTTTATTTCACCAATTGACCACTCACAAGAAGCAAAAGATGATTCGAAAATTTTATCAATAACAACATTGGATCAGCTAAAAGATAAAATAGCTAAAGTAATTGTAATGGTTTTAGTTGTTAACTTTTTTCAAAGAGTTTTACATACTCAATATAATGGTGCACTAGAAATGTTATATTTCGCCCTTGCAGTTACTGCTCTTGCAGTTGGACTTTTCTTTCTAGGAAAAGTTGGAAAACACTAAGAATACTAAAGGAAAATTATAAATGTCAAAAATATTTGTTGATGCATGTTTTAGAAAACCAACTCCATACACTCCTGTATGGATGATGAGACAAGCGGGAAGATACCTACCAGAATATATGAAAGTTCGAGCACAGGCAGGAAATTTTTTAAATCTATGTCACAATCCAGAACTTGCAGCTGAAGTTACTATTCAACCACTTGATATAGTTGGAGTTGATGCAGCTATTTTATTTAGTGATATTTTAGTTATTCCAAATGAAATGGGTATGCACTTAGATTTTGTAAAAGGTGAGGGTCCTATTTTTAAAGACCCAATTAAAACTGAAGCTGACATTGATGCTTTAATTGGTGAAAGTGAAGCTGCTGACAAATTAACTTATGTATATGAAACAATTAAGATATTGAAACAAAGATTACCAGAAGATAAGGCTCTTATTGGATTTACTGGTGCACCTTGGACACTAGCAACATATATGATAGAAGGACAAGGAACTAAGACATACAATATCTGTAAAAAAATGATGTACTCAAATCCTGAACTTTTACATAAGATTTTAAGAAAAGTTACTGAAGTAGTAAAATTATATATGGAAAATCAAATCAAAGCAGGAGCAGATGTTGTTCAGATTTTTGATTCATGGGCAGCTGCAATAGAACCAGCAAAATATGATGAATTTTCTTGGAAATACATGGTTGAGATAGCAGAATACTTAAAAGAAAAATATCCACATATTCCTGTAATCATGTTCCCAAAAGGTATTCCGGCATTTTTAGATAAAGTATATGGAAACTTTGATGTATTTGGTGTAGATTGGGGAACTCCAATGGCATTAGCTAAAGAGAAACTTGGGGACAAATATGTTTTACAAGGAAATATGGAACCTTGTAGATTATATTCTAAAGAAGCTACAACTATGTGTGTTGAAGCAATCCAAAACATTATGCAAGGGGAAGGGCATATTTTTAATCTTGGTCATGGTATTTTACCTGATGTTCCAGTTGAAAATGCTATTCACTTTGTAAAAGAGTGCCAAAGAGTAAGTAAAAAATAGTGTCAAATATAATCTTTGGTCCTATTCCCTCACGGAGATTTGGTATCTCTTTGGGAGTAGATTTATCTCCTGATACAAAACAGTGTAATTTTGACTGCTTATACTGTGAATTAAAGCCTGCTAAAACAATAGATAAGATGACTAGCTATCCAAGTGTTGATGAAGTCTTAGAAGCTATTCAAAACTCATTTGCAAAGCATCCTAAAATAGATGTTATTACTATAACAGCAAATGGAGAACCCACCCTTTATCCAAAACTTGATGAATTGATTACAAAAATAAATGAAATCAAAAATGATACTAAAACCTTGATATTATCAAATGGAAGCACTATTTATAAACAAGAGATTTTTGATGCCTTATTAAAATTTGATATGGTAAAACTATCACTTGATTGTGTTAGTCAAAAGTGTTTTAAAAAACTTGATAGAATCCATGCTAACATTGATATAGAAAAGATAGTTGAAGCTATGATTGAGTTTAGAAAAGCTACAACTAATGATTTTGTTTTGGAAATACTTTTTGTAAAAGATTTAAATGATAAAGATGAAGAGATAGAACTTCTATATGAAGCTGTTAAAAAGATAAATCCACATAGGGTAGATATTGGTACAATAGATAGACCACCAGCTTATGATGTAAAGCCAGTGAGCTTTGAAACACTAGAAAGTATTGCAAAAAGATTTGAAAATATAAATGTAAATATTGCATATAAAAATAGACCTAAACAGATAAATTCATATACTAAAGAAGAAATTTTATCTATGCTCGAGAGACGACCTTTAACTTTAGAAGATATAGATAATATGTTTGATGAAAATAGTAAAAAAGAGTTAGAAAAGCTAATAGAAATGTCAAAAATTTCTTTAGTTGATAGTGCAGGCTTAAATTTCTATAAAATTTGTTAATTTTCATCAAAATTACTTGACAATAAAAACAAATTTTACTATACTTCCACTCCATTTAAAGAGAAGAAAGATTCCGGCATAGCTCAGCGGTAGAGTAGATGACTGTTAATCATTTGGTCCCTGGTTCGAACCCAGGTGCCGGAGCCATCAAACTTCTTTTTAAATTGACTTTTTATACACAAGTTCCGGCATAGCTCAGCGGTAGAGTAGATGACTGTTAATCATTTGGTCCCTGGTTCGAACCCAGGTGCCGGAGCCACTTTTTATTTTCATCAGAAAATAAATCAAATCACTAAACATACTTTTTAAAGATTTCTGCTTCAAATCAAAAAAATATCATAGTCATTAACAGACGTTAACTCCCATAATATTTTTTCAATTTTCATTGAACTATTTAAAAATTATATTCATTGATTTGATTCTAGGAATATTGAAATAATAATTCTTTTGCTGGTATCTTATATTGTTTTTTTTAAATATTTGTTATACTTATCCTAATTAAAAAGGAATTATTAAGATGTCAGTATTAGCTAAGAGCGAAATTTTATCAAAATTAAAAGAATTGAAACCTCAATTTAACAAAGAGGGTTTTATTATAAAAGCACTGTTTGGTTCTTATTCTAGAGATGAAGCTACTGAAAATAGTGATATAGATATATTAGTTGAAGCTACACCTGAGTTTGCAAATAGATATGGTTTTCAAGCTATTAGTAGAATAAAAGAGATTCAATCAGAAATAAGCTTATTATTTGGCGTACCTGTTGATTTAGCCGACAGTTCAGGTATGGGAAAAACTGCTAAAAAATTTATTTTAGATAGAGCAATATATGTCTAAAGAATCTATAAGTAAAATATACTTAATAATAGAAAAGATAGAGTATATTGAAAAAATAGTTGATAATGCTGGAAGTATAACAAAAGCCTTAGAAGATGTTATAACAATAAGACCTGCAATTTTGATGCACTTAACAGCTATTGCTGAACAATTTGATAAACTAAAAAAATCCCATGCTGATGATATATTAAGCGAATTTGATAAAGAAGACTTAAAAGGTCTATATGATGTAAGAACATATATCGCTCATGATTATGAAGGTATAAATTTAGCAATCATAGAGTGGATTATAAGAAATGGCTTACCCAAATTTAAGATGCAATGTGAAAAAGTTATCGAAAATAAATCAAATCACTAAACATACTTTTTAAAGATTCCTACTTTAAATCAAAAAAATATCATAGTCATTAACAGATGTTAACTCCCATAATATTTTTTCAATTTTCATTGAACTCTTTTAAAATCTTATTCACTAAATTAATGATGGAAAAAGAAAATTTTTTCAAGAATTAGAAAAATATTTTAAAAATTTAAAATAAATTATTAAATAGTACTTCCCTCTATCAATTTTTATAATAGATAAATTTCCTTATGAAATTGCTATTTGTTACTTAAATTATTATATAATGAATATCAGATAATTTTATTTAATGAAAGAATAGAAATGGAAATAATTAGTTTTTTATTTATTGCTTCATCAATTGTCATTATATTAATACCTGGTCAAGATATGATTTTAGTTATGTCTAGATCAATTGCACAAGGAAAAAAAGCTGGAGTAATGACGGCTTTAGGTGTAAGTATTGGTCTTATGGGACATACAATTCTTGCAACTTTAGGGCTTGGAGCATTATTAATTGCTAGTGAGTGGCTTTTTAATTTAATAAAGTATATTGGTGCAGCTTATTTAATATATCTTGGATATCAACTCATTATGTCAAAAACTCATAAATTAGCAATGAATGATATCCCTCTAGTCTCTTATAAAAGAATGTTTATACAAGGTGCAATTTCTAATATAAGCAATCCTAAAATCACAATATTTTATTTTTTATATTTACCACAATTTATAATACCAAATGGTGGAAATGAAACATTGCAATTATTTATTTTGGGTTCAACTTTTGCCTTAATTACTTTTTTCTTAAAAGCACCAATAGGATTTATTTCTGGATTACTTTCTTCTTGGATAAAAGAAAGACCTATTGTTCTAAATTATATTCATAAAACAAGTGGTTTAATACTTATGCTTTTGGGATTGAAATTAGCAATGAGTGAAAGAAATTAAGTACATAATTATAATTTCATAAAATTCTAGAGACAGAATATATAATAGGATATTCTTACGTGCTTTTTGTGTTAAATAAACTTATTTGAAAAGCTGACTATGTGTTCCTATTCTTGCTAAGGTTATTTTATCTTCGCTTCTATGATAGATGACTAACATATCTCCACCTAGGTGAAATTCTCTGAAATCTTTCCATTCTCCATTTAGTGGATGGTCAATTACTTCTGTTGGTAGTTCTTTTTCTTCAAGGAGTAGATTAAAGTATTTAATCATTTTTTCAAATTGTGAGTTTGATAAGTTTGCTTTTTTTAAGTCATTGATAAATTTTTTATGACGAAAAAGAGTCATTATTTTTTTAACTCATTTAAGTCAAGTTTTTCAATATTTTTATTTTCTAAAATATCTTTCATCACAGATTTTGTTTCTTTATTTGGTATTTTTATTTCAAAAGGAATACCATTATTTAAAGCTACTTGAGTAAAAAACATATTTACTGCATCTCCCATACTAATACCTAGTTGTGCAAAAATCTTTTTTGCTTCTTCTTTTGTATGTTTATCTAGTTTTATACTAGTTGTTTCTCTAATTGCTACCATAATTCACTCCTTGTAATACTATAGTATTATAGTATAAGTTTTGTGAGTATGTCAAGCTCGTGTATTGTACTAATACAACTATTTGACATAAGTTAATTTAAATGCTAAAATAAGTACTAAAAAAGGTATTTAAAAGGATATTAAAATGAACTCTATTTTAGCAAACTATTCTGCTAGTATTAGTGAGCTTAAAAAGTCTCCATCTTCTATAATTGAAGATGCTGGTAGTGAAGCTGTGGCTATTTTAAATCATAATAAAGCAAGTGCTTATTTAGTACCTGCTCAAACCTATGAAAAACTTATGGAGATAGTCGATGACTATTTAGTTTCAAAAGAGATTGATAAGAGGCTTCATGATGGCTCAAATCTTGTAAAAGTAAATATCGATGAGTTATAGTCTTAAATTCCATGAAAAGGCTTTAAAAGAGTATAATAAACTAGACTTATCCATAAAAGAGCAGTTTAAAAAGAAGATTATAGAACGCCTTGAAAATCCAAAAATCTTAAAAGATAAGTTAAGTGGTTATGATAATATTTATAAAATAAAACTTAGAAGTTCTGGGTTTAGACTTGCTTATGAAGTTAGGGATGCAGAAATAGTAGTCATAGTTTTAGCTGTAGGAAAAAGAGAAGATAATAAAATTTATGAGATGCTAAGAAAGAGATTTTAAATTTTAATTTTAGCCGTTGAGTTTTCTATTCTTACTAAGGTCATTTTATTTTCGGTTAAATGATAACTATCAGAGTTTTGCCAACATAACTAGAATAAATGGAACATGGTATTTAGGTGCACCAACGATATTAAATATTTTACATGTTACACCGGCAAATTTTAAAATATCATCTTTAGTATATTCATGTTCGTAGGCATTATCAAATAACTCTAATGTTTTTTGTGATACTAACTCTAAGTCATCACAATTAACAATATCCTCATCAAGTGATTTTACAAATTTGCATGCATGTGGGAATATTTCTAATAACTCTTTTAACTCTTGCTCTTCAATACCTTCTAAAAGTTGTGAATACTTATGGAAAAAATCGCTTATCTCTTGAAATTTACAAACCATATTATTACCTTCTGTTTATTTTTTAATATACAAAAAGTGTGCCATGTCCTTTTTTCAATCAGAAAAAATAAAGATAATAAGTGACGAAAATTTATACTTTTTAGGCATGAATTTAATATTAATAATAATATTCCTCTTTTTAACTTTTTTCTGCATATTCTTTCTGTATAATCCAAATTAACTTATGTGGAGTGCAAATGCAGATAAATGAACTAAAAGAATATATAAAAGAGAATTCTTATTTGATATATGAATATATTAATAGTGAAGTATTAAAAGGAATAGGGAAGATAAATCATGATTATTTTTTAAAACTCATAGAGGATATTTTTGAAAAACAATCTTATATAAAAATAGATGAATTAAATATCAATCCTAATATATTCCCTTATTATATTTTTACTTTGCTTTTTGGAAAAGGGAAGATGGATTATACCTCTTTTAGAAATGAAACGATTAATTTTAGTGAAATAAATAAAGAAGCCTCTGTTTATTATAATTACGCACGATTTAGCTTAGAAAATGATTATTTATGTGTTGATTTGATGCAGACTAAAATAGGTGGTATGCCTATATCTGAAGATATCGTAAAATTTTCTAAAAAAATCCCTATAAAAAATGATGGCTTAGAGAAGTTTATTAAAAAAAGCTAGTATCAAACTAGCTTTTGATTTATGAATTTAATTGCTTTGTAACTAACTCATTTACTACTTTTGGATTTGCTTTTCCTTCAGTTGCTTTTAAAACTTGTCCTACAAAGAAACCAAATAGTTTTTGATTACCACCTTTGTATTTTTCTTTTATTTCTGGATTTTTTGCGATAATTTCATCAATAATAGGCAAAATAATATTTGGGTCACTAATTTGTATCAAGCCTTTATCTTCAACTATTTTTATTGGTTTCTCTCCACTTTGTGCCATCTCTTCAAATACTTGTTTTGCTATTTTATTTGAGATAGTTTCTTCATCTACCATTTTAATAAGTTCTGCAATTTCAACTGCTGTAAATTTAAGCTCATTGAGTTTTTTTTCTTTTAACTCTTTTGCTACTTCGTTTGTCACAATATTTGCTAAGGTAATAGGGCTGTTTAGTTGTGATAAAGCTTCTTCATAAAATGATGATAGTTGTTCATCTCTAGCTAAGATATTTGATACTTCATTGTTTAGGTTAAGCTCATTTGTATATTTTTCAAAAAGTGCTTTTTGTTCTAGGTTTAAAGGTTCTGCTTCCCCATGAATCACCTCTTTTTTAGGCTCAATTTTTGGTGCAGGTTTTGTTTCTGTTTTAGTTGTTTTTTTAGCCCAAGAATCTTTTAGTCCTACGATTTTGTTAAATACAGGTTTCTCACCACTGTAATCTATTGGGTCAGCATAAAAATAACCTTGTCTTTCAAACTGAAATCTCTCATCAACTTTATCAGTTATAACTGCAGGTTCTACAAGTGCATCTTTTATGATTGATAAAGAGTTTGGATTTAAATCTTCTAAACCTTCTGGTGCTTCATTTTTGTACAATCTATCATAAAGTCTTACTTCGATTTGTTTTGCTTCTTTAGCATCAACCCATTGAATAGCACTTTTTACTTTTATACCACTTGTATCTTGCCCACTTTTTGAGTTAGGATTATATTCTGCTTTTATTTCTATGATATTTCCATTGGTATCTTTAATTACTTCTTTACAAGTGATAATATAAGCATGTCTTAGTCTTACACTTTGTTCAGGTGTTAGACGATTATACTCTTTTGGAGGATTTTCCATAAAATCTTCACGTTCAATATAAATTTTTTTTGAAAAAGGTATTTTTCTTGAACCCTCTTTTGGTACATCATGTGGGTAGTATGAAGCTTCTATTTCTTCAGTTCCCTCATAGTTTTCAATTGTTATTTTAAGTGGGTCAAGTACACACATAACCCTTGGTGCTTTTTTATTTAAATCATCTCTGATACAAAACTCTAGTTGTGATACATCAACCATAGAGTTTGCTTTTGCAATACCGATTTGGTCACAGAAGTTTAAAATAGATTCAGGTGTGTATCCTCTTCTTTTATATCCAGCAATAGTAGGAAGTCGTGGGTCATCCCAGCCATTTACATAGTTACCATTTACAAGCTCTAAAAGCTTTCTTTTACTCATAACAGTATAATTAATACCTAATCTTGCAAATTCATGTTGATAAGGTCTTGGGGGAGTTAGATTAAGAGTATCTAATACCCAGTCATAAATATCTCTATTATTTTCAAATTCTAGTGTACAAATTGAGTGAGAAACCCCCTCAATATAATCAGATAAACAATGAGCAAAATCATACATAGGATAAATACACCACTCATCACCTGTTCTAAAATGATGTGCATGTCTGATTCTATATAAAAGAGGGTCTCTCATTTTCATATTAGCTGCACTCATATCAATTTTAGCTCTTAAAACATGTTCCCCTTCTTTAAATTCACCTTTTTTCATTCTTTCAAGTAGGTCAAGGTTTTCTTCAATAGAACGTTGGGCATAAACACTTCTTTTCCCAGCTTCTGTAACAGTTCCTCTATATTCTCGAATTTCTTCTTCATTTAGACTATCAACGTATGCTTTCCCCATCTTAACAAGTGCAACTGCATAGTTATATATTTTAGGAAAGTAATCAGAAGTAAAATATACGTTATCTCCCCAATTAAACCCAAGCCATTGAACAGCATCTTTAAGAGCCTCAACATATTTTGTATCTTCTGTAGTTGGATTAGTATCATCCATTCTAAGGTTACAATAACCATTATAATCACGTGCAATACCAAAATTTATACAAATAGATTTTGCATGACCTATATGTGGAAAACCATTTGGTTCAGGAGGGAATCTTGTAATAATTTTTTTATATTTGTTTGATTTTAAGTCCTCTTCAACTATTGTACGTAAAAAATCTTTGCTCTCACTCATTGTTATTAAACCTTTAAATAAATCGTTTTAATTTTGAAACTTTTATAAAAGCAATATTTTATCAAATTAGTGCTTATATTAGAGGTTTTGATTAAAGTACAAAATATGTGATATCAGATATTTATAAAATTCTAAACATATTACTAACAATAATAAACTATAATTTATTTAATATAATCTTTTATAAGGAAAAAATTGAATAATAAGATAAAAAAGTACCTAAAAGAAGCTGTTATACTTATGTTTGTATTAGCAATAGCTATGAATATAATTAGTTATTATAAATCACTTGATTTAAATAAAGACAAACTAGATATCACATCTTTTACACTTCTTGATAAAAATACTTTCATAATATCAAAAGCTAAGCCTTTACTTCTACATTTTTGGGCTACATGGTGTCCTATTTGTAAACTTGAAGGAGAAAATATTGAAAAAATATCTAAAGAGTATGAGGTAATTAGTATAGTAGTTCAATCTGGAAGTGATGAAGCGATACAAAATTATATGAAAGAGCATAATTTAAGTTTTAAAGTTGTAAATGATAAAGATGGAATTTATTCACAAAAATTTAATATAAAAGCTTTTCCCACAACATTTATATATGATAAAGATAAAAAACTAAGGTTTAGTGAAGTAGGGTATACAAGTACTTTTGGGCTTTATACTAGAATGTTATTAATTAAATAAAAAGAGAGAAAACTCTCTTTTTAGAATTTGTATGCCAATCCTACATAAGCTCCTGAGTAGTCTAATTCTAACTTCTCATTTGAATCTGACTCTATGTTAAGATTTTTTGACATATATCCAGCTTTTAGGCTTAGGTTTTTAACTGATGGAATTCCTACATTAAGTCCAGCATAATATTCTGAATAATCTCCATAACTTCCAAGTGTCATAAATGCTCCTTTTACTTCTAGTGCAAAATCATCAACTATATCGTATTTTAAGTCTAATGCTAAAGTAGGTAAAGGTGCTGTAACATCATAAGATTCATTTATTCCTGTTGTTACTAAACTTGTTTGTAAGTCAATAATATTTAAATCAATACCTGCATCAATATTTAATTTATTATCAGCTAGAGGTTCAAAATTATATCTATAACCTAGTTGGTACCATTGTGTTTTTAGTTTTGTATTTACATTTGCACCTATTGTATAAACTTTATTATTAAAAGTAATACTTCTAGTAATTACACTTGATTTATCATAATTACTTTTTTCATAATTTAAGAAAAATTTGTGTTTTTTACTATCTGTTGTATAAGTAAGTGTTGGTTTTATAGATGTTTTTGTGTCATCAAGTTTCAAATCATTTTTAAGATCGATTTTTGTTCCTTTATATTGAACACTACCACCAACTTCAATTCTTTGTGCTCCCAATTCTAAACCAAATTCATCTGCATATAAAGATGAACTAATTCCAAATATCATCATACTTGTTATTATTTTTCTTTTCATTTTCTTGTCTCCTAAAATAATTGTATTAATAATAACATAAAAAATCTTATATTAATTGAGCTTTGTATAAAAAATAATTTTTAAATAAATAGATTATAATTATTATTTTAAAATAGCAAGATTCGGATTGTAAATTTTTATTTAAAATAATATACTTTGAGTATGAATAAACTAGAAGAAAAAAGTAAATACTACGAAGATATTAAAAAAGCTATTGAATATTTTGATAAAAACTATTCTACTCAACCAAACTTAGATGATGTTGCTAAATATATAGGAATGAGTAAACACCATTTTTCAAGAGTTTTTAAAGAGTATGTTGGAGTTAGCCCTATACAGTTTTTACAAGCAACTACCTTTTCACATGCAAAAGAGAAATTAAAATCTTCAAAATCCTTACTCGATACTACTTATTCTTTAGGATTATCAAGTTCAAGCAGACTTCATGAATTATTTGTTAATTTTGTTGGTGTAACTCCCAATGAATATAAAAAAATGGGTGAAAATCTTGAAATAACCTATGGATTTGGATTTTCTTATTTTGGTAAAACTATGATAGCAATGACACAAAAAGGTATATGCTCTTTGGAGTTTTATGATGAGCTTCCTGATGAGGTATTTAAAAGGCTTCAATCCACTTGGTATAAAGCAAAGTTTATCCATGATGATAAAAAAGCCCAAGAACAGTTGAATAATATATTTTTAAATAATGGAAAAGTAAATCTTTTTGTAAAAGGAACAAATTTTCAAATAAATGTATGGAAAGCCATACTAAATATACCTAAAGGAGAAATTTCAACTTATAGTAATATTGCAAATAGTCTTGGCAATCCAAAAGCTACAAGGGCAGTTGCAAGTGCAATTGGCTCAAATCACATTGGTTTTTTGATTCCTTGTCACAGGGTTATTTCAAAAAGTGCAGCAATGGCTGGCTATAGATGGGGAATAAATAGAAAAAGAGTTATTATAGCTTATGAACAATCTAGATGTTAAAAGCTAATTTTATTCCCATCAATCCTAAAAATCCACTAAAAAAAATACTAATTCTTTTTTTATATTTATAATAAGTATTTTGTGCTTTCTTTGTGGACATAAGATATGCAACAATTATATACCATGTGGCATCAACCAAAAATGATAAAATGCAAAGAATTATATATGAATACGCAGGAACATTTGCTGGTAAAAAAGCAGCAAAAATTCCTCCAAAAACGATTGCTGTTTTAGGATTAGTTAGTTGAGTAAAAAGTCCTAATAAAAAGGATTTAAATAAGCCATGTACTTTTGTTTTTTCTATTTTTTGAATATCATTTATTTTAGAACTTCTCCAAATTTTGTATGCTAAAAAACATAAATAAAACCCACCTAATATTTTAAAAAACACATACATCCATGGTACATTTTCAAGTATGATATATAAACCAATACAAGCCAATAATGCAAAAAATGAAGCACCAACACCTAGCCCCAAAGCTATAGCGATAGCATCATTTCTTGACTTAGACATAGCTGTCTGCGTAACTATAAAAAAACTAGGACCAGGTGATATTGAACCTAAAAGTATAGATAAAATTATAGGTAAAATAAATAAATATTCTGACATTTAAACTCTCCAATACTTTATAAATTTATTCTTTTGAAGCTTTTTTTACAACAATATATTGTTTCATCATTTTATATAATTCATAATCTTCATTTTCAAATTCATCATAATCTAAAATCTCAAATTTATTATCAAAAAAACTTTTTAACTCATCTTTTTGCAACAAAAAATCAGGATTTGATGGTGGCTTTTCATTTATCTCATCATACATGTATGTTTCAATAAATAGTATTCCATCGTTTTTAAGGGCAGTTTTTAATTTTGGTATTAAATTTCTATCAAGAAAGTTTGTCATAATGATGAAATCATAGGAGTTCTTAGGTATTTCATATTCATCTAAATCAACTAATTTACAAGTGATATTCTCAAAGCCTTTTTTTTCAAGTTCATTTAGGGCAATTTGAGAAATATCTATTGCTTCAACTTCAAAACCATTTGTTGCTAGATAAATAGAGTTTCTTCCAGCTCCACTTGCTACATCAAGAGCTTTTTTGCCTTTTACTTTTGTAAGTAAGTTGATTAGTTTATTACTAGGCTCTCTTTTTTCTAGTAAAGAGGGCGTAGTTTGGTATTTTTTATCCCATTTCAATTTATCATTTAGTGCCATATTTTCTCTTTTTGATATTTTTTGATAAATAATTATACTCTTTTAAACTCTTCAATTAACTTCAAGGTTTCTAAATCTTTTGTTGTGCCTCGTTGTTTTAAATGGCTTGTAACTCTTTCATATCTCTCTTTAGTAAAATTTTGACCTAATTTAAATTTTGCCTTTGTTTGCATTGGTACAAGTTTATATATACATGTGGCAGCAATGATTTTTTCATACATGGCATCATTTAGAGGAGTGTAGTTTCCTTCTTTTTGATATTTTTTCATCAACGCTTCTAAGGCTTGGGCTTTTTTATCATAATCTTCTACAAATTCAATTTTACCATCTATAATGATGGATTTAAATAGATGAGTTGCTGGTGCTGCATTTCCTGTATCTGTACTAAAATAAGATGGAAGTAAAGAATAAGCTTCAACAACTGAAAAACTTGCATTTGCATTTTTATTTATATAATCTATTTTTTTACCCTTTTTTGCTCCATGAAAAAAGATTTCATTGTTATATTCTACAAAATTTATAGGAAGAGAATAGGGTTTATTTTCCATACATAAAGCAAGAGTTCCATATTCTGCATTATCTAAAACTTCTTTTATTAGTTTTTTATCTGTTATTTCTACAATTTTTTGCATTTTTTACCTTAATTCATTACCCAATCAAATTGCATTTGTTTGGCTGTTTTATTTGCCAATTCTAAATTTTTCATTTTTGAAACAAGGTGTAAACTCATATCAATACCTGCTGAAATACCAGCACTTGTGAGTATATTCCCTTCATCTACCCATCTTACATTTTCAACTACATCTAAACTTGGATAATCTTTTCTTAAATCAGGAATATCTTCCCAATGTGTTGTTACAGTATGATTTGTAATAATTTCTGCTTGGGCTAATAAAAATGCACCAGTACAAACAGAAGCTACTATTTTTGTATTTTTTGATTGTTTTTTTATCCAATTTATTACAGTAGTTTTTTTTACTTCTTCTGTATGAATTCCACCTACTATGATTAATACATCAGTTTGGGGTACATTTTCAAAAGTATAGTGCGAGTTGATTTTATAATTACCCCTTGCTATTATAGTAGTCTCTTTTTCACTTATTAAAAAAACATTAAACTTTTCTTTCTCTTCTAAAAATCTAGAAGCCACAGAAAATACTTCAAAAGGTCCAGAAAAATCTAAAACTTCTGCATCATCATAAATATAAATTCCAACATTCACTTTAATCTCCTTTATCTTACAGCCAATTTTATATCTTGAAAAGTCGCATTTGTACCACAATCACTTAGTTCATTTGAGGTAATTTTGTTTACTTGCTTATTTCCTGCATATATTAATATAGAGT
This sequence comes from Arcobacter sp., assembly GCF_050300555.1. NCBI lineage: Bacteria > Pseudomonadati > Campylobacterota > Epsilonproteobacteria > Campylobacterales > Arcobacteraceae > Arcobacter > Arcobacter sp. The sequence continues at coordinate 62,377 of NZ_JBNKXY010000005.1, forward strand.
TTGGATATACCTTTTCATCATTTTTGACTTTGATTTGTATTGTATCTATTTTAGATGAAATTATTATTATTTGATTATCAATAAATCCTCTACTTGGATGAACATAAGCATATTCATCATATTTAAATTGTGAGTTCAAAGTATTTGTATTTTTTGATGTTAGAAGATAATATTCATCATCTTCTAAATCTAACAATTCTACATTTTTTGTATCTTGTTCGATAAATTTTATATTTGGCTTATCCTTTGTTTTAGTCTTAAAACAATCAAGGTATTCATCTTCACTAAGAAGCCCATCAAATTCAAACTCTTTAAACAAATAGGAAGTAAGTTCATATTCACTAATTGCATAATCATTTTCTTCACATATTTCACAAAATGTAAGTTCATCATGTCCATAACTAAGTCTTACATCTCTTTTTTGTAAAAAAGTTTTTGAAGGAATGATTATATCAGCATATTTTGAAGTTTCATTAGCTGTTGTACCCATAAAAATAACAAAGGTATTTTTTAGTGATTCTACAATATAGTTGCTATTTGGAGCAGATATTACAGGGTTTGCTCCTTGTATAAATACCACATCATAATCATCAAATTTAATATCTGCATAACTACAAGTTTTAGTTGGAGTTACAGATATTTTATTATCAAAAGGGAAGGCACTATTTTCTAAGTACCAAACACCTTTATTTTTACCATCAAAAAGATTTAGTTTGTTACATACTTTATCTATCTCATGAAATATAACTGCACCTTCTTTATATTTTTGAGCTCCAATACCAAGCATTACAGATACTTTTTTATTGGTTAATAGTTTTATTGTTTTTTTAAACTGTTCTTGTGTGATATTGAGTTTTTTTAAATCATTTACGTCTATATTTTCATTATCAAAAGCTTTTTGTAATAACTTTGCTAAAAGATAATCTCCCTTTGGAGGTATCTGTAAAAAAACTTCAGATTTTGAAGCAATGGGTGTTTTTACTGGGTCAATAGTGATAAATATTTTATCTTTTATTAATTTGTAAATATGAGCTGATGTTTGTGTAAGATTTCTTCCCCAAACTAAAATCACTTCACTATTTAAAAGATCTTTTATGTTTGGATTTACATTATATTTTCTACCTAGTTCAATACCAGCTTCTCCTCCAGCATCACAGATACTTCCACTTGCAAAGGTGGCACCAATTTTTTCAAAGAATTTCATTGGAATTTTTTGCATAACACCCATATTTCCTGTTCCTTTGTAGTATAAAACTTTTTGATTGGGTTGTTTTAATTTATCTATAACTTTTTTTAGTGTTACTTCTAAGTTTTTATCAATAATATTTTCTTCTTGTATAAGATATGCAAAATTTTTACAAAGTTTTTTATTAGTTATGTAGTCATCATTTGGTTTACAAATCCCATCTTTATATACAACTTTACAAGCATCAAAACAATCCATTGGACATGCTGTTAGTTTCATTTTGAACCTTTAAATTTTTTGTGATAATATATCATTTATCTGTACTTGTAACAAGTGCCAAAATATTTATAAAGTTAGGGGACAGTTTTGTATTTTATTGATAAAAATAGTAAAACACCTCTTCATATCCAATTATATGAAGAGATAAAAAAAGAGATAATACATAATCTAAAAGTTGGGGATAAACTTCAATCTATAAGGAAAGTTGCTACAATATATAACTTAAGTAAAACAAGTGTTGAATCAGCATACTCTCAACTTGTAGTAGAAGGGTATATTGATAGTTATCCCAAAAGTGGTTATGTTGTAACTGATACAAATTATAAAAACTTTTCAAATGATTTTAGTACAGATATTGAAGTGGAAGAAGAAAAAGATGAATTTCTTTATGATTTTTTTCATGCAAGATTAGAAAAAGGTTCTTTTCCTCTTAAGTTATGGAAAAGAATTTTTAATAAAGCTATTGATGAGAGTTTAGATTTTTGTACTTACCATGATTCTAAAGGAGAGTACGGTCTTAGACTTGAAATTGCAAAATATTTAATAGAATCAAGAAGTGTAAAGTGTAGTGCTAGTCAAATAATTATTTGTAATGGTTTTGGCGATTCTATAGAGCTTTTGATAAGACTTTTAAACAAAAGATATGATACTTTAGCTATAGAACATCCTGGTTATTATGTGGCTAGAAAAGTTTTTGAAGCAAATAATTATAAAATAAAAAATATTCCAGTAGATAAAAATGGGATTGATTTAGAAGAACTGAAAAATTCAAAAGCAAAATTAGTTTATATTACCCCTTCTCATCAATACCCAACCGGAGTTACTATCCCCATATCCAATAGATTGAAATTATTGAATTGGGCAGAGACAAATGAAGCTTTAATTATTGAAGATGATTATGATAGTGAATTAACATATGAAAATAGACCAATTCCTTCATTACAAGGTTTGGACAAAGTTGGAAGAGTTGTATATGTTGGAACTTTTGCTAAATCTTTATCTCCTGCAATTAGAGTGAGTTATATGGTAGTTCCTAAATTTTTATTAGAAGAATTCAATGAAATATATGAATCAAGAGTATGTTTATTTACACAAAAAACTTTAGAAAGATTTATGAGTGAAGGGCATTGGGACAAACATTTACGTAAAATAAGAACACTCAATAAAAAGAAACATAACCTAATGAAAAAATATCTTGAAGAAAAATTAGGAACTACTGTGAAAATAGTAAATCAAGGTGGAGGATTATCTATTCAAATTAAGCCTTGTGTTTCTTTTGATTGGGAAAAATTAAAAAAATTAGCACTTAAAAATAAAATAAAACTTTACTATGCAAAAGAGAGATGTGGTGGAGAATGGGAAGCTCTTATGATGGGATTTGGTGGATTTAGGGAAGAAGAGATAGAAGAAGCGGTAAGTGCTTTTTCTAAGATTTGGTTTGAGTGTATTTTATGAGTTACTTTTTAAGATTTTAAAATACTCTTCTCTACTTATCTCTTTTGCACCCAAACTTGCAAGATGGTCGTTATAAACTTGACAATCAATTATTTTGATACCATTTTGTTTGGCTTGATTACATAAGTGGTAGAAAGCTACTTTTGAAGCATCTTTTTCTAGGGAGAACATACTCTCTCCACAAAAAACATTTCCAATAAGTAACCCATAAAGACCACCTACAAGTTTGTCATCTAAATAACACTCTATGGAAAAGGCATATTCAAGATGGAAAAGATTTGTATAAGCTTGTATAAATTCATGGCTTATCCAAGTGCTATCTTCATGTTTTCTTTTTATATTAGCACATGATTTTATAACATCTTCAAATCTTTCATTTGATTTCACTACAAAACCTTTGTTTTTTATAACTCTTTTTAGGCTTTTAGTTAATCTAAACTCTTCTGGATAAAGTACCATTCTTTTTTTTGGGCTGAACCAATGTATATAATTGTATTCGTCAATAAACCATGGAAAGATTCCATTTTCATAGGCATTGATCAATCTTTGAGGATGAAAATCTCCTCCAATAGCAACTAAATCATCATCCATCATATTTAATGTTGGAAAATCGAAGTTATTATCATCGAGAAGGTAAATTTTGTGTTTTTCATCTAGTATTTTCATATGAAAAATGTTATCTCATTTTCACTAAAAATTATCATTAAATAGAGTAATTTTAGATACAATTACAAAAAAAGGAAAAATTTGAAAAAGACTTTTAAACTTCATGTAGAAAATAAAAAAACAGAACGAGTTGTAGAATCAATAAAAAATGAGATAAGAAAATATATAAAAAGAGAACAAAGAAAAGCATTACCAAAAGATAAAAACTATTGGTTTTTTGATTGTAAATTTGGAAAAGGTGAAGAAACACCAGTTGAAATCCCACTTTCTCACGTAATTAAATCTATTGATTTAGCAGCAGCAGATAATTGCGAAACTTTTTATTTAGAAATTATTGCAAGAGCAGAATTAAGAAAAGAGAAACAAAGAGTTCAATCTCTTTATGATGAAGAGATTGAAGAAGAGGATATTTAGTTATCCTCTTTTTAAAACTATTTCTCCTAAATTTCTTGAAATAGTATTTGCAACAACATTACATTTAACTTTAAATAAAAAAAAGACTTTATTATCATTGTGTGATTCTAAGCACTCAAAATTACCCATGCCTTTTGATAATATCAACGGTGTTTTGTTAAATAACTCCATAAACTCTTTTGAAGCTCTACTTTTATCAAGTCCTGGAGTATCAACACCAGAACTAATCACTTCACAATATTTGTCAATACCACTTTGAAAAGCTTCTTTAGTAGTAATATCATTTATGATAGCTTTCCCTCTCGTTGCATAATATATTTTTAAATTTGGATATAAACTACTTATAGTTTTAATTAAAACCTTGTCAAATATATTTTCTCCTGCATTATCTGCTAAGATAATCAAAGAGTCCGTTTTTTCTAACTTTTCTTTAAATATTTTATAATCATTTATCGAAAAATCTGTTTCAAATATACTATTTATCTCTTGATCTAAACAAAACTCTTTTGTAGTGGCAAAATCAATTACATTGCCTGCAACAGCTGCTTTAATAGCTGTGAAAAGTTTATCTTCACTTAAAGAGATTTTTTTTTCTATTAAAGGTACATAGGTAGTTGCTTTTTTTATGGATTTTTGTTTTAGTTTTTCTAGTGGGTCTTTTAGATTAGTTTTTATTGCTAAATATTCATAAACATCTTTTGCGACAAAAGGAGGTGATTTTTTAAAATCAAAATTTAAAGCTTTTTTTTCTACTTCCTTATTTATTTCATTAGCTAAATCAACATCTAGGTCAAGGAGTTTTGTAGCTTTATTAATTTGTCCTACAATACACTCTACACAATCTTTTGTAATATTCATCTCTTCACTTTAAAATTTTTATAATTATAGAAAATAATTCTTTATCTTGGGTAAGTTTTATTTAGTTTAATAAGAAATAATCCAATTTAGGCTATTATTTTGCAACAAAAAATAGAGAAAACACTCTTTTTATTAGGATTAAAAATGGGATTTTTTAAATTAAAAAAAAATAGTACAGATGTAAAAACTGAATTTACAGCTGGGTTAACTACGTTTTTAACGATGATGTATATTGTTCCAGTTAATGGTTTTATACTCGCTGATGCTGGGTTACCTATGGATGCAGTAGTAACTGCTACTGCTTTAATTACAATTTTAGCAACACTTTTTTCAGGAATTTGGTCAAATACTCCTATTGCTATGAGTGTAGGAATGGGACTAAATGCTTATTTTTCCTATGGGTTAGTTTTAGGTATGAAAATACCTTGGCAAACGGCTTTAGGAATTGTATTTTTATCAGGTGTACTTTTTGTTATCTTGTCTTTTACTAATTTTAGAGTTTGGATAATGACTTCTATCCCTATGAATCTTAGACGTGCGATTAGTGCTGGAATTGGTACTTTTATTGCTTTTATCGGATTAAAACAAATGGGAATGATAGTTGATAATCCAGCAACATTAGTATCTTTAGGTGATTTTACAAAAGATACTGTTTTATTAGGTACATTTGGTTTGATATTAACTTTTGTTCTGTTTTCATATAGATTAAAAGGTGCTTTTATTTTTTCTATTCTTATAACTTCAATTATTGGTTGGATATTTGGAATAGGTATTGCTCCAGAAAAACTATTTTCAGCACCTGCTTCAATTGAGCCTATATTTATGCAACTTGATATTATGAGTGCAATCAGTTTGTCACTTTTACCAGTTATTATTACATTTCTTGTAACAGATATGTTCGATACTTTAGGTACTTTAACAGGTGTTGGTTCAAGAGCTAATCTTTTTCAAGAGAATAATAAAGAAGACAAATCATTACAAAAAACCCTTGAAGCAGATGCAATAGCAACAGTTGGTGGAAGTTTGTTGGGTGTTTCAACTACAACATCTTTTATTGAAAGTGCTTCAGGTGTTGAGCAAGGTGGAAGAACTGGTTTAACAGCAGTATTTACAGCATTGTTTTTTGTGACAACGCTGTTTATGTTACCTTTGTTTAAGGCAATTCCATCAAATGCAATTTATCCTATCTTGGTAGTTGTTGGTGTTTTAATGTTTAGTGAGCTTGGAAAAATAAATTTTGAAAAAGTAGATTTTGCCACATCAGCTGCTGCATTTTTCATTGTATTGCTTATGCCATTGACGTTTTCTATTACAAATGGAATCGCAACAGGGTTTATTGTTTATACGATTATCAAGTTAGTTAAAAATGAAAAAGAAGATTTAAATTTAGGAATTTTTCTTTTAACATTTATTTCACTATTAGTTTTTGTATTAAGAGGATAAAAGTTGCAAGAAAAATATTATTATGGTTATGAAGAGTTTAGAGAAGATACTCAAGTTTTAGTAGATAAATGTAGAGATTTTGAGCCTGAGATTTTATTGGGTGTTGCGCGTGGTGGTTTGACTTTGTCACATCTTATGGGACAAGCATTAGATATGAGAAATGTATTTACACTTAATTCTATTCATTACGAAGGTGAATTAAAATTAGATACTTTTAATATCTTTAATATACCAGATTTGTCACATGCTAAAAGGGTTTTGGTTATTGATGATATAGTTGATAGTGGTGAAACGATGAGAGAAATTTTAAGAATATTAAAGGAAAAGTTTCCAAATACAGAATTTAAACTAGCTACTATTTTTTATAAACCAACTGCTTGTATTACAGCTGATTATTCAGTGAAAATTGCAGATAAGTGGATTGAGTTTTTTTGGGAAGTAGATATTAAATAATATAGTTAGTATATAAATTATATATATTTAGTATATGTTGAGTATAATTTTAAGATTATAAAAATAGGAGATAATATATGACATTTATAGATTTTAAAAAGCTTCTTTTGGATGCTGAACTTACAATTCCAAAGTTTACTGCACTAATTAAAGTGAGTGAAAAAAATATCCAAGCTTATAAAAAGAAAAAAGAAGTTCCAAACGCTATAGCTGTTGTAGCTGCATGTTTTGCAAAAATGAATCAAGATGGTGTAGATTTTAGAGAAATTATTGACGAACTTGATTTAAAGAAAAAAGAGAAAAAAGGTGCAGGTTTCTCCTCTAAAAAATAATTATTAAATTTTTTAATTAAATTTAATTAATTTTTTTTCGATATACTTCCTAAAAACTAGGGAGTATAAATGTTAGTTACAAAAAATACAAAAATATTTTTAGTTATTGCCTCATTTATGATGGCTACTGTTATTGCAATTGGTGCCTTTGGTGCACATGGATTAAAAGCAACTACTGATGAATATTTAATGGCAGTTTATAATACTGGAGTTCAGTACCATTTTTATAATACTCTTGGGCTTTTTGCTGTTGCTTTAATCACTTACTTTTTACCAAATTCAAAACAAATTGTTGTTTCTGGATATCTACTTATTTTAGGTACTTTAATCTTTTCTTGTTCTTTATATTTGTTAGTTATTTTAAAAGTTTCATGGTTAGGTGCTATAACGCCATTTGGTGGAACTTTAATGATTATTTCATGGATGGTTATTGGTTTTACTTTAATAAATGAGTTAAAAATAAAAGAATAAAACGCATAAAGATAATCTCTTAACAATCATTACATAAAATTTTTATATAATGTATTAGTTAATTATTATAAATAGGAGAGAATATGGCAGTAAAAGAACATAGTTTTGATATATCAGCAAAACTTGATATGCAAGAGATGAAAAATGCAGTAATTCAAGCACAAAAAGAGATTGAAAACAGATATGACTTTAAAGGTTTAAAAGCTGAGATTGATTTTAACCAAGGAGCTAAAACAATTACACTTATTTCTTCAAGTGATAATAAAGTTGATGCTATGTATGATATTTTGATTTCAAAAATGAATAAAAGAGGTTTATCTATAAATTCACTTGATGAAGCTAAAAAAGAGGATAGTTCAGGTGGAAATAGAAAATATATTTATGCTGTTGTTGATTCAATAAAACAAGATGAAGCAAAACAAATTCAAATAGAGATAAAGAATTTAAAACTAAAAGTAAAAGCTGTAAATCAAGGTGATGAGATAAGAGTTACTGGAAAAAATATTGATGATTTACAAACTATAATGAAACATTTAAAATCACTTGATTTAAAATCACCACTTGTGTTTGACAATTTTAAATAATATATAAAGGAAAAGCATGAAGGTTTTACTTTTAGAAGATGATAATGCTTTAAGTGATATCTTAAATGATTATTTAAATCATAAGGGATATGAAGTAACTTTATGCACAAAGGGTGAAGATGCTTTGGAACATCTGATAGATGATGTTTATGATTTTGCAATATTAGATGTAAATACACCAACAATGTCTGGTCTTGATGTTTTAAAGCAATTAAGAAATGACTATAAAAGTCAAACACCAATTATTGTAATAACTGCTTACCAAGATACCAAACATCTAAAGTCAGCATTTGAACTTGGAAGTGATGATTATATTAAAAAACCTTTTGATTTAGAAGAGTTAGAACAACGAATAAATAGACTTTGTAGATATTTTTCTTTGGGAACGTCAAATGAGATAAAAATAGATAACAATATCTCTTTTATTCCCCAAGAGAGTATTGTTTTTAAAGATGATAAAAAAATACATTTAGCTCAAAAAGAAAGAGATATTTTAAAGTATTTTGTTAATCATTCAAATAGAGTAATTTCATCGGATGAATTATTGCAAAATATTTGGCAATATGATGAACAACCAACTGATGCTACAATCAGAGTTTATATTAAAAATCTTAGAGAAATTTTAGGAAAAGATAAAATAGAAACCATACGAGGTATAGGATACAAATTTGAACAAAAATGAAAAAAAGGCACTATATAGTTTTCTTTTTATTTATATAGGCTCAACTGTATTGATGCTTTTTATTTTATTATTATCCTATTATCAAAAAGAGATTGATATGGTTGACCGTCAATGTTCAATCGAAATGAGAAGTGCTGCCAATATGTTAAAAGCTGCAATTTTAAATGCAGAAATGGAACATAAAAAATTTATACCAAAAGATTTAGAAAATAAAAACTTGCGATATGGTCTTTTTGATAAAAATGGTAATGTACTTTATTCAAAACTTGAAAATAGTGAAATAGATTTGAATGATGAGGCTTCACATAATTCAACACACTCTTTTCATGTGGCAAAACTTGAAGACCAACACCATGATAAAATCAAAATTAAATATATAGTTTTGGAGACAAATCAAGTAATTAGCGAAATCCAAAAACTAAGAATTTATATAGTAGTTATTTTATTGTTAAGTACAGTTTTTGTAGGATTTATAGGCTATTTACTTGCTAAGTTATTATTAAAACCTGTTCGTGAAAAAGTTGAACAAATGGATAAATTTATAAAAGATTCTGCCCATGAACTTAATACTCCAATTGCAGTATTAATGACCTCTGCTTCAACGTTGAAACAAGGTCGTAATGTGGAAAAAATGTTGAAGTATATTGTAAGTAGTGCAAAACAAATATCCCAATTATATAACGACATGCACTACAGTGCCTTTAGTAAAGAAGATGTTTTTTTAGATGTGGATATAGATTTTTGTGAATTGATTAATGAAAGTGTTGATTTTTTCCAAGATATAGCTGTTACAAAGTCTATAAAGATAGATTGTGAACTTGAAGAATGTGTTATTTTTATGGATAGAACAAAAACTCAAAAAATAGTAAATAATCTTATTTCAAATGCAATAAAATATTCAAACAAAGATTCAAAAATAATTGTTAAATTAAAAGATGGAACTTTTAGTGTGGAAGACTTTGGAATAGGAATAGATGAAAAAGACCAAAAAGATATATTTAAAAGATATAAAAGAGGTCAAAATTTTGAAGGTGGTTTTGGAATTGGTTTAGATATTGTAAATGAGGTTTGTAAGCAATATAATTTAAAACTAGGTTTAAAATCAGTAGTAAATGAAGGCTCTATTTTTTCTGTTGATTTTAAATCAGTTTTAAAATAAATTATTTTATAAAAAATCCATCTCTAATTCAAGAGTAGAATCTGATTTTTCATGTAAACTTGATTTTACATAATTTTTACCGTTTGCTAGTTCCCCTTGAATGGTCTGCATTATATGCCAAAATCTTTCATTAAAAGGGGTACTTATATCTCTAATTTTGTGCTCTTTTATCATATCTGATATTATTTCTATTATGTGCATATAATAGATTTTATTAATAGCTCTTTGAATTCTATATTCGTGCATGATTTTTAGATTATTTTTAAAAGCACTTAGTTCTAACTCATTTAATAATGGATGTGAAGTTGCTATTTTTTCAATCTCTTCATTTAAATATATTTTATATGAATTAATCTCTTTTTCAATGGTAGATTTTAATTCTGGTTTATATTTTATAATTGTATCTTCAATCTCTTGGTCACTCAATTTTATAAATTCTGCATCATATTTATAAATTCTACCTTTTATGTATTCGTGATTTAGGGCATGCAAAACTTCTATAGCATTTTGTATATAGACATATTTGTCATCTTTCCCATCTTTAAAACTTACACCATGTTCTGAAATTATTGGTTTAGGACCTACGTATTTTAGTTTCATTTTTAACCTTAAGTATTTCAAATATCTTTTATATTCTACTATATGTTTACTTTTTTTAAATAGTTTTTGTATAGAATAAAAAAATTAAAAGGCTATTTTATGAATAATATAATTAAAAATTTTAAAACATCTATTTTAGAAGAGACTAAATTTGTACACCCAGTAAAAATAACTTATAATCAAAATGGTATAGACAAATCATGGGAAGCAGTAAAAAGCTTTGATTCTGTAGCTGTTTTACTCTACAATGAAGATAAAAACGCGTTTTTAATAGTAAAACAGTTTAGACCACCTGTTTATTTAAATGATAATTCAAACTTATGTACATATGAACTTTGTGCTGGAATAATTGATAAGGATAAATCTTTGGAAATTATTGTAAAAGAAGAGATTGATGAAGAGTGTGGCTATGATGTACCTTTAGAAAACATAGAAAAAATAACTTCATTTTATACAAATGTTGGGGTAAGTGGAGCAAAACAATATTTATATTATGCAAAGATTAATGATAGTATGAAAAGTCATAATGGTGGTGGAATCCATGATGAACAAATTGAGACAATGTATTTACCTATTGCAGAGTATAAAGATTTTATTTACGATGAAGAAAAAGCGAAAACACCGGGGTTGATGTTTTCGTTTATGTGGTTTATGGAAAATAAGATATCTAATTGAAAGTCTTAGAAAATATAAATTAACCAGCTATTTCTAATAGCTAGGTAATTTGTATATAAATATTTGAACATTATTTTTCAAGTACTTTTGATAGTTGAAGTTTATTACTTACAATTTCTTGAGCTGCTGGTAGATCTTTTTTATCTAAGCTTGAAAGTTCTTTATCTAACTCTTTTAATAATTCTCCTCTAGTTTCTAAATTTTCTGTGTTGTTAATTTTATTTACTAATAAGCTAATATCATTAACTCCAGCTGCGAATAAACTCATTGTTCCAATAAATCCTAACATTATTATTTTTTTACCTAATTTCATTTTTGTTCTCCTTATTTTTAAATGTTTGGAAGTATATATATAAAGTGTAAGTTATGTATTAGTTCAAATTTTTAGTTTTTTAGATTATTTTATATGGAGATTTTATGTTGATGTTTAATATATATTCCATTATAATTATGGCCTTTGAGAGTAGAATTTATGAAGAATTTACTCTATAATAATTAGCAAATTTTTTCTCATGTTATCTATTAAAATAATAGATAAAAAATAAATTATTAAGAACAGAGTTTTTTAAAGGGTATAGATGTTTAGGTTGGTACAAATTTGTTTTATACTAATGTTTTCAATATTTTTTATTGGATGTAGTTTAATTGATATTAAACAAATTATTATTGATACAAAAGATAAAAATCTTGTTAATGAAGATACAAAAAATAATTGTAATAAATATATTAAAAGCATGAACTATGCAGCACAATATATTGAAAAAGAGTTTGAAGATGCTTACTTTGTAAAAAAAGATATATTAGGAGCTAAAGCACAACTTTTTTTAATAGAAAACAATTCACCAACTCTTTTTGCAAAAAATATCAATGCGGCAAATGATTCATATAATACAAACTATGAGTTAGCTAAAAAAAATAGTTGTGATATAAGTGGGTTTAAAACTGCACCTTTTGTAAAATTAAAAGAGAGTATAAAAAGTTTTGAAAATAAGGATAAAAAATGAAGTTTTATGTAGTTTTTATTCTTTCTTTTTTTATTACAAATATGTTTGCACAAACAAAAGAAGTAGATAATTTATTAGAAAAAGTTAATCAAGCCTCAACACCCCAAGAAAAAAAACAATTAATTGAAAAGATAAAAAAAGAGCTTGCACAAAAAAATATAAAAGCAAGGGAAGAAGCTGATGCAATAATAAAAGCAAAAGAAAAAATGCCCAAAAAACTTTTTGATGAAAAAGTCTTAGAAAAATGAATAAAAAATTAAAAATCTTACTTCTTGAAGATGATACTATTTTAGCACAAACTATGGTGCAAATTTTAGAACAGGAAAATTATGATGTAACCTTAGTGGGTGATGGGGAAGAGGTTATGGAATATACTTATGAAAATAAATATGATCTTTATTTATTTGATGTAAATGTTCCCCTTCTTGATGGTATGGAAACATTAAGGCTTTTACGGGAAGCTGAAGATACTACACCTACATTTTTTATTACGGCAAAAATTGATATAAAATCTACCCTAAAAGGTTTTGATTATGGTTGTGATGATTATATTAAAAAACCTTTTGAAATAGATGAATTATTAGCACGTATTCAAGCTACTCTAAAACGAAGAAATCCTGTTATAAAGTACGGTAATATCACTTTTGATTTATTGGAGAGTAGAGTACTAAAAGATGATGTTGAAGTCTCTCTTGGAAGTGTGGAGAAAGAGATTTTTTCACTACTTATAAGAAATATTGGTATGACTGTAAACAAATCTACTTTTTTTGACTATATGAATAAACCAAGTGAACCAGCTCTTCGTGTTTTAATTAGTAAATTAAAAAAAGTTTTAGATGTCAATATTAGCAACATAAAAGGCATAGGGTATAAACTTGAAAAACTATGAAAAAAAGTCGCTTTTTACGACTATTTCACTTTTTTTTATACCACTTTTAATACTTGCTAGTGTTGTTTTGTATATGTATCATGGGGATAAAGTTAAAGATATAGAACAAAATATTTTATATCAAATGAAAGATTATACTTTTGATTTCAAAGGTGATACTTTTACTTTAGATATTGTACAAGATGATAAACAAAAAAAGCTATTTAAAATATATCATTGTGAAGAGGGACTTTGTGCCTATTTTCAAATACCAACAACAGGACCATATCTTCTAAAGGTGATTTATGACAAAAAGAAGTATGAGAAAGTTTATCATGAATTTTTATATGATATTTTTAAATTTTCCATTGTAATTTTCTTTTTTCTACTTTTTATTTCTGTTGGTTTTGCCATTTACTCTTTGCGACCTATGAAAGAAGCACTTCGACTTTTAGAAGACTTTTTAAAAGATTTAATTCATGATTTAAATACTCCAGCTACTTCTATATTATTAAATTCAAAACTTCTAAGAAGACGTGGAGATTTTGAGGAAATTGAACGTATAGAATTAAGTGCAAAAGCTATCTCTTCTTTGTATAAAAATCTAGAATTAATTACTCCAAATCAAATATCAAAAGATGAAGAAATCTCTCTTTTAGAACTAATTGATGGGAAAATTGAACTTTTACAGAAGTTATATCCAAAGATTTTATTTACTAAAAATATGCAAGATGTAACAATTAAAAGCAATAAAAATGCAGTTGATAGAATAATTGATAATTTATTAACAAATGCTTGTAAATATAATAAAAAAAATGGGCAAGTAATAATAAGTACCAACAATAAGAAACTTATTATAGAAGATACAGGACTTGGTATAAAAAATATAAAAAAAGTATTTCAAAGATATTATAAAGAGAATGATACAGGACTTGGTATTGGTATGAGTATTGTAAAACAGCTTTGTGATATTTTAGATATAAATATTAGTATAAGTAGTATTGTTGATAAAGGTACAAAGGTAGAACTTACGTTTAATTGAATACAAATCATCCTTTTACGGATGATTTATATTACTTAAATAAATTTAAATATTTTTAGATTGTTATTAATAATTTGCTGAGCGTTGATAAGATCTTCTTGTCCCATAGATGAAAGCTTTGCATCAAGCTTTTTCAATAATAGACTTCTTTCATTTAAAGTGGTAGCATTATTTATTTTATGTACTAAAGAAGTAATATCATATTTTATTTCTGAAGCAAATAATCCCGCTGTGCTTAAAATTGTAAAAATTGCTATTTTTTTACATAACTTCATTGTCACTCCTTTTTTAAAAGATGTGAAAGTATATATTTAAAGTGTTAGTTAAGTATAAGTTTTATCTTGATAGTGAAATTCCAAAGCTTATTCTATTTATTTCTTTATTATAGTCGATTAAACTATCTCCATATCCATTTGATAATTGAACATATCCAAAAGTATTTTTTGAATTAAAGAAAGGAAAAGTCCAGTTTAATTCAGTAAAACCTCTATTGTTCCCATCAAACCTTAAATTATTTCTCATTAATAATTTAAAAGTATGTGTTTTATATGGTAAATAAAATGTTAAATCTCCATATCCTAAATAATCTTGTAAATCAGGATTGTCATCATTCTCTCCATCTGGAATTCTATACCAAATTCTTGGAGTAATGAAGAGATTTGATATTTGAAAATAGCTTTGTGCATATAATCTATTCCAAGATCTTGATTTTGGATTATCTTGTCCATTTGATTCATGTAAAAAACCAAATTTAAGAGCTTTTAAAGAAGTTTTGTCTTTTTTCCCATAAGGAATAATAACAAAAACTTCAGGCTGATAGTTTGTCTCTCTAAAAGGTGAAGAGTTAGTATATAATTGCCACCATGAGGTTTGAGTATATCCAAAATTTATACTCTCTTTTAATCCAAACAAATTATAAGCGATGGGCTTTTTAACACTTAATTGAAATTTTGTTTCAACTCTTTTTCTTCCATCATTTATTTTTGACGAATATGAAAATGGTAAAAGATAGTTTTCATAATAAGGATAAAGATTAAATGATGATGCAAGCATTTGAGAAATAGATTCTTTTGTCTCTTTATCTTCGATTGTATCTAATATTTTTGTTGTTTCTTTTATCTCTTTTTCTTTATCTTCATCTATAAAAAGTTTTTTTTCTTTATTCTCTAGATTTGCTATTTTTTTATATAAAAGCATGGCCTCTTTATAATTTTGTTCATCTTCAAACTTTTTAGCTTGCTTATATAATTCATTGATATTTTCATCAGCTAAAATAAGAGTAGATAAAAAAATAAGTAGCAAAAGTTGCTTCATTTACACATGCCTTAAATAAATTGTTACAATATTATCATAATAAGTAAAATAAAACTATAAAATGATATAATCGCCACAATATAAAGAAAAAGGTATTTTTATGTTAGTTGCTCCTTCAATACTATCAGCTGATTTTGGAAAGTTAAATGAAGAGATTACGGCAATCTGTGATGGTGGTTGTGATTTAATTCATGTGGATGTTATGGATGGTCATTTTGTTCCAAATATGACAATAGGTCCAGTTGTTGTAACTCCTGTAGCAAAAATTGCTACAAAACCCCTAGATGTACATTTGATGGTAGAAAACAATACATTTTTTGTAGATTTATTTGCTCCATTAAAGCCAGAATATATTTCATTTCATATTGAAAGTGAAAAACATCCACATAGACTTATCCAAAAAATTAGAGACTATGGTATAAAACCAGCTATCGTATTAAATCCACACTCAACACCAGAGTCAATAGAGTATTTATTGGAAGATTTAGATATGGTATTACTTATGTCTGTAAACCCTGGATTTGGTGGACAAAAGTTTATTACAAGTGTTGTTGAAAAAAGTAAAAAATTAAAAGAACTTATAAATAAAAGAAATCCAAACTGTCTTATAGAAGTAGATGGTGGAGTAAATGATAAAAATATCCAGACCCTTAAAGAAGCTGGTGTTGATGTTGTTGTTGCTGGGTCTTATGTTTTTTCTCAAGATGACTACTCAAAAGCTATAAAATCTCTTCAGGTGTAAAATGAAAGTAAAGATTTGTGGTATTACAAACCTTGAAGATGCACTAGATGCTATAAATGCTGGAGCAGATGCTTTAGGTTTTGTATTTTATGAACCAAGTCCTAGGTATATAAGACCAATTGATGCTAAAAAAATAGTTGAGAAACTTCCCCCTTTTGTGCAAACAGTAGGACTTTTTGTAAATGAATCATCAAAACATATCAATGATATATGTAAAGTTGCACATATGCAATTGGCACAAATAATTGATGATGAAGATACCACAGAGTTTGATAATCTTGAAGTAAAATATGTAAAAGTAGAAAGAATAGCTTCTAAAGAAGATTTGGAAGATTTAGAAGATAATTTTAAGTTAGTAGATGCTTTTGTTCCAGGTTTTGGAGGTGAGGGCAAACGAATTGCACTTGATTGGTTTGAAGAAATAAACTGCTCAAAAATTATACTTGCTGGTGGATTAAAGGCAGAAAATTTAAAAGAGCTAAAAGGGTTTGGCTTTTATGGTGTTGATGTCAGTAGTGGAGTTGAACAAAGCAAAGGCAAAAAAGACAAACAAAAAATGATTGACTTTATAAAAACTGCCCATGAAATCTAAGAAACAAATTGTACCTTCTAATAGTGATATAATCGTATCAAAAATAAAAAAAGGGCTAAATAGTTTAGATGAACTTCTTAGTTTAATTGAATCGCTCAATAATACTTTTTTTGCTGATGCTTCTTTAGAGTTAGAACTTCTTCTTTCCAATGGTCTACCTTTGGAAATAGTTGAAGATAAAGTATTTTTAAAAACCAATGTTTATTCTTTATCTGAGCAAGTTTTTTGTATAGTTGATATTGAAACAAATGGAAGTAATGTAAATAAAGGTCAAGTGATAGAAATAGGAGCAGTTAAGCTTAAAAATGGTGAGATAATAGATAGTTATGAATCATTAGTTTATGCAAAAGAAGTGCCTCCTTATATTCAAGAGGTGACAAATATAACACCTGAGATGTTAAAAGATGCACCAGTTTTAAAAACAGTTCTTGAAGAGTTTAAAATATTTTTAGAAGATGATGTTTTTGTGGCACATGATATTAAGTTTGATTATAGATTTATTTCTGAATCTTTTAAAAAGTACAATCTAGGAGAACTACAAAATAGAAAGCTTTGTACTATTGATTTAGCAAAAAGAACAATAGAAGCACAAAGATATGGATTAGATTTTTTAAAAGATTTATTACATATAGATATTGATACACAACATAGAGCCTATAGTGATGCTTTAAGTACTACTTTTATACTTAAAGAGTCTATTTCTAAATTGCCTAAAGAAATAGTTACAGCTGAAGATTTAATAGCTTTTTCAAAATCTGATAATGTGATAAATAATAAGAATAACCAAAAGAAAAAAGAGAAGGAAGAGTAATGTTTTCACAAGAAAAATACTTAAAAGCACTAAATTATGCAGCACGAGTACATGATGAACAAAAAACACCGCAGGGTTTACCATACCTTACTCATCTTACATCAGTAGCAATGGAGATGATTCATGCCTGCGAAGAGGGAAATGTAAAACTTGAAGATGCAGATTTTGCAATTACTGTTGCACTTTTACATGATGTTTTAGAAGATACAGATGTAACTATTGGTGAACTTATAGAAGAGTTTGGAGAAGAGGTTGCAAGTGGAGTTGAAGCCTTATCAAAAGACCCAACTATAGAGTCAAAAAAACAACAAATGGCAGATAGTATAAACAGACTTTTAACTCAAAACTATGCAGTTCAATCAGTAAAATTAGCAGATAGAATCTCAAACTTACAAAAGCCACCACAAGATTGGGATAATGAAAAAATATATAACTATTTTCAAGAATCAAAATTTATATTGAGTTGTTTGAAAAATGCGAATCCGTTTTTGTCAAAGAGATTAGAAGACAAAATTAACAATTACAGAATATACATAAAGTAAAAACTCAGCTTTTTGCCCAACTCTGCGTTCGACTGCAATATTAATTGCAGTCACTTACTATTGTAAGCTCCTTTATTAATATTTTGTCTGCCTTGATTTGAACAAAATCTGAGTTTTATGTGATATTTGTAATAATTTTTTAATGAATAAATTTTATCCATAATTTATGAAAGCTTCAACAAAGCATTATCTTATAGATAGTATTTTTAAAACTATTTTCAAAAGCTACGGATTATTTTGTATTGATTAAATCTTCCTACTGGAATGCCCCCAAAAAAAGCTATATATGAATTCTTTTGTATTTATAGGTAATTATTGCCGTTTAATTAAGTAATTTGGTTTGAATTATTAGATTATTTAATATTAAAATAATACTTTTTAGTAATTATTATATAAATATTAACAAAAAAGTTAATAAAATAGTGATTTTATTGATATTTTTAAAATTATTTAAATATAATTAATTAATTTAAGAATAAAAAGGGGTTGTATGAAGAAGAAACTTGTAACTTCGACTCTGTGTGCTTCAATACTTTTTTCAGGTTGTTCAACAACTGAATTTCAAAATAGTGTAAACCAAAATATCGGTAAAATTGGTGGAACAACTGCTGGTGCAGGAGTAGGAGCTGTTATTGGTAAACAAGTAGGTGGCAAGAATGGAATGATTATCGGTGCATTACTTGGTGGTGCTGTTGGATATTTAATTGGTTCTGAAATTGATGAAAGAAGAGCTGCTATTGAAAAGATTGCTAAAGAAGAAAATATTCCTGTATATTTTGAAGATGTAAAATCAGAAAATGGCAAAAAAATAGGACAAGTGTTTATTGCAGAAGATAAATATCAATTTAATACGGCATCTTATATCTTAAATCCTAAAGCAAAAGATTATTTTATTAAAATAGCTCAACAATATTCAAAATCAGGACAAAAAGTATTAATTATTGGACATACAGATGATAGAGGTTCTGATTCATATAACTATAATTTATCTGAAAAAAGAGCAAAAGCTGTTGCAAAAATATTTAATGATGCAGGTGTGAAAGGTGAGAATATCTATTTTTATGGTTTAGGTGAATCAAAACCTATTGCTACAAACACTACAACCATTGGACAAGGTAAAAATAGAAGAGTTGAAATTGTTGAAGCTCCTACAGAAGAAGATATTGCAAAATATGCTTATGCAAAGCCTACAAACAATACTTTACTTAATAAAGAAAAAATTGGTAATGCAAATAAAGAAGCTCTTAAAAAAGCTAAAGAATTGGCTAATAATAAGCCTAAAATTAAAGATTCATCTGAAATCGCAACTGCAAATCTTCCTATAGCTCAAAAAAGTTTAAAATCAAATAGTGGAGAGCAAGATAATTCATCTCCTATGATAGCTAATAGTAATGGAAATGATTCTGGGATTTCTGCAAATGCTAGAGAAAAAGGCAGTTCTGATTCTTCTACTCCTCTTGCTTTAACTACTAATTTTAAAGGTAATGAGCTTTATGCAATTGGGAATGGTGTTTCTGATAATAAAGGACAATGTAGAGAAAATGATTTCTTATACTATGCAAAAGATAAAAAAGATTTAATAACTTTATCTGGTGGTGAAAAGTTCAAGCAGGGTAAAGTTGATGATTCTTTTGAAAAGGTAGTTGGTATGCCATTAAAGGATACAAATTTCTCAATTATTACAAAAGCTTATGCAGGTACAAATGATAAATTTTATTCAAGTTGCTTAGAAGATTCATTTAAAGAAAAAGGTACTGTTAAAAATTTTGAAACAGGGCGTGAAATATTAATAGAAAAAGTAGTAACACAAATACCTTGGTTAGATGGAACTCAATGGTATGGAGATTTAGGTGACAGTATTGTTTCTTTATCTCCTATTAGTGTATCAGTAAATAATGTTGAGCCTATTACTTGTCCTAATTTAAATTTTATAAAAAAAGGTAATGATAATCCAACTCTTAGTATGTCAACTAAAGTTGTAACAAAACAAGGAGATAAGGGATTTATTTATAGGGTATATCCTACTATAAAAAATAGTAATAGTAATTTTGAATGTATGGATGTTGCTTTTGCTGACCAAAAGAATGAAGTGGCTCATACAAATGTATATTATTCTAAAAATGGTGATTTTTATAAAAAAGAACTTGATTTAACTCTTTTAAGAGCAAATAAAGATACAGATGATAAAAAAGGACTTTTCTCATGGTTGAAATGATAGATTTAGTATATGATAAAACAGGTGTAGAATTAGTTTATTGGATTTTACTTTTATCTGTATTGATAGTAGTAGCAATTGTTTTTAATTTTATTAAAAATAAAAAAGTATTAGGATTAATTGATAAAAATTTATATGAGAAAAGTAGAAATTATTTAGAAAAAGTTGAAGAGTATAAACGTAAACCGATGCCTTTATTTATTCTAATTGTTTTAATTTTTGCTGTCGTGATAGAAGCAATGGGATTTGCATATATCTTTAGTGATTATTTATTGAACGATGCAAGTAATTCTGACTTGAGAGTTGCTGGTGTATTAGGTGCGATATTAATTGCAAGTATTTTAGTTCCTCTTACTCACGTTACTGGGGAACAAATATATTATAATAAAAAGATGGACACTTTAGAAAGTTATTTTGATAGCAAAAAAGATGTTGAATTTGATTCTATTCCTCATTTAAGAATTGATAATACTAATGAAGATGATAATATAAAAAGTAGAGCAATAGCGATTTATTCAAGAACTGAACCTGAGATAAAAAAAGGTAAATTTATTAGAAAAAGATATTTACCAATTTTTACAGCTTTATTGATTCTTGTAATTGCTGTTGGGGCTTATAAAGTTAGGGAAGAAACTTATTTAACTAAAGAAAAAAGAGAATCACAAGCTTTTGAGAATCAAGCTAAAGCAACTTTCAATAAAGATACTAAATCTTTACCATCATTTTTAATTGATACTTCAAAAGATAATGCAGATGTTCAAAATAGAGGAATAATTGAATCAAAAAGACGTTCAAATTTAATTACATATGTAATTTTAATGTTTATGTTTTTAGGTATTCAAGTTATTGGTATTTTTTCAGGTATGAATTGGGGATTTATTGGAAAAGAAAGTAAATTAGCATATCTTAATTGTAAGAATTATAAGAAAGGTAATAGTAATGAGAAGAAATAGAATTATTATTGGATTAATATTTATGCTTATGTCGATTACATTTGCTAGTGCAAGTCCTGAAAGTTGTAGGGAATCTCTTGGAGTTGATACTAAGTATTTTAAAAATGATTTTTATAATACCGAAGTTTATTTATTAATTGACAAATCAACATATTTTAGTCAAAAAGATAAAAAGACTGTTTTGGAAAAAATAACTCCTTTTATAAAACAAAATACTAAAATAAATGTTTATAGTTTTACTGAGTATGGTAAGAATTCAAAGAATGAAAACTTTGGAAGTTTTTACATCTATTCAGACCTTACAAGTAGTGAAGAAGATGATATAAGTAGAAGTAAAGTAAATAAATTAAAACATTGTTTAAAAGAAGCAAAAGCTTTTGCTTATGAGGGTATCAAAAATGGTTTAGAAAAAGGTACAAGAAAAAAAGAAGATAATGTTTTAAAATCTGAAATTCTTAGAAATTTGAAGATATATAGTAAAAATAATATCAGATATTCAAAGGCAAAAAGAAAAGTTGTTATTTTAATGTCTGATATGTTAGAAAATTCGAAACATATTTCATTTTATAAAAATGGTATAGTGAAACTTTTAGATATAAACAAAGAGCTTGCGTTTGTTAAAAAGCAAAATTTGTTAAGTGCCTTTAATGATTCAGAAGTTTATGTGTATGGTTTGGGTTCGATTGAAGTTAATAGCTCTAAAGAGGATAGTAGAGACTCTGATATTTTAGACAACTTAGCTGATTTTTGGGATGAATATTTTGTATCATCTGGTGCTAAGCCTAGAGGTTTAAGGTCTTATAACATGGATTATAGCTTGGAGTATTGATTTTATTTACATAATTTTCCTATTGACAAAATAAATTTATTAACATATAATATATGTTATGTAAACTATTATATAGGTTAAGGAATAGTATGTTAGAAGCAATATTTGGAAGTAAATGTAGAGAGCAAGTATTACAATTTATTTTAGCTAACGAATCAGGTTATGCAACTCAAATAAAAGAGTTTTATAAGATTGGCTTAGACCCTGTCCAAAAGCAACTTGAAAGATTAGAGTTTGGTGGGGTGTTAGTTAGTCAAAAAGTGGGGAAAACTGTTGTTTATAGTTTTAATCCTAGATATGCTTTTATAGAAGAACTTACAAACTTACTTTTAAAAGCTAGGGAGTTTTATAAACCTGAATTAAAAGAGTCTTTAATAATGATAAGAAAAAGACCTCGAAGACTAGGTAAACCACTATGATTGATATAAAAAATATGTCTATGCTTGAATTGGCAAGTTATATTTGTACAAAACTAGAAGAAAAGAATATTGAAGTGGTTCTATCAGGTGGTTCTTGTGTAGAAATTTATAGTAGAGGTGATTATACTTCTTATGATATAGATTTGATAAATAGATACAATGATACTTTTTATAAAATAAAAGCTGTGATGGAAGAGTTGGGTTTTAAGGAAGAGGGTAAATATTTTATATATGAAGGAACTCCTTTTTTTATTGAATTTCCATCTGGACCACTTGGAGTTGGAGATACACCAGTAGAAAAAATTGAACAAATAGCAACAAGATATGGAACTTTGAAACTTCTAAATGCAACGGATTGTATCAAAGATAGATTGGCTGCATATTATCATTGGAAAGACGAACAAAGTTTATCTCAAGCTATTTGGGTAGCACAAAAAAATGAAATTGATTTAAAAGAGATTGAAAAATGGTCTAAAAAAGAGAAATCAATGGATAAGTTTAAAATATTTCAAGAAGCTATAAAATAAAAATGTAGTATGTTAGATAAGTATCTAACATACTAACTAATCAGCCAGACACTTTTCTAGCATACTCCAAACCTAAATCAAAGGCTTTGTTGTTTATCTCATGTACTTTTGCTGGTACTTTTGAAAGCATTGTTTGTCGTAAGATATCGTTATTTACACTTTCTCCTGTCATGTAGTTTGCAATAGCTAAGGCTAGGACTGATTGGGTGATTACATTTCCTACTTCTTCTTTTGCTATTGTGATGATTGGGATTTCGTAGATTTTCCATCTTTTTTTATCTTCTTCAGTGGGTTTTACTAGGTTTGGCTCTATGACTATTACTCCACCATCTTTTACACCATTTTTAAATTGATCGTATGAAACTTGGGCAACTGATAACATAAAGTCTATTTCTCCATCATTTGCGTATGGATATAGGATTTCTTTGTCATCTAGTGTGATATCAACAACAGTAGCTCCACCTCTTACTTGTGAGGTATATGTGGCTGTTTTTAGTCCATATCCTCCAGCATTGATTTTAGCTGCTGCAAAGATTGCACCTGCAAGTAAAACTCCTTGACCTCCAACACCTGTAAATCTCATCAATATTTTACTCATATTAGTTCCTTATAATTCTACAGCTGTTTTATTTTGTTGAGCTGTTTTAACTTTTTCGTATAGGTCTGTATATTCAGCAGCAGTTTCATCTTGTTTTAATATTCCAGTTGGGAATTTTCCAACTTTTTCTTCATCACTTAGTTTTTCAAATTTATTTTTAGGAACAGTGATTTCATCTATCCAATCAAGATTTGCCATAGCAGAGTTCATTTTGTTTTTTCTTCCTAAGTTTATATGACAATTTGAAAAAATATCAAAGAAACTATATCCCTTATGACTTAAACCACTTTTTAGTAGTCTTTCCATTTTTTTAGGTTCATTTACACTCTCTCTTCCAACAAATGAAGCCCCAGCTGCTATTGCTAAATTACATGGATCAAAAGTAGGGTCTATATTTCCTCTTTTCATAGTAACTGTCCACATTCCTTGGGGAGTTGTTGGAGAAGTTTGTGAATTTGTAAGACCATAGATGAAGTTATTTACAACTATGTGATTTATGTCTATATTTCTTCTACATCCATGAATTGTATGATTTCCACCAATAGCTAAGCCATCTCCATCTCCTGTTACACATATTACATGTTTGTCTGGATTTGCCATTTTGATACCTGTGGCATAAGCTATTGCTCTACCATGTGTTGTATGTACAGTATTACAATTTATATATGAAGAAAATCTTCCTGAACAACCAATTCCTGATACTACACAAACATCATTCATATCCCAACCAAGTTCATCTATTGCTCTAATTAAGGCTTTTAAAATAACACCATCTCCACAACCCCAACACCATAAAGTTGGCATTTTATTTATTCGTAAATATTTATCATAATTAAAAGCCATCTTACATTCCTTTGATTTTTTTGATTATTTCAATTGGAGCTATTGGTCTTCCATTTGCTTTAAATAAAGTTTCAAAATCCAATCTTTGACTTGCTCTTTGTATTTCTTGGATATATTGTCCAAGGTTTAGTTCACAAACTAAAACTTTCTCAAATCTATCACATAACTCTTTGATTTTAAAAGCAGGACTTGGCCATAGTGTTATTGGTCTAAATAATCCTACTTTTATACCTTCTTCTCTTAATCTATTGATAGCTTCTTTTGCAGAAAGTGAAAGTGATCCATAAGCTATAATCATAATATCAGCATCATCTAACATATACTCTTCATATGATTCTATTTCATCAATATGAGCATTTACTTTATTAAATAGTCTTTCAATTAAATTTTCACACATAGTTTCATCTTCTGTTGGATGCCCATTAAAATCATGGTGAAGCCCAGTGTAGTGATATTTGTATCCTTTAAACATAGGATTTAAAACTGCTGGTTGGTCAGAAGGAACATTATATGGTTCATAATCTTCTGGATTACCATCAAAGGTTTTTCTAGGAACAATACCTTTTTTTACTTCTTCTAAAGTAGGAAGAATCGCTTTTCCACTCATATGACCTATGGTTTCATCAAGTAGTACAAAAACGGGTTGCATAAATCTATCTGCCAAATTAAATGCTCGAACAGTTTCAGTATAGCATTCAGTTAAATTCCCAGCACATAAAGTAATAGAGTTATAATCCCCATGGGTAGGATTCTTAGCTTGTAAAATATCTCCTTGTGCCACACGTGTAGGAAGTCCAGTTGAAGGACCACCCCTCATAACATTTACTATTACAAGAGGAACTTCAGCTATAAATCCAAGTCCAATATTTTCAGCTTTTAAAGAGATACCAGGGCCACTTGTAGCTGTTAATGCTCTTTTTCCACTCATTGCAGCACCTAAAGCTGCACAAACTCCTGCTATCTCATCTTCCATTTGTATTGCTGCACCACCTGAAGCTGGAAGTAAATCAGATATTACGTGCATAACTTCACTAGATGGAGTAATTGGATATCCTGAAAAAAACTCACATCCTGCATCAACAGATGCAATTGCTGCTAATTCATTTCCAGTTGTTATTAGTTCTCTTGGCATATTAATCCTTGATTCTATAGTTATTTTCTTTTAGTATTCTTGCTCGTTGTTTTGCTTCTTCAGTTAGTTTTGAGAATTGAAATTCATCTTTACTTGCAACACTTATAGCAAAATCAGGACAGGCAAGTTCACAATCATAACACCCAATACAAGACTCTTTTGATAAAATTTTAACCTTAGAACCAAGAGTTGAAGTTGAATCATAAGTCATAGCTAGAACACCTGCTGGACATACTGAGGCACAAATATCACAGGCTTTGCATCGTTTGGCATCTATCCAAACTGGAGTATTAGGTGGAGTTTCCATCGAAGTCATTTTATCTCCTTGTATTTTTATTAAATAAAAATATTAAATTATATTTTAAAATGGTATCTAATGTAGGCTAAATTTTTATATAAATAAAAATAGTAGTTTCAAAGCATTATTAGTGAGTTTTTTGTACAATATAAAAAAATTAAAAAGGCTATATTTGCTTCTATACCAACCCCAAGATGGATATTGTTACAATAGTGATACTCACTTTTTACACCACTTCATTAATACAAATCTAAAAAATTTTAAAAATATAAAAGGTGAATTATTAGATATAGGCAGTGGTAGTGGTATTTTAGGACTTTTAGTTGCAAGGGATAATCCAAGATTAACCTTAAATCAATGTGAATTGCAAGAGAAGTTTCAAGAACTAACAAAAATAAATTCTAAGAACAATAAGATTGATTCAACAATTTATAAAGGAAAATACCAAGAAATAAACTTTGATAAGAGTTTTGATATTTGTGTTTCAAATCCTCCCTTTTATCACAGCAACGTTATAAAAAGTGAAAATGAAAATATAAAAATTGCTAGATATAATGACTCTATGCCTTTAGTTGATTTTATTTCAAAAACTTCAAAAGTGTTAAATCAAAATGGTAAGTTCTTTTTCTGTTATGATGTTAAGCAGTTAAATGATATTATGTATCTTTTAAATGAATATAAATTAAATATTGAATCGATGCAATTTGTGCATCCAAAGCTTGGTAAAGATGCTACTTTAGTTTTAGTTTATGCAAGAAAAAATTCAAAATCTTTAATGAAAATATTAAGTCCTCTTATTGTTTTTGATAAAGAAGATTTTACAAAAGAGGTACAAGATATTTATAAAGTATCTTCTACACATAGTATAAAAGTTGAAATATGAACGAATTAATAAAACAAGATGGTTTTTCTTATGGTTTTAATCCCAAAGCTTGTGATACTTGTGAGGGTAATTGCTGTATTGGAGAGAGTGGTTATATTTGGATAAGTCAAAGTGAACGTGAAGTTTTAGCAAAATATCTTAATATAGAAGTTGAAGATTTATTACAAAATTATATAAGAAGAGTAGGGTATAACTACTCAATAATAGAGAGAAAATTATCAGAAGATAATTACGCATGTATTTTTTTTGATTTAGAAAAAAAACAGTGTTCTGTTTACGAAGCTAGACCAAAGCAGTGCAGAACTTTCCCTTTTTGGGATTATTTTAAAAATAGAGTAAAAGAGGTAAAACAAGAGTGTCCAGCTATAAAAGATATTTAGTAATTTTTATTTTCATTACTTCTTTATTTGCAAAAGAAGCAAACTTCAACGAAGACTTGTATATCTTATACGCTTTGGAGTATGAAAAACAAGATAAAACAAATGAAGCAAGACTTCTTTACGAAAAATTATTTGAAAATACAGAAAATTATGAATATTTTACAAAATACTTAAGGGCATCACTTGCAACTGGAAATTTCAAAGATATTATAAAAAAAGTTCAAAAGCATCTAGATAAAGATATCCCAGAAAAAGAGTTGATTTTAAGAATTTATTGTGTCTCTTTACTTAATCTAAATGATACAAATAAAGCCTTAGATGTGGCGCAAAAACTTTTAGCAAAATATAAAACTGCGTTGAATTTTGAAGTTTTAGCAAATGTTTATTTTGTAAAAAAAGATTATGAAAAAGCTGCTTCTTATTTTGAAACATCATATTCGATGAGTAATAACTCAAATACACTTTTCAATTTAGTAAATATTTTATATGCTTATTTAAATAAAAAGCCTGAAGCACTAGCTTATCTTGAAACCCATGTTAGACTTTATGGTTGTGATTCAATAGTTTGTTCAAAGTTGGTTTCTATTTATCAAGAGCAAAATAATATTGATGGTATTATTTCTGTTTTAAAAAGATCATATTTTACCTATAAAGATGGTAGAAATGATGATATGGCAAATAAAACATATAAACTTTTGATTACATATATGGAAAAAAAAGATATAAATGAAGCCATAGCTTTTTTAGAAAAAAATAGAATTGATGAAGTCAAATTAGTCAATTTATATAAAAGAGTTAATCAACCATTAAAAGCATTAAAACTTGTAAGAAAGCTTTACAAAGAAGATGGCAATATTGATTTTTTAGCACAAATAGCAATTTTAGAGTTTGAAACAGCAGTTGATAAGAAAAAAGTTTTAGATAATGTTATTAAAAAATTTAATGATGTTTTAACAGTTTTGGATAACCATGTTTATCAAAACTATTTAGGATATCTTTTAATAGATTATGATGTTGATGTTAAAAAGGGTTTAGAGTATGTAGAGAGTGCTTTAGAAAAAGCACCAAATAATATTGCATACATAGACTCTAAAGCTTGGGCTTATTATAAATTGGGAAATTGTAAAGAAGCCTATAAATTCATGAAAAAAGTTGTTGATGAAGTAGGTCTAAGCGAAAGTGAGATTAAACTTCACTGGAATAAAATTAAGGAGTGTAATAAAAAATGATTTTAGATGAGATAAATAGAAGAACTTTAGAAGATGTGGAAAAAAGAAAAAAAGATCTTCCACTTGAACTTTTAGGAAGAAGTTTAAGTTCTAATCCATATGCACCAAGGGATGTAAAACCATACCTTACATCTACTAAAGAAGAACCAATTAGAATCATTGCAGAGGTTAAAAAAGCAAGTCCTAGTAAGGGAGTTATAAAAGAGGATTTTGACCCACTTTTAATTGCTCAAGAGTATTCTAAAAATGGAGCAAATGCGATTTCAGTTTTAACTGAACCTCACTATTTTCAAGGAAATTTAGAGTATCTAACACAAATAAGAAGATATGTTCCAACTCCACTTTTACGAAAAGATTTTATTTTAGATAAATATCAAATCGTTGAAGCATTGGTTTATGGAGCTGATTTTATACTTCTTATAGCAAAAAGTCTTTCTACAAAAGATTTGAAAGAGTTATATGATTATGCTTTACATTTAGGATTGGAAGTTTTAGTTGAAGTACATGATAAAGAAGATTTAACAAAAGCAATGAAATGTGGTGCTCATATTGTAGGTATCAATCACAGAAATTTAGAGACAATGGAAATGGATATGACCCTTTGTGAAAAACTTATACCTATGATTCCAAATGGAAAAATTATTGTTGCTGAAAGTGGAGTAAGTAATACAGAGATAATAAAAAACTTAAGTGAAATAGGAGCAGATGCTTTTTTAATAGGTGAACACTTTATGAGAGTTCCAAGTATTGAAGATGAATTGAAGAAATTCAAAAACTCACTAAACTAAAATGTTTTTTGAAATCATCCTATTTTCAATATTAGCAGGTTCTACTGTTTTTATAGGTGGTTTAACTTCATATTATTTTGAAAATAGGGTAGATAATAAAGAATTAAAAGAGCTTACAGTTCATTATCTTATATCTTTTGCTACTGGTATTATGCTTTCTGCTATTTCTTTTGTATTAGTTCCAGAAGGTATAGTAGAGTTACCTATTTTATTAAGTTGTTTTCTTTTTATTTTAGGTGGAGTCTCTTTTTTCTTTTTTGATAAATTAATAAAAAAGAATAAGTACAAAATACCACAAGTAATAGCTATGCTTTTAGATTTTATTCCTGAATCAATAGCTTTAGGGGCTGTTTTTGTTTATAGTCATAAAACAGGAATTTTGCTATCAATTTTTATTGCACTCCAAAACTTACCAGAATCTTTTAACTCATATATTGAGTTAAAAAGACTTAAACACTCATCTTCAAAAGCACTTCTTATACTATTTGTTTTAAGTTTTGTTGGATTGGCTTTTTCTCTCTTAGGTTATGCTTTTTTAGATGATAAGATAGAAATCACTTCTTCCTTGATGCTTTTTTCTGCTGGTGGGATAATGTATATCATTTTTCAAGATATTGCACCTCTTTTACAGTACAAAAAAAGAAGAATGATTGCATTGGGAGTGAATTTGGGTTTTATAATTGGTATGCTAGGAGAAGCTATTCTATAAGATAATCTTATAATATTTTTAACACTCTTCTTATTAAATATTTAATATACTCTTTTACAAATGACTAAATAAAGGAGTTTCTTGAATAAGATTTTAATATTTATTTTAACTTCAATAATACTATTTTTTTCATATGGAATATATACAAATTTACATAAAAAGAGCATGAAATCGAAAAGAATTGCATGTCAAGAACAAACTATAACTTTTGAGTCCATATATGATATATCTAAAATATCTAAAGGACAAAAGCTTTTTTCTAGTAAAAATTATGTTATTAAATCTGATATTAAGTACTCAATTTTTATGCCAACGGTATTGAAAAAGTTTTATAGTGTAGAAAAAGCTGATACTATTTTAAAAAGTAGTATTCCTGTAAAAGATATAATAAAAACAGACGAAAAGATTGTATTGGATTATTATATTTATGAAAATGATAAAGAGGATAAAAATAAAAAGAGCCCAAAAGCAAAATTATATGCTGGGTATTTACTTTTTGAATTTAAATTAGATGGACAAATTATTTATAAAATACAAACAGATTATATGAAGATAGATGGAAGTGATATAGAAAATAGAATGAAATGTATAATCAAATCATTTTTGACAATAAAATAGAAACTAGGTTTAAGTCTATTTAAATAGACTTGAACCTACTCGAATCATATTTGAACCACACTTTATAGCCAATTCAAAATCTCCACTCATTCCCATTGAACAATATTTTGCACCTAATGGTTGAAGTTCATCAAAGATTTTTTTAGTTGTTTCAAAAGATTTTTTAATAATATCTTCATCTTCAACATGAGCCCCAATACTCATTACCCCTTTTAGATTTATATTTGGACAAGTATTGATTATTTGTTTATATATTTCTACTGCCTCTTCTGGCATAACACCAGCTTTACTATCTTCATAAGCAGAATTTATTTGAAGTAGGGCATTAGCTTTTTTCCCTTTTGCTTCAAGTTTTTTATTTAATTCTTGGGCTAAATCAAAAGAGTCAATAGATTGGATTAAAGTTGGATTCAAATCAATAAGATTATTTATTTTATTTTTTTGAAGTCTTCCTACAAAATGCCACTCTAAAGGTAATTCTTCAAGATTTTCCATTTTTTCTTTTAAATCTTGAACTTTGTTTTCACCATAAGCTCTTTGACCTGCACCATATAAAGTTGCAACTTCTTCAGATTGACTATATTTACTAATTGCAATAATTTTAACAATGTGATGATGAGAAACTTGAAGTCTTGCAGCTTCAACTTTTTCTATTAATCTATCTAAATTTTCTACAGCTAACTCTTTTGTTAACATTTAAACTCCTACTTTAATAATCTATTGATATCATTATAGATACCTAAAAGCATAAGTGAACCAAGTATAATCCATCCTGCAACTGTTAAGTATAAAAATACTTTATCACTTGGTTTTCTTCTTGCAATTATTTCATAAAGGTTAAACATAATATGCCCACCATCAAGGGCAGGTATAGGAAGAAGGTTTAAAACTCCTAAGTTTACAGAAATAAGTGCAGTAATCGATAATAAAGCTATGATACTAGATTGGCTAGCTTCAGAAATTACCTTTCCAATTGTTATTACACCACCAACTTCACTGCTAGGAATAACACCTTGGATTAGTTTTTGTACACCTTTAAAAATCATTTTTGATGATTCAACTGTTGTATCATAGGCAAAAACTATAGCTTCAATTGGTGTCAAATTTAAAGTAACTACTTTTGGAGCAGGAGCAATACCTATCATTCTTTTTTTGATTTTTTCTTTAAAAATATTTTCGCTATCACTAATATGAGGATATATTATTTTACTAATAACAACACCATCTCTTTTAACATAAAAATTTAATGCACCCTGTGAATTTATAATATATTTTCCTATATCATTCCATTGTTTGATATCAGTATCATTTATTCTTAAAATTTCATCATTAACTTGTAATCCAGCTTTATATGCAGGTGAATTAACTACAACTTGACCAATTGTTGGACTTAAAGCATTGGCTCCAAGTATGGCAATTGTAAAGTATAAAATAGCAGCTAGGATAAAATTAGCAAATGGTCCAGCAAAAAGTATTATAATTCTTTGCCAAGGTTTTTTGTTGTTATAAGAGTCATTACCAACTTCAACTAAGCCAGGTTTTGTATCATCTTGACCTTTCATTTTTACATATCCACCAAGTGGGATTAATGCAAATTGCCAAGTTGTTCCCATCCAATATTTAGAGAAAAGTTTTTTCCCAAAACCAATTGAAAAAACTTCAACTTTTATTCCAAAATATCGTGCTGCTAAAAAATGTCCTAATTCATGGAAAAAAACTAAAAATGAAAGAACAAGTAAAAAAGTTATAGTACCCATAAATATCCTTAGTTTTTAAAATAGTCTCTTGTATATTCATAACCAGAATATATTGTTAAAATAACTGCTAACCATAAAAGTTCAGTTGCAAAAGGCCAATTCATTATTAAAAATCCTATTGCAATCATTTGAATTACAGTTTTTATTTTTCCAGCCATTGTAGAAGCAACATCTTTACCTTCAGCTACTGCAACAACTCTAAGACCAGTTATAAAAAACTCTCTAGATAATATTAAAAATACAGCCCATGCTGAAGCTCTATTTATTACCATAAGACCTAAGAAACCTGCAAGCATAAGCATTTTATCTGCAAGTGGGTCTAAAATACCACCAAGTTTTGTCATTTGATTCCAAGAACGTGCGATAAAACCATCAAAAAAGTCCGTAACAGAGGCTATTACAAAAATTAGTCCTGCAAAGTAATCAAGCCAACTTGGATGCCAAGAAGAAAATAGGCTTGAATCTCTGTCAACTAAGAACCATAGCATTAGCGGAGCTAATGCTATTCTTAAAAGTGCTAGTATATTTGGTAGATTTAGTGCTTTTGATGACATTATTTAAAAGTTGTCCCACCATCAACGATTAATGTATGACCAGTAATCCATGAGGCATCATCAGTACATAAAAAGTAGCAAGATTGAGCTAAATCTTGAGGCTGACCTATTCTATTTAAAGGAGAGTATTCAGCAGTTTTTGCTTTAACTTCTTCATAGTTTGTAAATGCTTTAAGTGCATCAGTATCAATTGGACCACCTGAAACTGCATTTACTCTAATACCCATACTTCCAAGTTCTGTTGCTGCATATCTTACCATTGCTTCAACAGCAGCTTTATTTGTACCATGTCCTGCATAATTTTCGATATAAACTAAATTACCAGTAGAACTTAAAGAAACAATAGAACCACCACCAATTTTTTCCATTCTTTTTGCTGCTTGTTGTGCTCCACATACAAAGGCATTAACAGTTGCAGTATAGATGTTATTTAAACCTCTAGGTTTTAATTTCATAAATTTACCATATCCACCAACAACAGCTCTTCCATAAATCATTGCATTTGAGATAAAGAAGTCAACTCTATCAAAATCTTTGTCAATCTCTTCAAATAATTCTTTATATTTTTCAGGTTCTAAGATATTAAAAGGGTATGCTCTACATTTTACACCAAATTTTTCTTCTACATCTTTACAAATATCTTCTGCAAATTGTTGGTTAGAATTATATGTAAAAGCAACATTTATTCCATTGCTTGCAAATTTATAAACACACTCTTTTCCAATACCTTTTGTACCACCAGAAATTACTAATGTTTTTCCATTCATACTATTACTCATTATTTTATCACCTCATAATTTTTAATTACTTCTTCAAGTTTTTTCATTGTAGCTGCACTTGGAGCAGTCAATGGAAGTCTATACTCCAAAGTATCTAAAAGACCTGCAATATACATTGCTGCTTTTATTGGAATAGGATTTGACTCCACAAATAATACTTCATTTAAAGGAAATAAAGTATTATTGATATCTCTTGCTGTGTTATAATCACCTTCAAATACACAATGAACTAATTTTGATTTCATATTTGGAAGAAGATTTGCAGTAACAGAAATAATACCTTTTGCTCCATTTGCTAGCATTGGAAAATCAATTGAATCTACACCTGATACTACACAAAAATCAGATCTTTGAGAGTTGATTTCGATAGTTCTTTCAATATTCCCTGTTGCTTCTTTTATTGCATAGATATTTTTTACATCATCAAACAATCTAATTGCTGTTGAAGCTTCAATATC
Source organism: Arcobacter sp. (assembly GCF_050300555.1). Classification (NCBI taxonomy): domain Bacteria; kingdom Pseudomonadati; phylum Campylobacterota; class Epsilonproteobacteria; order Campylobacterales; family Arcobacteraceae; genus Arcobacter; species Arcobacter sp. Next base: position 96,518 of record NZ_JBNKXY010000005.1, read on the forward strand.
AACCCCAGTTCTTCCAGGAACATTATAAAGCATAAAAGGGATATCTACACTATTAGCAATTGCTTTATAGTGTTGATACAATCCCTCTTGACTTGGTTTATTATAGTATGGAGCTACAGATAAAATACCATCTGCACCAACAGCTTGTGCATGTTGAGCGATATCACATGCTTCATGTGTTGCATTAGAACCTGCTCCTGCAATTACTTTTACATTTGTTCCTTTACAAACTGCAACAGCAATTTCAATACACTCTTTGTGTTCATTATGAGATAGTGTAGCACTCTCTCCTGTAGTTCCTACTGGAACAACAGCATCAATACCTTGAGCAATTTGTCTTTTAATTAAATATTCATAGCAATTAGTATCAACTTTTCCATTTTTGAAAGGGGTTATTAATGCTGTCATTGATCCTGTAATTATATTCATTCTTTTCCTTTAAATTTTTACTATATCTTCTGGTAATTTTAAACCAGTATCTACATTTACTGTATGTTTTGAAAATGTCTCTAAATAGTTCCAAAAACTTTGTTTTGCCTCTTCAGAAATATCAACTTTAGCCAAGATTTGTTGCATACATCCTAGCCATTCTGTTCTTGCCTTTTCAGTGATTGAAAAAGGTTCGTGTGCCTTTATCATATCAAAGTGTCCAACTGCTTCAGTATAATATTTTGGACCACCACAAGCTTCAATGAAAAATTTTACGTTGTGAGCTTTTACTTTTGCTAACTCTTTTTCATCTTGTGGAAAAAAGTTAGAAATATCACTATCAACTAATAAATCATAAAAATCATTGAATAGCTTAACTAAACCCTCTTCACCTAATTCCTTATAAAATAAAGGTGTTGGTAAGTCGAAGTCTGGCTTCTTGCCAAATTCTGTTTTAGTTATCTTGTAATCCATTTTTATCATCCTTTCTTAAAATTAAAGTTGTAGAGTTATCTTCTTGTAAATATTTTTTTGCAACTGTTACTATATCTTTTACTTTTAAGTTTTGAATGTTTTCTTCATATGAAAAAAGAGGTTTAATATTATCTCTTACAAAATAACTTCCATACAATGAAGCAACAGAACTAGAACTCTCTAACGAAAATATAAAATCAGCTTTTGTATTGATTTTAATTTTTTCTAAATCTTCTTGAGAGATTTTCCCTTCTTTGATTTCTTCAATTATGTTTAATATCTCTTTTTCAACATCTTCTGCTTTTACACCTTCATTACAACTTGCAACAAACATAAATAGACCAGGGTCTTTTAGCTCCACATTGTAAGCATAAATAGAGTTTACTAATCTTTTTTCATCTACAAGTTTTTTTTGTAAAAGAGAACTTTTTCCTGAACTTAAAAGTTCACTAAGAGCTGAAAGAGCTATTTGATCTTCATGTTCAAAGTTAGGTATATGATAAGAAATAGCTAACATTTGAACTTGTGAATCTTTTTTTATTATAGCTCTTTTTGCCCCATCAAGTTTTGGCTCAACCATATGAACACTTGCAGGAATATCTTTTTTGTTTTTTATATTTTCAAAGTGTTTTTTTACTGATTCAAAAACATCATCTTTGTTTATATCTCCTGCAATAACTACAATTGCATTTTTTGGTTGATAATATGTACTATGAAAATCTTTTATATCTTTGATTGTCCATGTTTTAATATCACTCATAAATCCAATTGGAGTCCAATGGTATGGATGGTAAATATAAGAGTTGTTAAATAGTCTAAATTGTAAATATCCCATAGGGTTATTATCTGTTCTCCAACGTCTTTCTTCTGCAACAACATCACGCTCTGGTTGAAACTCTTTATCTTTTAGTGTTAAATTTTCCATTAAATCAGCAAAAAGTTTTAAAGATTTATCCATATTCTTAGAGCTTGATGTTATGTAATAATGAGTATAGTCAAAAGATGTTGATGCGTTGTTAACTCCACCAAATCCTTTTACTATTTCATCAAATTCACCAGCTTTTAGGTTTTTTGTTGATTTGAAATTTAGGTGTTCAAGCATATGAGCTATTCCACTTTTACCCATAACTTCATTTCTGCTTCCAACTTTATAAAATATATCAGTAGATACAACATTTGTACCATTATCCATAGGAATAGCTACTATTTGTAAACCATTGTCTAAAGTTTTAGTAAAATATTTTGGTAAGCTATTACTCATTAATTCTCCTGCGAATATAAATAAAAGTGAGAATTGTATCAATATCAATTTAATCACTTCTTAACCTTCTTTATTTTTTTAAATCAGCGCCAACTGCTTGTTCTATATTAGAAAAACCATCTTCTTCAAGTAATTTTAAAATTCCTTCGTTTATTTTTCTAACCATTGCAGGACCTTCAAAAATAAGTCCTGAATAAACTTGTATTAATGAAGCACCAGCTTTTATTCTTCTATAAGCATCTTCTGGTGTAGAAATTCCACCAACAGAGATAAGTATAGTTTTTCCAAAAAGTTCATTGGCTATTTCTTTAAATAGTTGATAAGATTTTTCAGATAAAACTGCACCACTAAGACCTCCAAAGCTTTGACATCCTGGAAGTAAATCATAATCAATAGTTGTATTTGTTGCAATTATTCCAGCAGCTCCAGCTTTTACTGCAGTTTTACATAAATCAATAGCAACTTTTGCTTCCATATCAGGAGCTATTTTTAAAAAGATTGGTTTATTTGTTTGCTCTTTTGCCATAGAAAAAAGTTCAGTAATAAATTTTTCATTTTGTAAATCTCTCAAGTTTGGAGTATTTGGACTAGAAATATTTATAACTAAATAATCACTAATATCTTTAAATTTATTTATTAAAACCTTATAATCACTAAGTGCCATATCTTCAGGTGTAGTTTTATTTTTACCAACATTTGCACCAATAGGAATAACATAAGGGAAAACTTTTCTTAGATTTTTAGCTACATCATAGGAACCTTTGTTATTGAACCCCATAGCATTTTGTACTGATTTTTGTTCAGGGTATCTAAACATTCTTGGCTTTGGATTTCCATCTTGAGCTCTTGGCGTCATTGTTCCAATTTCTGTAAAACCAAAACCTAAAGCCATCATAGATTCAATCATAGTGGCATTTTTATCAAATCCAGCAGCCAAACCTACAGGGTTTTTAAAGTTTATTCCTAAAATATTTTGAGATAATCTGTGGTCGATAACAAAATTTTTGTTAACCATGTAGTTATTTAAACTTCTACAATAAGGTAGTTTTGTTAGTCCAAACTCAGCAATATGATGTGCAGTCTCAGGTTCAAATCTAAATAATACTTTTTTTAATGTGTTATAGCTAAACAAATTTTTCCTTTTTTTAATCAGATATTTTATCTAAAATATAGTAAATATTTCTTTATTAAATATTTGCTAAATTATGAAGTCTTTGATACTCTTTACAGTTTTTAAGCAGCTCTTCTTCTGTATCTTGACAAACAATTTTACCATCTTTGAATACTGCAATTCTATCAGCACTTTTAATCGTACTTAATCTATGTGCAATAACAAAAGTGATTTTATCTTTACTTACTTCATCAATTACTTCAGAAATAATAGATTCACTCTCATTATCAAGAGCTGATGTTGCTTCATCTAAGATAAGTATTTGAGGATTTTTATATAAGGCTCTAGCTATTGCTATTCTTTGTCTTTGTCCTCCACTTAAATTTGTACCAAATTGATCAAGTTTTGTATGAATTCCATTTTCTAAAGAAGTAACAAATTTATAAGCATGGGCTTGTTTTAGCGCATTAATAACTTTTTCTTCATCTATTTCTTGTCCATAGGCTACATTTGCTGCAATTGAGTCATTAAAAATATATACCCTTTGTGTGACTATAGATATTTGATCTCTAAGGGATTTAATATTTATATCTTTTATTGATTTATCATTAAAAAGTATTTCACCTTCACTTATTTCATAAAATCTAATAATTAGATTTACTAAAGATGATTTTCCTCCACCACTATCTCCCACAAGGGCGATTTTTTCTCCCCTAGAAGCTTTTAGATTGATATTATCTAAAGCAGTAAAACCATCATATTTTAGTTGTGTATTTTTAAATTCTATTGTTTGAATATCTTGTGGAAATGAATTATCTCCTGTAAGAATAGTTGCTTTAGTATTAAATATTTCATTAACTCTTTCATTAGCTGCTAAGGCATCTTGCATCTTATTATATAAACTTGATAATCTTTTTACAGGTGTATAAAGCATAAAAAGTGCTGTCATAAAAGAGAAAAATGAACCAACAGTTAACTCTCCTGCAATTACTTTATGTCCACCAACAATTATTACAACTGCAACTGCTATAGCACCTAATGTTTCCATAATAGGAGAAACAAGTTCATTTGTTTTTACTGATTTTAAATTTATTTGAAAAAAATTGTTATTATGTGCTGCAAATTTTTTTGCTTCCATAAATTCAGTTGAATTTGCTTTTATTATCTCTATATTATTAAAAGTTTCACTCAAGTTTGTAGTAATATCAGAGTTTGATTCTTGGGATCTAAAAGATAGTTTTTTCATCTTTTTTGCTAACACTGTAAGAGGATAAACTGCCATAGGAAGAACAACCAGTCCATAAAAAGCTAATTCTGCACTTTGATAAATCACTACACCAATTAAAGCAACTATTGTTAAACTTTCTCTAATAAACTCAGCTATTTGACTTGATACTGCTGATTGTATTCTATTTATATCATTTGTAATTCGAGAAATTAATTCTCCACCATGCCTTTTTTGAAAAAAATCAATATCTAAAGTTAAAACGTGCGCTAAAAGTTTGTCTCTTACAATTCTTACAATATCTTGTCCAATGTATGAAATATAATATGCTTGAATATATGCTCCAAATCCTTTTGCAAAATATAATCCAACAACCATAAACGGTAGAAACTGTAGCATTTGAGCATCTTTTGCTATAAATATCTCATCAAGTAATGGTTTAATAACATAAGCACTTCCACTTGTACCACCAGCAACCAGTGCCATACCAATAAAAGCATAGAAAAATTTTAATATGTAATTTTTATAATAGGGTATATATTGTTTAAAAAATGCGTTCATTAAATTCCTGAAATCTTATAATAAAGGTAGATTATATCTAAAATTTTTAATAAAAAGATAAAACTTTTATTTGCTAAAAATAAGTTGTTTAAATTTTGAAAAACCAAACTCTTTAATGGTTAGAAAAAATAGAATAAATCCACTTAATGTTGAAGCAAAGGCAAGTCCAGCTGCCCCATATGGTGTTATTAAAAGAAGTGAAAAAACTATATTAAAAGCTAAAGATTTCATAGAGATTTTTGCAGCTAAATATTGTTGTTCATGGGAGTATAACCAAAGTGAAAATATTTTTGCTATTCCAAAAGGAAGAAGACCTATTAAATACATAGTCAAAATTAGTGCAGTATTTTTTGTATCAAGAGCTGTAAATGCTCCCCTTTGAAAAAGTAGTTCAATAATAAATTTATCAAAAATTATACCAATTAAAGTTGCACATAAAAGGAGTGCTGTTAATATAAAAGTTGATTTTTTCATAAGTTTTAAGGCTTTTGCTTCATCTTTATTTTTAATTGCACGAGCTATCATTGGAAAAAGTGCTATTGAAGTTGCTATGGCAAAAAGTGCTAAAGGAAGTTGAAAAACTCTATTTGCATAATATAAATATGAGATAGATCCACTTACTAAAAAAGAAGCTAACCAAGTATCTAAAAATGCTGAAATATGAGAAGTTGAACTTCCAAGAGTGGCACTTACAAAATTTTTGTAAAACTTATTTTCACTTATTTTCATTTTTCTAAAGGTAAATATTTTTTGTAAGTTTTTATTTTTTATTGCTAGAAAGTGAACCAAAATTTGTAAAAAACCACCAACTAAAACACCATATGACATGTAGTAAGTTATCTCATATTTTTCTAAATCATTTGAGATAAGTAATGCACCTATAAGTGCTAGATTTAAAAGTGCAGTTGAAAATGCTGTTGTGGCAAAGTGATGTTTGTATTGTAATAGAGCAGCCATAAAAGTAACTACAAATATCATAGGTAGATAATAAAAGTTTATAGCAACAAGAGGTGCTGCTAAATCAATAGTTTTATCATCAAATCCCAAAGCAATAACTTGGGTAATAAATTTTGAAAATAGAGTTACTAAAAGTGAAATAAATAAAATCAGAGCTAAAAACTGTAAAAATATGGCACTTGAAAATCTAATTTTATGGTTTGTTTTTGCATAAGCAGGAATAAAAGCTTGGGTAAAGGCACCTTCAGCAAAAATTCTTCTAAACAGATTTGGAAGTTTAAAAGCAACAAAAAATATATCAGAGTAGATATTTGCACCTAAAATAGAAGCAGTAAGTAAATCCCTTAAAAATCCCAAGATTCTTGATACTAAAATTCCACTACTATTTGTAAAAATAGATTTAATCAACATATTTATAGTCACTTTTTTTATAGATTATTATTTGTGGTTTTGATTTGTAAAAACCTAAATGAGCGTTTATTATAGTGATTTTTTGCCCATTATTTGGTAAAAGTTCTTTGTTTTTTGAATAAACTTTTATTTTTTTATTTTCATTTTTGAAAATATAGTGAAAATAGTTATCTTTTATTGTGCCTGTTATATTTGTAATGATTTCATTTTGAAATATGTTATTTTGTATATCAAACTTTGAAGCATCCAAATATAATGATTCTTTATTGATATTTTTTTCATGATTATTTAAAATTGTAAAATCAGTTATTTCCAAAAGTCCATTAAACTCTTTTATTTTATTTATTTTTAGAGTATAGACTTTGTTGTAATCTAAATTATCAATATTTTTATAAATAAAAATAGCTCTATTATCTTTTTGTTTTACAATAGCTATTTCACCTGTTTTGTATAAAAGTAGAATATCTTTTAATATTATAGGATATGATAGATTGTTTTGAGAATAAAGTTTATCAATAAAGTTTAATTTTTCAGATTCATATTTTGGCTGTTTGCTAGTGCTAAAACTTGCAAAAATTGGAAGGTGGTCAGAAAAGCCACTATTTTTATGGATATTGTTTTGGATTTTCCATCTAAAAATCTCTTCATTTTTAATTAAATAGTTTGGTTTAAATACTCCAAAACTATTCTTTTTATATGAGATATTTTTATCATCAAACATTGACTTTGGTAAAATAATATTATCAGGTGTTTCATTTTGTCCTTTAAATTTATAAGAGTATCTTTGAGTATAATTTAACTCCAACCATAAATTATAATGAACCCTTTTTACTTCACTTAAAATTTTATTAACAGATATAAAGTCATTTTCATTTCTTGTATTTAATACATCATTGATACCAGTTAGGTTGTATGTATTGTTTAATTTTGAGTATTTAAAAGTTTCAAATTCATTGTAATTTGAGTTTAAATCTCCCAAAATAATATAATCAATATCTTCATCTAACTTATTTATATACTCTTGTATTGTTTGAGCATATAACACTCTTTGGCTCTCTTCATTTCTTTTTGAAGGCCAGTGATTATTAAAAAGTAAAAGTTTATGATTATCAATAATTATACTTACTTTTAGAATAGGGCGATTAACTTTTGAGTGTTTTACATTTAAAAGTTCAAAATCAGTAATCTCATATTTACTAAGTATCGCTAATCCCACACTTGAAGTTTTGTATTTTTTAAATATATTATATTTGTATTGAGGTAGATTTTTTATTATTGCATTAAATGCTTCATTTGATTCAATTTCTTGTAAAGCAATAATATCTTTATCTAAATCATTTATTACTTTTATTATATTATTTAGTTTTGTTGTGTAGGTTTTTTTGTTCCAGTTTGACTTGGTATTTGGTATAAACTCTCTGTATTCTGTTTTATCATACTTTAAATCAAAAAAATTTTCCACGTTGTATGAAGCTATTGTAAAATCTTTTGCAAAAGTAAAATTACATAAAAAAAGTATAAGGGTTAAAGCTTTAAATATCATACGGGATTATATAGTTTAAAGCTTTAGAATATGGTAAGTATTTTGGGTTATTTGAATAAATCAAATAACCTAAATTTTTATTTTTTTGAATTTAATCTTGATTGATACTCTTGTGGGTGTTTACATACTGGACAAACTTTTAAAGCTTTTTTACCCCTATGCACATGACCACAGATTTCACAAATCCACTCTTCTTCCTCTTCACTTACATGCTCAGCACCACTATCAAGTCTTTCTTTTAGGCTTTTGTACATATTTTCATGTTCAATTTCAATTTTACCAATCATATCTAGCATTCTAGAAATATCCTTGTGTCCTTCTTCAGCTGCAATTTTTGCAAAATCTGGATACATAGTAGTATTTTCATAACTTTCACCATCAATAGCATACTGTAAGTTTTCACTTGTATTTCCAAACTCTTTATCATAGTTTAGAACATTGTAAGCTTTTAATTCCAATTTGGCGTGCATTTTTTCATTATTTGCTGCTCTTTGAAAATGTTCAGCAATATCCCTATAACCCTCTTTTTGAGCAACTTTTGCAAAATATTCATACTTGTTTCTAGCCATTGATTCACCAGCAAATGCTTTCATAAGTACAACTGATGTCAAGTCTGTTGTTATGCACTGCATTTCTTGTCCACAGCAAGATAATTTACCACCACCGACATTTGATACTTCAACTTCGTTTCCACATACATTACACTTATAACTTTCATGTTTTTTCATTATATCTCCTTTTATTTATTGGATAATTTTTTTCTTTTGATAATTATAATTATATATAACTTAATCTAATATAATAGTTAAATAATAATTTTTTTCTTTAACAAAAATTTATCTTACTTATAATAGTATTTCACAATTAGTATAAAAGTGATAAATATACTTTTAAGGAGGGCTCATGGAAAATTCAACAAGATTGTTAAAAGAATTTAATTTGAAAGTAACACCTCAAAGAGTAGCTATAGTAGATGAACTTTATTATAAAGGTCATATAAATATTGATGAGCTTTACGCAAGTATGTTAAGTAAGTTTCCATCTATTTCACTAGCAACGATTTATAAAAATGTAAATTCGATGGTAGAGAAATTTTTTATATCTGAGGTTAAGATACCTAATGAAAAATCTGTTTATGAATTAATAAAAGAGGAACATTCTCATTTAGTTTGTGAAAAATGTAAAAAAATCGAAGATATAAGTATAGATACTTCAAGTGTTTTAGAAGAATTAAACTCTCAAAGTGACTTTAAAGTAAAACGTGCAAATGTAGTTTTTACAGGTGTATGTTCTTCATGTTCAAAATAGCTTACATAAAGCTATTTTGAATTACTAATCCAAATACTACCATTAGGGCAATACCCGCACTTTTATTATACATTTTGTTTGCAGTTATAAATACTAACATAAGTGATAATATAAAAGCAGCTGCTATATCAAAAAAGTTTCCACTTAAATCCACATTTAAAGGATTTACCATAGAAGATAATCCTAATACCATAGTAAAGTTAGCTACATTTGAACCAATAATATTTCCTATTGCTAAATCAGCTTGATTATTTAAAGCAGCTTTTATAGAAATTGTAAGTTCTGGTAAACTTGTACCAAAGGCTACTAAAAATAGACCAATAAGCCATTCACTTATTCCAAAACTTCTAGCGATACTTGTAGCACTTTCAATAGCAAAATCAGCCCCACCAATAGTAAGAATAAATCCAATTATTAAAAATATACCTGATTTAGCCCAGCCAAAAGGCTCTTTCTTTAACTCTTCATCAGGTTCTTCAACTTGATTTGATGATATTAAAAATAGTAAAAAACCACACATTAAAAATAGGAATAAAACTCCATCAAGAAAGGTAAGTTTCCCATCTATACTCATAAGTATAAAGATTAGAATAGGAAATAAAGCCCAAGCAGAATCTTTTGCAAATAGATCTCTATTGGGAACTATTTTTTTAGCTAATAAAAATACAGCTCCTAATACCAAAGCGATATTAAATATAGTACTTCCAATAACATTTGCAACAGCAATATCTGCACTTCCTTTTAACGAAGCAGAAATTGATACTGCCATCTCTGGTAAACTTGTACCTACTGCAACTAATGTTGCACCAATAACAAAGGGTGAGATATTATAATGAAGTGCTATTTTTTCACTTTGTTGTATTATAAAATCAGCTCCATATATTAATGCAGTCATTGAAATAATAAAAATCAGAATATCCATTTATGAATTCCTTACAATTAAACTATCTGGAAGATTGTATTTTTTGATTAGCTCTTCTTCTTTAATTCTATGTTCTCCATTATCTACTTCATGGTCATAACCCAATAAGTGAAGCATACCGTGGATAAAAAGAAGTGTTAATTCATCTAAAAAACTATGATTGAACTCTTTTGCCTTATCTTCAACAAAATCAACAGAAATAACAATAGAACCCAATGGCATATTTGGCATATCATACTCTAAAGGGAAACTAAGTACATCTGTAGCTTTATCTATATTTCTATGCTCTTTATTTAAAATTTGTATTTCATCATTTTTTACAAGTATTAGTTCAATATCTTTTGGACTAAGTTCATTTTTTATTATTTCCAATGATGTTATATCTATTTCTATTTCTGTTTGATTATCAAAGTCAATCATATCTACCCATTTAATTTTGGCGGATTATAGCTAAATTAGTTAAATTAGTAAATAAATAAAACCTTTTAAGTTAGTATTATTTGTTATTATTTTTATTTGTAACCAAAATGTGACCAAAATGTGACCAAAATTTTGATATAATAAAATAAAAAGGTTTAGGTCACTTATTGTATTCTTTCAAATATTGTTTTTTTTCAACTTTACTTATTACTACATCACTTATAGCAAAAAATGATTCTACAATTGATGCTACAAATATTTCTTTTGAAGAACTTCTTAATACTGAATATATTCCAGCAAGTCATATTGCCAATCAATTAAATAAAGCATCTTCTGCTGTAGCTGTTGTGACTGCACAAGATATTAAAGATTATGGTTACCGAACTCTTGGAGAGATTTTGGGAAGTATGCGTGGTCTTAATGTTTTTCAAAATTATGAATATGGTTTTTTAGGTGGACGAGGATTTAGTGCTCCAGGAGAATATGCAGGGCGAATTGCTGTTTTGATTGATGGATATCGTGCTGATGATGCTATGTTTGGACAAGCTTACTTTGGAGAAGATGGAATTCTTGATGTTGCTATGATTGATAGAGTTGAATATGTTCCAGGTGGTGGCTCAGCTGGATATAGTAGTGGAGCACTTCTTGGAGTCGTTAATATCATCACAAAAAAAGGAAGTGATATTGATGGTGGAGAATTTGCTCTAGGTTATGGAAGTCATAACAGTAATAGAAAAAGAGCAGCTTTTGGTAAAAAATTTGATAATGGACTTGAAGTTCTTTTAAATGCTTCAAAGTATGATACAGATGGACGAAGTTTTACTTATAATATTAATGGAATAGATACCACTTTTGATAAACAAAATAGTGAAAAAAATCATCGTATCTTTTTTAAAGCTTCTTATGAAAACTTTTCATTGGAAAGTGCTTGGCTAAATCGAGAAAAAAATATTCCTTATTATCCTATTTGGGCTATAGAGTCTCAAATTTCATTCTTATCTACAGATAAAAGCAGATTTACACAATTAAAATACGATAACGATATTGTTTCTACGTTAAAGCTTTCTGCTTCTCTTTGGTCTGGAGAGTATCATTATTTTTCACATGATACAGTATTTTCTTCTCCTGATATAGACAACTCTTTTTTTGATGCTAAATGGTTTGGGGGAGATCTAAAACTTGTATCAACTGCTTGGGATAATCATATTTTATCTTTTGGAACAGAGTATCGTAATGATTATAGTTTAAGGTATTTAGATAATTATATTGAAGTAGCAACAAATACGGAGTATCCTTGGGAAGAAAAATATGAAAACCGTCAAACTTATAGTTTTTATGCTTATGATGAATACAAACTTACTTCATCTTTAAATCTAAATTATGGGTTTAGATATGAAAATGGCTATAATGGATATCATGCAATCAGCCCTCAATTAGCTGTAAGTTGGCAAGCTAAAGATGACACGTTATTTAAACTTTCATCCGAGCAAACACATCGCCGAACTACTGTAGATGAAGGAGATACACCTACTCCTGAGATGGCTAAAACAACAGAGTTGATTTTAGAGCAAGATTTTGCAGAACAGACGAAACTGGTTGCCTCGGTTTTTCGTTATCATATTGCTAATCGTATTGGATGGACAGCTCAATCTGATATAGTTACTAAGGGAGTAGAAATTGAACTTGAAAAACAGTGGGAAAATAATATGCGTCTTAAAAGTAGTTACACTTTTCAAGATGCAAAAGAAACAGATACGAATTTAACTCTTGCAAACTCTCCTAAACATCTTGCAAAATTAAATCTTTCAGTTCCGCTTGTATCTGAAAAGCTTCGTATGGGATGGGAAATGCAATATGTTGGAAAACGTCCACTTGCCACGTATGATAAAAAAGAGTATGCTCCTAGCCATACTGTGACCAATCTAACTTTTTCTTCACATAACTTTATTCCTAAAAGTGATATTTCTTTTACTGTACGTAATTTAATGGATAAAAAATATGGTGATGTAGTAAACCAACAAGGTAATGGAGATTTGTATTATCCAAAAGATGGACGTACCTTTTGGTTTGAATGGAGGTATAAATTCTAATGAAACAGTTAATATTATGTTTTATACTTCTTTTAAACTTATTAAAAGCAGATGCTTTACCCGAATATACACTTAAAACAGCTTATTTGTATAATTTTGCTCTTTTAACAAATTGGCCAGAAGATGAAAAACTAGATGATTTTAATATCTGTTTTTATAAAAAAGATTTTGGAGAGTCTTCAGATATTTTAAACAATAAATATTTTAAAAATCAAAAAATCAAGGTTTCTACAATTTCGAGCTTTGATGAGGCTAAAGCATGTCAAATTGTATTTATTCGAAAAAATCAAGAAGAAAAAGGTAAAGAATTAATTCAAGAACTTTTAGGCAAACATGTGTTAATAGTAAGTGAAAATAAAAATCTTATAGATTCTCATATTACTATTTCAGAAGATAATCATAAGTTAGCTTTTGATGTTAGTTTAAAAACATTAAAAGAGAGTAATCTTATAGTAAGTTCTCGTCTTTTAAAATTAGCAAGGAGAATTATTCAGTGAGTTTTTTTATAAATTGGATATTAAAACAATCTATTCTAAAAAAATTTATTTATTCAAATATTTTTAGTATCATAATTGCTTTAGTACCTATTATTTTTGTAATGGTAATTTATGAGTATTATTCATTAAGAAATACAACTTTAGAAAAAGTCTGGGTTCAAGCTGAAATTTTAGGAGAAAGTTCTTCTGCTGCGTTAGCATTTCAAGATAATACTGCTGCAAAAGAGACTTTATTAACTCTTTCTGGTGCACGTGATTTAACTGAAGCTCATTTGTTATTGCCCAATGGGGATATTTTTGAAAGTTTTTATGGTAAAAATAAATTAAAACATAGTAAATCAATAATTGATTTTGATTTAATTTCTGAAGAAAATATTACTTTAACACATATAATTATTAAAAAGCCTATTTATTTACGGTCTCAATTTGTAGGTTTTTTGGTTTTAAGTAGCAGTTTAGATCAATTTTATAAACGTTTAGGCTGGTACATTCTTATTATTTTAGCGACAAGTAGTTTTGGCTTTCTTTTAGCTTGGTTGATGGCAACACGTATTAGTAAAATGGTTACTAGCCCTTTGAGTTCTTTGACAACTGCCACACAACGTATTATACAAGATAAGGATTATACTATTGAGATACCTGAACATACGAATAATCCAGATGAAGTTAGTACTTTGTCTAATGCTTTTGGAGAGATGATATCTCAAATTAGAGAAAGAGATCTTTCTCTTCAGCAACTTGCGTATTATGATAGAGTTACAGGCATTCCAAACCGACACTATTTTGAAGAACGTATTAATCAAGCTGTGACAAATGCACGAAAATATGGAACCTTTTGTTACCTTTTGATGATAGATTTAGATGATTTCAAAATAGTTAATGATACATTGGGGCATAATGTTGGAGATGAACTTTTACGATATGTAAGTAATAAATTAAAAAATACAATGAGAAAAAATGATAGTATTTTTAGAATTGGTGGAGATGAATTTGCTGTAATTATTGAAAGTAATTCTAAAGAAGAACCTGTAAATTTGATTGCTGAAAAAATTATACAATCAGTTTCAACTCCTACAATATTGGAAGGAAATGAAGTTAAAGTAGGTGCAAGTATTGGTATAAGTTGTTTTCCTATTTTCTCTAGTGATGTATTTACTTTAATGAGTACAGCTGATGTAGCAATGTATGCAGCAAAAAAAGAAAATAAAAATACTTATAAAGTGTATGATGAAATTTTTAAGTAAATAATTTATAAAATACAAGAAAATTTAGGAGTGAAGCTATGTCATTGGAAATTGGAGCAAAAGCTAGTATAGAATATAAAGTAGAAGATAAGGATTTAGCAAAGAATTTACAAATATCAGCAGAAGATAATTTCCCAGAAGTATTTGCAACAGCTAGAATGGTAGCACTTATGGAGTGCTCAGCTGCAAAGATGTTATTACCTTTTTTAGAAGATGGACAATTATCTGTTGGAGTTGAAGTAAATATAAAACACCTTGCCCCAACACTAAGTGGTGATGTAGCTGTTTCAACTGCAACTTTTGAAGGTATGGAAGATAAGCTTTATAAATTTAGTTTAGAAGTTGTTGATTCAGCAGGAGTTGTTGGAACAGGAACACATACAAGAGCAATAGTGACAGAAGAAAGACTTATGAGTGGAGCAAATAAAAGAGTAGGGAAGTAAAAAGATTTGAGCTATTAAAATAGCTCAATCATTTTTACCACTTCATCTACTGGAAAAATTTTTAAATTTGTTTTTATATTTGGTTTTTGTGCAACTATTGCTTTTGATACACCTTGTGCACTAGCCTCTTTTAGTCTCATATCTACAGAATATACATCTTTTATCTCACCTGTTAGTGAAACTTCTCCGATAAATACCGACTCTTTAGAAATAGGTCTATCCCTAAAAGAGCTAATAATAGAAGCAATCACAGCCAAATCAGCGGAACTCTCTTTTATTTTGATACCACCACTTATATTTATAAAAACATCATAGTGATTTAGAGGTAAGTCAAGTTTTTTCTCCAACAGAGCTAGAAGCATATTTAATCTATTTACATCAAATCCTGTAGCACTTCTTTTTGGATTTGGATAGGTACTTTCACAAACTAAGGCTTGTACTTCAATAATAAGTGCTCGACTCCCTTCCATCACTACAGTTAAAGCAGAACCACTTTGGGGTTTACTTTTATCAAAAAATTTAGAGGCTATATCTTTTGCACTTATAAGTCCTTCGGCTGTCATCTCAAAGATACCTATCTCACTTGTACTTCCAAATCTATTTTTAAAACCTCTTAGCATACGAAGTTCTTTTGATGATTCTCCTTCAAAGTATAAAACAGTATCAACCATATGTTCTAAAACTCTAGGTCCTGCGATACTTCCATCTTTTGTAATATGACCGATGATAAACATAGCAATATCACAATCTTTTGCTTTCCTCATAAGTTCAAAGGTTATTTCTCTCACTTGTGATACACTTCCTGGTGCAGAAGTAAGTGAGCTAGAATAAATAGTTTGAATAGAGTCAATAACAACAGCTTCATAATCATTTCGTAAAAGTTCTTCTTGTATCTCTTCTAGTTTTATTTCAGAGAGTAAATAAAGATTATCACTATTTGCACCAAGTCTATTTGCTCGTAGTTTTATCTGACCAGCACTCTCTTCTCCTGATACATAAAGAACTTTTTTACCAGAGTTTGAAATATCCCCTGCAACTTTTAATAGTAGTGTTGATTTACCAACCCCTGGACTTCCCCCAATAAGTGTAAGACTTCCAGGAACTATACCACCTCCTAGAACTAAATCAAACTCTTGGTTGTTTGATGAAAATCTGATTATATCATCTTGTTCTATTTGTGTTATTGGTTTTGCTTTTGAGCTAGTGTTTATTATTTTTGCTGTTTGTTTTAGTACTTCTTGTTGTTCAGTATTTAGTTCAACAAAGCTATCCCATCCTCCGCAAGATGGACATTTCCCCATCCATTTAGTAGATTGTTCGCCACAGTGTTGACACTCAAAAAGAGAGGTTTTTTTCTTTGCCATTTTATTTCCTTATTTCAAAAGGGATTTTATATTATTTTTGTTTAATTTTATGAACTTTATCATAAAAAGTTGGTGGGGATTAAAAATATAACATTTTGCAATATTCTTTATTTAATATATTTTTAGTTGCTTTGATATACGACATATTTTGTGTACATTATTTGTTTATTTTTAGACTATCTTCTATATAATGTATGTGTAATAAATATTTATGTATCTAAATATCAAATGGAGGATATAGAGTTGGAAAAGTTATTTTCATATGGAACGTTACAAATGAAGAATGTTCAAAAGGAAACGTTTGGAAGAATCCTTGAGGGTGTTAAAGATACCTTAGTTGGGTATGTATTATCTGAAGTTAAAATAAAAAATAAAACTGTAATAGAAAAAAGTGGTACAGATATTCATCTATTCTAAAAGCTACTAATAATATCAGTGACGAAGTTGAAGGAATGGTTTTTGAAATTACTCATGAAGAATTGATACAGGCTGACAATTATGAAGTTGAAGAATATGTCAGAATAAAAGCTGACTTTAAGTCAGGAAATAAAGCATGGGTATATGCTGACGCAAGTCAAATTAAAAATACCTAACAAGTATAGGCACAATAACAAAGTTTTCACTGCGTTTAAATCTGTACTTCAGGTGTTCTTCAAAAGAATTTTAAGTATAATAAACAATAAAATATGAATAAAAGAGTAATTATGAGTAATAGAAAATTTATAACAGAAGGCGAAGGATTACCTAAATGGTCTAATCCTATAAGTCATGCAGTTGTAGTAAAAGATACTTGTTATGTTAGTGGTCAGTTATCTGTTAATGAAAATGGACAATATGTTCAAGGTACGATTGAAGAAGAGACAATAAGAGCTTTTAATAATATATTTTCAGCTTTAAAGGTAGCTGGTTTTAAAAAAGATGAAATTGTATATATTGATATAGCATTTTCAAATTTATCTGAAATTGAAGAAGTAAATAAAATCTATATGTCATTATTTGAAGAAGGTAGAAGACCAGCAAGAACTATCTATGAAGCTGCTGCATTACCATTTGGTGGTAAAGTTAAGATTGTAGCAACAGCAGTTAAGGAGTTATAAAAATCTGGGGACATAATACTAATAATTTATGTTAATGATTCTCTTGAAGAGGTAAACCTCTTCGCACCTCTTACTTTGTGTGGACAAAGTAAGCAAAACCACCAACAGAGTTTCAAAGCCCTTTGGGTACCCTCATTTATTATTTATCTTTTCTGAGTTACAAAACTCATAAATAAATGTGCATTTAGCACATTTATTTACTCAAACAGTTGTAACTCTTTTCCGAAAAGAGAAATAAATATTCGGCTTTTACAAATGTTGGAATAAAAGGTGGGATAAGGACATTTGCATTTTTGATTTGTTTAGATTCAAAATTTTTACTTACTCCCATTAATATTAAACCAGTACAGAATAAAAGACAACCGAAGGGATTTCTTTCTACATCTGCAGGAGCCGAATGTTTATTTTTCTCTTTTCTAAACAAGATTGGCAACTGTTTGAGTGTTTAAAAGTTCCTAAATGGAAGTTTTAATAAACGAGTTTTGCCAAGCAGAAAAGATAAAAATAATAAATGAGGGAACCTTTGGCTCCGAAGCCGTAGTTGCTTTTGCTTACTTTTCGTCAATACAAAAGTAAAAAAGCGGAGAGGTTTATCTCTTCAAGAGAGTAGAAACTTATTTCATATATAATATATAAAATCTAAACACATAGACAAACAAGGAATCACAAATGGAATTTTTAGAAGTTAAAAAAATATGGGATAAATCGCCTCACAATGCTTTTACTGATTTGATACGATTTGGCGATTATTGGTATTGTAGTTTTAGAGAAGCCAATGACCATATGTCTATGGATGGAAAACTTAGAGTTATAAGATCTAAAAATGGTAAGAGATGGTCATCAGTTGCTTTTTTAAAGTTTAAAGGTGGCGATATTCGTGATGCTAAATTTTCAATAATGAATAATGAACTTATATTAAATGGGTGTGTTAGATTAAGTGTTTCAGTAGATAATTATGACACACAATCCTTATCTTGGTCATCAGTTGATGGAAAAAAATGGAGCAACGCTTTTCTGTGTTCAAGTGGCTTAGGAACATTTAGATGGAGTACCACTTGTCATAATAATGTTGCTTATAGTATAGGATATACTGGAAAAGATAAACAAGGATGTTTATATAATTCAGATGATGGAATAAATTGGAAGGTAATTAAAGACAAGCTTTTTCCTTTTTCAAACTCATATTGGAATGAAAGCTCACTTGTATTTTTAGAAAATGAAGATTTATATGCACTTTTACGACGTGATTCGCAAAGTTATACAGCAGCTCTTGGCGTTTCAAAATTCCCTTATGAAGAATGGTCTTGGAGTGATTTAAATGTTCCTATTGGTGGACCAAAGATGATTTATATGGAAAAACAGAATAAATTTTTGGCAGCTGTTCGTCTTTATGGAAATAAAAGTGCAAGGACTTCTTTGTGTTGGATTGACTACGAAAAAGGGGAGTTAAAAGAGGTTTTAACTTTGCCATCAGGTGGAGATACAAGTTATGCAGGTATGGTATATGAAGAGGATATATTGTGGATAAGTTATTACTCATCTCATGAGAGCAAAACTTCTATTTATTTAGCTAAAGTTAGGATTTAAAAAGGAATTTTAATTTTACTTATATTATCAATTTCTAATAGAACTTAAGTATAAATCATATAAAATTAGCACCCCAAAAAATAAAAGAATTAGAAAAGAGTAGAAATGATTATATATATACATGGTTTTGCATCATCTGGGCTTGGTGGAAAAGCGGCACTTTTTAAAGAATATTATAATGAAGAATTAATTTCTCCATCACTTTCATATGTTCCATCACTTGCTATTGATACACTTGAACAACTTATTGAGTCATATATTTCTTTAGAAGAAGAGGTTTATTTAGTAGGATCATCTTTGGGTGGATATTATGCTATTTATTTAGCCAATAAATATAACTTAAAAGCAGTTTTGATTAATCCAGCTGTTTATGCCTATGAAACATTAGATAAAATTGGAACAGCTACAAATTATTATGATTATTCTAGTTTTGAAGTTATAAAAGAACATCTGACTTATCTAAAATCAATAGAAGTAAATGAGATAAAAAATCAATCAAATTTTATGGTTTTACTTCAAGAAGATGATGAGGTGTTGGATTTTAATGATGCAGTTGAAAAGTTACCAGAATCTGAGCTTATAATAGAGCAAGGTGGTAGTCATAGTTTTGATGAGGTTGAAAGATACTTTAGAAAAATAACCACATTTTTTAGATGAGTCATTTAAAGCTATTTTGTGATGGGAGTGTAAATCCCCAAAGCAAAATAGGTTATGGAGCTTATTTTATCTACAACGAAAGTTTAGATACTCAAAACATACATCTAAAAAAATTTGAAAATACCTCTTCTACAAAGTTAGAACTAGAGGTTTTACTTTGGGCCTTAAGCGATAAAAATATTTTTAATAATAAACTTACTGTTTATACCGATTGTCAAAATATTTTGGCTTTAGAAAGTAGAAGAGAAAAATTAGAAAAAAACTCCTATAGAAGTAGTACGGGAAAAGAGATTAAAAATAAAGAGTTATATAAAACTTTTTTTGATTTGAGTGATAAGCTGAAATTTGAACTTGTAAAAATAAAAGGTCATAAACCTTCAGATGAAAAAGATGATATTGATAAGTTGTTTAATTTAGTTGATAAGGCTTCAAGAAAGGCTTTGAGAAAGTTTTTATAGTAAGAACAAATATTTTGTTCTTACTTTATTTTAATACTTATATAAATCAAGTTTACTTTGATAAATAGTTCCTTTTATTACTATCCCATTTTCTTTAGATTTAACATTATTTATGTCACTTTGTTTTTTTATTACATTATAAGTATAAGAATTATTGTTTTCAACAATCTCAATATCTGATTGTTCCGTATTAAGACTCACTTCTTCAGTTGGAGCAACTAAGATAATTTTCGATTGAAATGATTTTATATCTATTTTTTGTTTTGGTATTTTTAAAATACATTTTGCTTGTTTTATATAAATTGTAGAATTATCTTGCGAGTATCTATCTTCTTTACAACTTATATTAATTTCTTCTTCATCTGACCAATATATACCAATTCTTGATTGTTGTATGTCCAATTTGTTTATATTTTTTAGTTTAATCCAAGGGGATTGAATTTTTTCATCAATGGTAGATGCCGAGTATTTACTATAATCAAAAGGGTCTTTTGTAAATTGATATATAACAAATGCTACTATTATGGCTACTATTACTAAAAAAGAAAATATTATAAGAATTATTTTTTTTGTTTTAGAACAAGTCTTTTTAACTCTATGAGTATCTTTGGGTAAATCTTCTAAATAGCCTTCTGATAGTTGTTCTGGAGTACCAAATCGTTCGACCAATATTTCATATGTTGCGTTACTTTCTTCAATATAACTTTCAATCTCTTTGATAATATTTTTTGTTTTGTCATTATCAAGTCCTGACAAATATTTTTTTAATTCATTTAGGTAGTTTTGAGTATTCATAGTTTTATCTCCTTAATTTTTTCTATACTTTTATGGTGTAAATTATAAGTTTCTACTAGCTTTGGTAAAATTAGTTCACCTTTGGTACTTATTTTATATTCTCTTTTTGGATGTCCACTAGTTTTTGGCATATTCCAAGAAGATTCTAACCATCCATTTTGCTCCATTCTATTTAATAAAGGATAGAGTGTTCCTTCATTTACTTGTAAATCCATATTTTCAAAAAAATGAATAAGTGCAATTCCATGCATATTTCCATTTGTTTTTAAAGCCATAAGTGTACATAGTTCTATATATCCTTTTCTAAACTGGGTTAACCATTTTTTATAATCATCTTCCATTTATTCTCCTTTTACAAATATAATTGTATCACAATTTACTTTGTATTGCAAAGTAAATTGCATTAAAATATTAATTTATTTTATATTTTGAAATTTTTTGAGTTAAAAAACCTTCTATAAAAGATACTTTATAAGCTCAATTTTTTTCTTTTTTAAATACAGAATATAAAGATTTAATAACTAAAAAGAGTAAGTATAAGGTTCCAATAAAAAGATTTACAGAACTTAAAACAATAGCTGATAAAGTAAAAAATGATAAAGCACCATGAATATATGTTGTACTAAAGATTTCAAAAAGTAATTTTTTAATTTTAGTGTTTAAGTATACTTTTAATCCCAAATATTTACATCAATACCTTTTGCTCTTATTTTATCTGCTCTATTTGTAAGATATCTTTGAAACTCTTTTTCATCTTTATATGAATCACTCACCACATAGTCAACGATACTTTGAAAATGAAAGTTTTTAAATATGGCTTCTACTCTTATTATCTCTTTACCTTGTTCATCAAAAAATATAATAGTAGGAGTGTGGGTAATATTTAATACATTTATCCAATCTTTTATATTATAGATTATTTTATCAGGGCTTACAATGGCTTTGGGAGAGTTTATATCAACTTGAACTAAATCTATCTTTTGAAGTAATGCTCTTGTTTTTTTATCTTTTAGGAGTTTGTTATGAAGTATTGTACAATTATCACAATTGGATGATTCAAAAAATATTGCTATTTTTTTAGAATCTTTTACTCTCATAAAATTTTTTAAGTCTTTAAAAAATCCTGGTTCACTTATCAAAGCACTTTTTTGTTTTTTATTTTTAAGTATATACTCTTGATACGTTAAGCTAGTCTCGTTTTTATCTTTTATATAATCTAAGGCTAGATTGAATTGTGGTATATCAACATATCCATTTAGTCTGAGTATTTGTTTTTTATTTTCATCAAAGAAGATAATAGTAGGAGTGAATTGTATGTTATGTTTTTGAGCAAACTCTTTTTCTGTAAACTCTTCACCATCTGTATCTATAACTTCTCTATCACCAAACATATTTAAATCAATGACTCCAAAGTGTTTTTGCACCTTTTCTTTTGTTTTTGTATGGGTTAAATTTTTTGTTATAAAAGCATGACAGTAGGGACAGCTATCTTGTTCAATAAAAAGCATAAGTCTTTTATTTTCACTAGCTAAATTTTCAATGTCTTCGGATAAATCAAGAAAACTATTCATAAACCAAGAGGGCATAGTAGTATCTTTTGTACCAGAGAACTCTCCAGTTTTAGCAGCTTGAACATATAAGGTACTTGTAAAAAGTGTTGCAAGCAGGGTTATTAAAACTTTTTTTAAATACATAATATCCTCCTTTTAGAAGTTAGTATATATTAACCTATAAGCTTTAAAGAAAAAATATAAATTTATTTTAGTTTAGAAAATTTAGGGAAGGATATTTTTGTCGAAAATAAGAGCTTAGCTCTTATTTCTCTTCTATATAGATTTCATCTAATAATGAATCTACAAAATTATCAGGACTAAACTCAACTAAGTCATTCATTGTTTCACCAACACCTATATAAAAAATAGGAAGTTCAAGTCTATTTGAGATAGAAAATAGTGCTCCACCTTTTGCCGTACCATCTAGTTTTGTAACAATAATACCATCTATGCCTACCATTTCATGGAAAGCTTTTGCTTGCTCTATTGCTGTATTTCCTTGTGTTCCATCTAGTATCATAAGCTTTTGATGAGGAGCACCATTTTTTGCTTTATTACAAACTTTTACTATCTTTTTCAACTCATTTGAAAGGTTTGTTTGAGTTTGCAATCTTCCTGCTGTATCAATAATAACATGGTCAATATTTTTAGCAACGGCAGAAGAGATAGTATCAAATGCAACTGCACTTGGGTCATGTCCTTGTTTTGTTTTTATAATTGGAACATTTAGTTTATCTGCCCAAATTGAAAGTTGTTCAATAGCTGCTGCTCTAAAAGTATCTCCAGCTCCTAAAATAACTGATTTGTTCTCTTTTTTATACATATTTGCTAATTTTGCTATGGTAGTTGTTTTACCTGCTCCATTTACTCCAATAATTAATTGTACAAAAGGTGTTGGTAGGTTTTCTAAATTTACTTCAGGTGCATGTTCAAATAACATAACAAGTCTATGTCTTAGTTGTTTTCTATTTATCATATCTGGAAGTCCATCCATAGCTTTTTCTATGATTGAATAATCCATATCAGCTTCTATAAGTAATTCTTCAATATCTTCAAAAGAAATTTTTTCTTTTTTTTGAGGAACAACTGCTTTTATATTTTCAAATGTTTTTGATAGGGCATTTGAAAAAAAGTTTTTACTTTCCTGTTTCTCTTCTACTGTTTCTTCTTTTTTGTTCTTTTTAAAAAAACTAAACATTATTTTATCGCCTTTTGAATATCAATATTTAACATTTCTTCAGGAACAATTCCCACATAATTTTGTGTTAGTTTCCCTTGTTTATCATATAAATACATAGTTGGAATTGCTTCTACCCCACCAACTATATCTGAAAAAGTTATATTTTGTTTAGAATTTGTTACCACATAGTTAATATTGTATTCATTGATAAAATCTTTAACAACATCATTTCTCTTATTATCCTCAAGTAACACTGCAACTATCTCAAAGTCATTATTGTATTTTTCTTTTAGATGAATTAAATTTGGAATTTCTGCAAGACATGGTTGACACCAAGTTGCAAAAAAGTTTACCAATACGGCTTTACCTTTATATTCTTCAAAAACAAAACCATTTTCTATTTTTGTTATATTTAGAGTTTGAGCCTCTGTTGTTGTAAGTTTGAAGTTTTTAATTTCTGCTATTTCTGTTTTTTTATCATTTTTTGAATTGTCTGTTCCACATGCTGCAAAAAATATTGTTATAAAAAATGTCAAAAATGCTATTTTTTTAAACTGCATTTTAATTCCTTTTGGTAAAATATTTGAAGCTAAGAATTTTAGCTAAGTAAGGCTTAAATATGTTAGAAAATCACAAGAGTGATTTTAGAAAATCGTGTATAAAAAAATTAAAATTTGTTAGTAGATTCACAAAGAATTATAAAGATAAAAAAATAGTTGATGAGATATATAAAACTATTTGTGAATTAGAAAAAAAGAATGTTTTATTATATATTCCACTTGATTTGGAAGTGGATGTATATCCTTTGATAAAAAGATTACGAAGAGAAAAAAGAGTTCGTGTTTTTGTACCTTATATGGAAGGGCTTAGTTTTAAGCTAGTTAAATTTAGACTACCTTTAAAAACTAAAAAATTTGGTATAAAAGAACCCAATAACTCTTTCTTTCGTACTAAAATTGATTTAGCAGTGGTTCCTGTTGTGGGAATTGATGGTGCAAATAAAAGAATCGGTTTTGGAAAAGGCATGTATGATAGGTTTTTTTATAACTTAAATTATAAGCCTACAATCCTTTTTACCCAAAGAAAACTTTGTAAAACTACAAAAATTTTAAGTGACAACTACGATATTAAAGCCGACATAATAATTTCTAGCTAAAAGCTAAAAGGTCATAATATGGATATGTTACTAATAGAAGGGTTTGTGGTTGCTATTTTTGCTTCAGCAATTACACTTTTTGTCATGAAAAAATTAAACAAAGCAAAAATTGAGATTTACATAGAACAAGCAAAAGCAAAAGCAAAAGTGATAGAACACGAAGCTGAAGTTGTCTTAAAAGATGCTCAAATAAAGGCAAAAAGAGATTACGAAAGAGAATTTAAGCACGCCAAAAGAGAATATGATGAGATGTTCTGTAAAATTGAGAAAAAAGAAAAAGAGTTAAATGAGCATTTAGAATCAGAACTTAATGCTATAAAAAAAGAAAAACAAGAAATAGTTGAAAACAATCAAAAAATAGCATCGCTTAAAGAGGGATTACAAAAACAAAGTAAAACCTATGAAGAGAAGATTGCAAAAGCATTGAAAATTTTAGAAAATGCTTCTGGTTTAACAGTAGATGAAGCAAGAGAGCTAATGCTTGAAAAAATAGAAGAAGATTCAAGAGCTAAAATTGCTTCTATTTTTAGAAAAAAATATAAGCTTGCAGAAGATAATGCTAAAAAAGAAGTAAATAATATGCTTTCCCATGCTGTTACTCGTTATGCTGGAGAGTTTGCAGCAGAAAGACTTATCAATAATATTCCTATAAATGATGAAGAAACAAAAGGTAAGATTATTGGTAAAGAGGGAAGAAATATTAAAGCTCTTGAAATGTTGTTAGGGGTCGATATTATTATTGATGATACTCCAAATACAATTACAATCTCTTCATTTAATCTTTATAGACGTGCAATTGCAACAAAAACTATTGAAGAGTTATTAGAAGATGGAAGAATCCAACCTGCACGTATTGAAGAAATTTATAATAAAGTTAAAACAGAATTTGATAAAAATATTTTAAAAGAGGGTGAAGATGTTGTGATGGATTTAGGAATTAAATCTATGCACCCTGAGCTTATAAAACTTGTTGGAAGATTAAGATATAGAGCTTCATATGGTCAAAATGCACTTAAGCATACCCTTGAAGTGGCTCATTTGGCAGGATTATTAGCTGCACAAATGGGTGGAGATGCTATATTGGCAAGACGAGCTGGATTATTACATGATATTGGAAAAGCTTTAACCCATGATTTACCAGGTTCACATGTGGATTTAGGTGCAGAAATGTGTAGAAGATATGATGAACCTGATACTGTTATAAATGCCATTTATGCTCACCATGGACATGAAGAACCTATAAATGTAGAAAGTGCTGCAGTATGTGCTGCAGATGCTTTAAGTGCAGCCAGACCAGGTGCACGAAGAGAAGTATTAGAGAGTTTCTTAAAAAGAGTAGAAGAGGTTGAAAATATCTCTACTTCTAAACGAGGTGTTATAAATGCTTATGCTATTAATGCAGGACGAGAAGTAAGAGTAATAGTAAAAGCTGAATTAGTAAATGATGATGAAGCCGTTTTACTTGCAACAGAAATCGCCGAAGAGATTGAGCAAAAAGTTCAATATCCTGGTGAAATAAAAGTAAATGTTATAAGAGAATTAAGAGCTGAATCTTACGCAAGATAGAGTTTCTCTATCTTGTCAAAATATTAACAATTTCAAAGGGACTAATTTTATTTAATTTAGCTAGTTCTTCTATATTTGCTGTTTCTACATATTTTAAATTTTCTTTTTCTAATTTTTCTTTAGCATTTGTTATGTTTAAAATCAAAAATGAATTTTCAAGGGGTGCTTTTAGCACTGATTGAATAATTTTACCCTTTGGATTGTTTTTTTCAGTAGAACTTTGTAGTATAAATCCACCACTTAAAATAACTGTAAAAAGTAAAGTGCCAATAAATACTCTTTTTGTAAAATAGTTTTTCATTGCTTTAAAATTATAAAATACATGCAAAAATACTGCACCAACAAAAACTAATCCTAAATACTCATGTAAACTTTTAACTTCATTACTAAAAAAATGGAAAAACATCATTATCCCACTTATTCCTATTACTAAAAACATTGTTGTAGTAAGTGAAGTTGCTAATGTTCTATTCATAAAATTCCTTTCTATAATTTGAACTGGAATTGTAATAAATAAAAATTAACTAAATATTAATATGTATAATATTTTTAAAATATTAGTTTAAAAGAGTTGATATTTCTTCTATTTCATTATTTGATAATTCAAAGGAAAAAATATCCAAATCTTCAATCATATGTTCATGTGAAGTTGTTCCATTTAATGGTGTAATTTCTATTTGAGTAAGAAATCTATAAAATATTTGTGCTTGTGTTTTTTTGTATTGTCTTGCTAAATTTATAATTTCTTTAGAGCCTAAAATATGCAAATTAGCACTAAGAGTCCAAAATCCAAGATATTTGATGTTGTTTTCTTTACAAAAAACTCTTATTTCTTTATCATAGTCACTATCTTTATAAAATCTATTTTGTAAAATTGTTGGTTTTATTTTTGCTTCTTTATATAAAGCTTTTAAAACTCTTATATCATAACAATTACTTATTCCAATATTTTTTGTTTTTCCTTTTTCATAAAAACTTTCAAAAATCTTCCAAACTTTCATCATGTGATTAAAAGGAAAAATAGGAGAATGTAAAATATAAGAATCTAAATATGAAGTTTGAAGATTTTTTAAACTTACATCAAATGAGTCTAAAACTTGTTTTTCTAAAGAATCATTTGGATTATATGGAATATTATTTAAGTCTTGTCCATCTTTGGGAGTAAACTTTGTTTCTAAAAATATCTCTTCTCTTTTAAAACCTTGTGCATAAAGATTTTGTAAAGCATCACCTACGCCTTTTTCATTATAATGTCTAGGTTGGCATGCCGTATCAATAGCCCTAAACCCACTTTTTACTGCAAGTTCAACTAATCTAGTAGTCTCTTCTTTTTTCCATGCAGTTCCATATATAAGTTTTGGTATATTCATCTTTAATCCAATATTTCATATTAATTTTACATTATAACAGAAAATTAGTACAAAAAGTTATTTGTTATTAAATTTTATTATTTCTTCTAATATTTCTGATTTAGTATATAACTGTGATGAAAGAAATTTATTAGTACCATTTTTCAATTTAGTTACATCATCAATAAAATTATCTAATTTTGAGATAATTTTTTCTATAAAGGTATCACTATTTTTATTATCAGAACTCTTATCTTTTTTTTCTGAATTTATATCCTTATAGTTTTTTATTGCTAATTCTAGAGTTTCATTTGTTTCATCGGTTTTATTAGTTTTTTCTTTCTCTTTTTTTGAATCATTATTTAAAATAGAACCACCTGCCATTCTATTTTTATAATAATTTATAGCTTTTTCAAGATCTTCCATCATTTGTTCAATTTTCTTTTTATCATAATTTTTTTTCTCTATTTCTTCTTTTATTCTTTTTATTGCATTTTCTAATGCTTCTATTTCATCTTTTGACATTCCAGTTTTTATCATTGATGTAATATTTTCAACAAGATTTCTCATATTTTCGATAACTTCTTTCTCACTTCTCGTATCTTCTAATACCTCAATAAATTTATCCTTGCCTTTACTGTCCATGGGTCTATTTTTTTCACTATTTTGATTATGATTATCTCTTGAATTTGCTGTAATTAAGGTACTGCCATGATTGTTATTGTCAATATACATTTCGTATCCTTTTAGTTTTTAAAACTATTTTATACTAATAATTGTAATTTTTAAATGCTTTTTATATTTAAAATTAACTATTTTTTTGGATTTAATCTAAAATTTATTATTGTAAATAACTTATAATATTATTTTATTTGAGAAGATGAAAAAAATATTTTCTTAAAATCGAACCCTCAACAACTTTTAACTATAATTACAAAAAATTAGTAGAAGAGTAATGAAAAAGAATATATTAACAACACAAATTATCGCAGGAAAATACAAAGGTAAGAAAATAGAACTTCCATCTTTAGATGTTACAAGAAGTTCAAAAGCAAGGGTTAAAGAGTCATTTTTTAATGTTCTTCAATTTGATATTATTGACAAAGTATTCATAGAGGCTTTTGCTGGAAGTGGAAGTATTGGACTTGAAGCAGTTTCTAGGGATGTGAAAAAATCTTATTTTATTGAATTAAATAAAAATTCATATAATATTTTAGTAAATAATTGTAAATCAATAGATATAAATAAATGTCAAACAATGTTAGGTGATACTTTTGTGCAATTACCAATTTTGTTGAATTCACTAAAAAATTCTACTGAAGAGTTGATAGTTTATATAGATCCACCTTTTGATTATAGAGAGGGGATGGAAGATATTTATGAAAAGTCATTTGAACTTGTTAGAAATATTGAAAATGAAAATATTTTAATGATTTGTTTTGAACATGTTTCTACGGTGGAAGTACCAGATATTTTAGGTAAATTTGAAAAATATAAGTCTAAAAAGTTTGGTAAAACTACACTTACATACTTTAGGCTAGCATAAATTATGGGAAAAATGGCATTTTATATTTTAGCTTTTTTTGTTGCTATTATTTTTTTAATGCCATTTTTTTATACAGTTTCCCCTTATGAATTAAACCCAAGCAAAATTTTACAAGTTCCTAGTATGGAGCATATAATGGGAACGGATAGATTAGGTAGAGATATATTCGCACGAATTTTAAATGGTGGGCAAACATCGTTAATTATTGGATTTCTTAGTGCTGCTATATCTTCTTTAATAGGACTATTTATTGGTATCAATGCTGGATATTTAAAGGGGAATATCGATAAAACTATTACTATTATTATTGATTTATTTTTAACTTTCCCTACATTTTTTTTATTGCTTGCCTTGGTTTCTTATATTCAAGCTTCATCACTTATTTTGATTATTGTTATTTCTATTACAGGTTGGATGGGAATGGCAAGAATGATAAGAAGTGAAAGTTTTTCTATAGGTACAAAGCCATACATAAAGGTTTTAAAACTTGCCAATGTAAGTAGCTTTAAAATCATATTTAAATATTTTACGCCACTTTTAGCACCTATTTTTCTTATCTCATTTACTTTTGGAGTAGGTGGAGCAATTTTAGCTGAGTCTGGATTGTCATTTTTAGGACTTGGAGTAAATTCTCCTGAAATGTCTTGGGGAAGTTTATTAAGTGATGGAAAAGCTGTACTTGATATAGCTTGGTGGGTGAGTTTTTTCCCTGGTTTGATGATATTTATAGTCACATTTTGTTTGATGCAAATAAGTGATTTTTTACAATCACAAATAAATACAAAAGAGATACAAAAGGGTTAATTTTTGATAGAAGTTTTATTACTAGCTTTTGCTTTATCTATGGATGCGTTTGCAGTATCTATTGGACTTGGTGTAAAGAAAAAAAAGTTTGATGTAAGTTTAGCTGTTAAAGCAGCATTGTTTTTTGGGATATTTCAAGCTCTAATGCCATTTATAGGGCATTTAGCAAGTTTGGGTGTTGGTAGTTTAATAGAATCAATTGACCATTGGGTTGCATTTATTTTGTTAGCTTTGATTGGTGGAAAGATGCTTTATGAAAGTTTTGGTGAAAATACAGAAGAAGAAATAAGTGTTATTACAAATAAAGTTCTTCTTATTTTAGCTATTGCTACAAGTATTGATGCTATGGCTGCTGGATTTACGCTTAATTTACTAAAATTAGATCCATATCTTTCTATGATAATTATAGGTGTTGTTACTTTTATATTTAGTTATATTGGAGTTGTAATAGGTTCAAAAGGTGGAAGTTTTTTAGAAGATAAAGCTGAAAAACTTGGAGGAGTAGTACTCATAGGTATTGGATTAAAAATACTTATTGAGCACACTTTGTTTTAAATTTTATTTAATAATTTATCAAGTAAATTAGTACTTAAAACTCTTTTTGCAAAACCTAAGATATAAGTTGCAATTGTTACATAATATCTAGGTTTTGGTTTTTTACTTTTCATTATTTTTAAGACAACTTTTGCAACGCTACTTGCAGGCAAGTTAAAAGGTGTAGTATCTTCTTTATTCTCTAGTCTAGTTTTTAATTCTTTTTCATATATGGTTCTAAAATAGCTATCTTTTATATTGATATGTTCGTTAAATTTTTTAAGTGCATTTTCTCTAAATTTACTTGTTACTGGACCTGTATTTATTGTACTTATGTATATATTATCATTTATTACTTCTTGTCTTAAAGTGTCACTTATTCCTTCAATAGCATATTTACTAGCATTATAAGCACCTCTAAATTTTAAAGATATGATTCCCAAAACTGAGCTATGTTGGATAATTTTTCCATATCCTTGTTCCCTAAAGATTCTCATGGCTTGAATTGTAACTTCATGCAGACCAAAAAAGTTAGTTTCAAATTGTTCTTTTAATGTTTCAGTTGATAAATCTTCAACAGCTCCTGGTTGACCATATCCTGCATTGTTAAATACTGCATCTAAAGTCTTATCAAGTTTTATGATTTTTTCTAAGACTTCGGCTATTTCTATATGATTAGTTACATCTAATTTATAAGCAATAAAATCCAACTCTTGCAACATAAGAACATTTTCTTTTTTTCGTGCAGTTGCATATACTTTGTAACCTTTTTCTTTAAGAAGTTTTGCCGTTTCTAAACCTATACCTGATGAACAACCTGTTATTAATATATTTGCCATTTTTAACCTAAATTATTTTTTAAGATGATATTATAACGAAAAAGATTTTACTACAAAGAAACATATGAATAAAAAAGAGCTTGAACTAAAAAATTTACTTGATATGGAAGTTAATAGTAGAAATAATGAATGTGAATTAACCCAAGAGCGACCAGATCCCTTATTTATAGCAAAAAGATACAATGACGAGTATATCTCACTTATTTGTGCTTTATTTGCCTATGGAAAAGCCTCTTTAATAATAAAGTTTTTAGATAGTTTGGATTTTTCACTTTTGGATGAAGATGAAAAACTTATTAGAAAAACTCTTAAAAACATTTATTATAGATTTCAAAATAGTAAAGATATACAAGAGTTTTTTATAGCTTTATCAAGACTAAAAAAACAGACAACTTTAAATGAACTTTTTTTAGAAAAATATTTAGTTAATAATGATATTTGTGAAGGGATAGATTATTTAATAAATAAGATTAATGACGAAAATCCTTACACTTCTCAAGGTTATAAATTCTTACTTGGCTCAAATTTTAAAAGAGATAAAGAAAATAAAATAAAACTTATAGGAAATGCTGCTTATAAAAGATGGTTTATGTATCTTAGATGGATGGTGCGAAAAGATAACTTAGATATGGGATTGTGGAAAGGGGTACGAAGTGAAGACTTACTAATGCCACTTGATACTCACACTTTTAATGTGTCAAATAAACTAGGGCTAATACAAAGGAAAAATTGCGATTTATATGCTTCTTATTTGCTTACAACAAAGCTAAAAGAGTTTGATAAAAATGACCCTATAAAGTACGATTTCGCACTTTATAGAATTGGTCAAGAGAAAATATTATAAATTATTACATATCCTAAAAATAGACCTTTATATAGTATGTATAAGAAATAATAAAACTATAAATTGTTATACTAAATTATATTTTTCTATAAAAAAGTGCACTTTAAGGTGCACTAAAAAGTACACCTTATTTTTTAAAGGTACTTTTTAAAAGGCTTAAAATGATTAATTATATTGGTATAGAAATATCTAATAAAGATTGTAAGGGTATGTTTTTAGAATCTGAAGCTGATTTAAAAAAAATCACTTCAATTCAGGAAGCTAATAAAGTAATTGGTAAAAGATTTAAAATTCAATTAAGAACTAAAGTTGAAAATAAAAGAGGAAAAAAAACTTTTACTTTTGAAAGTAAAAAGATAACATTTTTAAAAGCTTTAGAATATGTTGCTAGTCAAAGAACAGAGATAAGAGAAATTTTAAAAAATCATGGAACTCTAAGAAAACAAAAAAAGGCTATTGAATCTCAAACAAAAATTGAAATAAGTGAAACTTTTTTAGATAAAGTTGAAACTTTTCTAGAAACTAAATCAATATCTGCAAGACCTTCAACGATTCAAAACTATATTACTGCATTAGAAACTCATTCTAAAACACTTCATGAAAAAGCGATTTCAGAAATTACAATTGATGATATTCAAAAAATTATAAATGATATGTTGTCTAATAATAGAGCACCAGCAACTGTAGTGTTATATGCTAGAACAATAAGAGCTTTTTTTGTAAAACATAAAGCACCTATTATTAGTGAATGGGATGAATTGTCTTTACCTCATGTTGATAATAAGGTAGATTATACTTTAAGTCTTGATGACACAAAAAGAATAATACATGCAATGAGAAACTATAGTGGTACAAACATAGGAGATAGTGTATTTTATTCATTTGAAGAAATTAAAAATATATTTACTTTTTTACTTTCTGGAAGAAGAATAAATGAGGTATTACAGTTAAAATACACTGACATCAATCTAGATACAAAAACTTTTAAAGTACCTTCTACGACTGCAAAAGGTAAAAAAGAGCTCATTTTTAATCTTGATGATTATTTATTAGATGCAATTAAAAGTCAAGCAAGATTGAATAATATTGATTTATCAAAGAGTTTAACAGATAAAAAGCTTTTTAAGTATACTAAAGAAACTCCACGAGTACATTTTCAGAATCTTCTTAAAGCTATGGGATTACCTAAATTACGGCTACATGATATAAGGCATATGTTAGCAACTACACTTGTTCAAAATAAAGTACCTATTGCTGATATTAGTGTACTTTTAGGGCATAGTAGTATTGCAATAACAGAAGCTAGATATGCAAATAAAAGTAAAGATCAAGCGAGTAGGGCACTTAGTATATTTAATGAGATTGTAAAATAGGTATTAATCTATGCAAAATATTAAGAAAATTTTTTTTTGGAAGTCTTAGAGGGAGAATCAAAATGAAATGATAATATCTTTTCATTTAGTATTTCCTTGTGTTTCATGATTATACTATATGAAGTATTAAGATTCTGAATTTTGATGTAGAAAATAAAATGATAATACAAAAAGATAATGCGATTATAGGATGTTGTTTAACTAAAGGTGCAACTGAATAATTTAGTGTCTTTAGTCTTGAGGACATTCCAAATAATAAATATTTAACTATATTGTTTTATTATCATCTGAACAGCTTTTTCTACAACGTTATTTTGTTCATCAGGTGTTAATTTAGATGCACCATACATTTGTGGATAAAAAGCAAATGATTTAATCATTCCTATAAACTGTTTAGATAAAGATACAATTCTTTCTTTAAAGGATAATGTAAAAATAATTTATGTTCCTTTAGATAATAAACAGATTTTAATTTAATGGGAAGTTGAAGAGACTAAAATTAGAAAGTTCGATTTAGATGAAAATAATTACATAGATATAGTTGAAAATAACAAATATATTGTAAATGAGTAGAATAATTATTATAGAAAATAAAATAATTATATTTAATTTAATTAATATATAACTAGTATAATTTATATTTAATATTGTAAAATTTATATATTTATTAAATAAATACTAGTAATAACTTGTATATAACATGTAATTTTATTGTATAATAGTAGTATGAAATTTTTAAATAATATCTTTAAATACCTATTTATGGTGTATTTGTCTATTGATGGAGAATTATAAAATGAAACCAATATATTTAATATATTTATCAAGTATAAGTGTTAACAGTATTGATAAGAATAAAATAGTTAGTCAAATAGATGATTTTGCTAAAAGAAATAAGTTTTTACTTTATAACTTATCTAGTAACCTAAATTATGAAAAAGAAGAAACAATTAAAAAGATAAAAAAAGATAAAAATAGTACAATTATATTGATAGTAAATAATAGGGATTTATTTACAAATTTTAATAGACCTACATATATTATTCAAAATTCTTTATCTAATTTTTTAGATTATGAAAAAGGAAAAGCTATTCAAATAAATATTGATTTATTTGAAATAATTGAATGTTTAAAGAAAAAAGAAATAATAAGAATTAAAAATTCTATAGAAAACGTACTATGTAAATATGGTAATGTTTTTAATATTAATATTAATTTATTAATAGAGGAAACTAGTTATATTGCTAAGAATAATATTGAATTATTAAATTTAATTGAAGAAGATCTTAATTTATTTGAATTTAAATATATATTTTCTTCTAGATTATCAATTATTTTATATAGACTTGCTTTTTTTGATTTAAATGCTAAAGCAACATCAATAGGAAATTTCTATAGAGAAGAATTAAAAATAAAGAGTCAACCGTATAGTTTTAAAGGCTTAAATAATAATCATTTAGGATTTTATTTTACTGATTTAATTAATAAAAAATCATTTAGAGGTTATAAATTAGTTCCCTATAAACAAGCAAGAGTTCAAACCATACCAAATCTTTTTTTAGAAAAAATTAGTATTGCTAAAAGGTTATTAAAATTAAAAGTTAAAATAAAAATAGTAGCAGAGGCTTTAGAAATTGATGAAGCTACTTTAAATACTTGGATTTACGGAAATTAAAACTAATTGTATTAGTTTTTAAGTATTCTATTTTTATTCCTAACTTTGTATATTATAAAAAATCAAAATTACCTTATATCCTTTATAGATTAAATTTTATGTGTATCTTTATCTTAGATAATGATTTTAGGTTATTAATATTATTAAATTAATCAATTAAATATAGTTAACTTTTTGTATTAGATTATAACTCTAGAGATAAAAAATATTTTATATATATCTTTTAATTGAGAAAAAATTAAAGGATAAAAAATGTTAAAAAATAAAATAGTTAAGAAGAGAATAAATAGTACAGTAAAGTATATAGATTCATTATATGAAAATTATTCAAAATTAAATTTTATAAGAGAAGATTTTGGATATATAAAACCACATAGTAATGAGAAATCTATTGAAGATTTAAATCAAGATTTGAATCACTTATTCAGAAATAGACGTACAAAGCCATTAATATTTAAAGATAATGTAGGATATATAATTAAACAAGAATATACAGAAGATAAAGGTTTTCATATTCATGCAATTTTTATTTATGATGGACAAAAAGTTCAAAAAGATGTTTATAAAGCAAATCAAATTGGAAAATATTGGGAGAATGAAATTACAAAAGGAAAGGGAAGTTATCATAATTGTAATCAAAATAAGTATAGAAATAATGGTATAGGATTAATTGATTATAAAGATAAAGTGGAATGACCCCGAAACAGTAAACACAAATTTATTTCGATACTTAGACAAAGTTCCAAAACATAGAGGTTGTTAAACTTTCGAATATTAGAGTATCATTTATTTAAAAATAATTTATGTGACTATTATGTATAATCTAGATATAAAGAATACATATAAAATAGGGAAAAGAATATTTCAATAGATAAATTTTATAATAAGGACTAAAACTTTATGAATTACAACCCTTATAGTAATGAATATGATAATTTAAAACAGTTACTTGAAGATAAAACCTTAGAAAACAAAAAACTTTTAGAACAACTACATTGGTTTGATACTACAGACATTAGCAATTTACATTTTGAATTAAAAAATAAAGAAGAAGATAAAAATAACCTTCAAAAAAAAATTGATACTATTAATAATAAGATAGATGATATTAAATCAACAATATACATCCATAGAAAATATAAAAAAACTCTCTTGAATCCACTTAATTGGTTTAATGAAGAACAGAGGATGAGAAGAAAAAGACTTAAAAAACTTGATAAAGAATGGAGTTCAGAAATAATAAGCAGAACTAAAATAGAAAGAGAAGTATCTAAAGTAGATGAATTAATAAAGCAATACAAAAGTGATATTCATACATACACTCATTTTAATAGAGAAAATATAAATGACAAATTAACTGAATCTAATAATAAAATAGTTTTCCTAGAAGAGGAAATTAAATCTATTTATGAATTAAAGATAAAAGTAGACAAGAAACTAGAGCCTATTCTTTCTCAAATAGAAGATCTGGAAAAAGACATATCAATAATTCAAAAAAGAGAAAGTAGTGCTCAATCTTTTGAAAATGCTTTAGATAATGCAAAAAACTCTTATGAAAAACGAAAAATACATGAAAATTGTGAAAATGATTTAGGAGATAGTAGTCCTAAAAAAATAATTAGAGAATCGGAAAATTTTTTAAAAAAACTACAAAGAGATTTAGACAAAGCAAAAACAAGAGCTTCTATTGTAAGTGAAAAAGCAATAAGAGAAATACATAAAATTATTATTGATGGTAATAACCTATGTTATGAAGGAAGTAAATTTGTAGGTTTGAAACCATTGATTACATTAACATTAGAACTTGAAAGAAATTATCAAATTATTGTTGTTTTTGATTCTGCCATTAGATCTATGCTAAATACAAATGATAAAAGTATTAACAAACAATTTAGTGAAAAAATTAAAACTCATATTGTTGCATCTAAACAGCTTGCAGATGAAACAATACTTGATATCGCTTCCAATGATACTTTCTGTTATATAATAAGCAATGACCGCTTTGGAGAATACAAAGATAAAGAAGTGGTAAAAAACGGTAGGATTATTAGGCATGAAATTATTGATGGTAATATGCTTGTACATGATTTAAGTATTAATGAAAAGTATTGATAATAATATATTTAAATATGTCAGAAGAAAATGATTAATTCTGAATGGTTTCAATTATATTACTCTTTTAAAAACTCATTTATATCAACTTCAAGTGCTTTTGAAATTTTGTACAAGTGTTCTAAATTAAAGTGTTTATTATCTGTATTGTTTTCTGCATAATTATAAAAAGCATTGCCTTTCTGTCCTATAGTTAAAGCTAATTCTAGTTGACTCATCTTCTTTTCAATTCTATACTTTTTTACATTTTTAGAAATAGTTTGATAAAAGTTTTTAATTTCTTCATCATCAACATTTGATGTAAACATGGTTAATTTCCTATTGGTTAACTTTACTATAATCTTAGTTTAAGTAGAATTTTCAATCAATTGTATATAGACGACTCGTCTATAGATTGTTCAAGGAGTAAAATGAGAAAAATAATTTTAAATTTATTTGTATTGATACTATTAGTTAATTTTATTGGATGTAGTAGTGAACCAGAAAAGCCACCTGTGAGAGTTGAAGTAAAAAAATTAACTGGCAACAGTTTTATTGGATATGTATCTGTACCAATAGTAGAAGTAACAGCTGTAGTTGATACCGTTACAATTAAAGATGTAATTGCCAATAATGGTAATTGTAGAATGTCAGCACATAGACAAAGAGAATTTCCAAAGAAATTAAATTATGGTCAAAAAGCAACTGCTGGGTATTCAGCAAGTTGTAATCTTATCAAAGTAGAAGTTGTTACAGATAAAGGTAATTGGACAGTAGAATATTAATAAAGGAATTTAAAATGGGTATATTTGATTTTGTACTTTCAACACTAGATATAACTAGTAGTAATGAAAAATTTGATGCTTTTTCAATGGGTAGTGAACAAATAACAGAAACAGTACTTGATTCAGAAAAGTTTATTAAAAGGTTTAAAAATGATATAGTTTATTTTGATTCTAATATTTATATGGAAAAAACATTTACTCCTTTGTTTGAATACATGATATCTAATCCTAAATCTATAAAACAATTAGAGTTTAAGCTTATAATGCCTGAAATTCAGTATCAAGAAATCTATAATTTAAAGAAGTCAGAAAATGATACTAAAGCATATGGTGCTAGAAGAGCATTTTATAATATTGAAAAACTTCAAGAGTTAGAACTTTTAGTTATCGAAGGATTAGAAGTAAGTTCAAATAAAAAAGCTTATGCAGACCCTGAATTTATAAAATGTATTTTAAATCATATTCAGAATCATGAAAATGTTATCTTCCTTACTGAAGATAGAGATCTTAAAATAAGACTAAGAAATATAATAAAAAAAGATGGTTTAGACCCTACCTATTTAAAAATATATAGTGAAGAAAATATTGATAAATATACTAGAAAAGTCACTTTATTTGGAATGACCCCAAAAATATAGACAAAAATTTATTCCGTTAATTTATGAATATAGATGATAAAATCATCTTGAAAATATAAAGGAATAGAAATGCCACCAAGATATACAGATGAATTTAGAATGGATGCAGTAAAACAAGTTGTAGAAAATGGATATGGAGTTATGGAAACAGCGGAACGACTTGGAGTTCATCATGATTCACTAAGAAATTGGATAAAAAAATATCAATCACCAGAAGCTTTAGCAGAAGCAAAAATATCAGAAAGTTCAAATGCAGAGATAAAAAGGCTACAAAAAGAACTAAAAAGAGTTACTGAAGAAAGAGATATATTAAAAAAGGCCGCAGCGTACTTTGCAAGCCAGCCAAATTAAAGTACGCATTTATTAAAGAGTACTCTTCTATATTTAGAGTTAGAAGAATGTGCACTGTGATGAGAGTTCATCACAGTGGATATTATAAATGGCTAGAACAACCTATATCAAACCTTGAAAAAGAAAATCAAAAGCTCTTAGAGCATATTAAAACTGCATATAAAGAAGCTAATGGGATTTATGGTTATAGAAATATTCATAAAGATTTAAAAGCTTCAAATATTCATGTAAATAAAAAAAGAGTAGCTAGACTTATGAAAGAAGCTAAACTATTTGGATTAGGTACATACAAAAGAAAACCTAAGTATAAAGCTGGCTCAATTCATAAAGCACATCCAAATCATTTAAAACAATGTTTTTTAACAAATAAACCTAATGAATCATGGGTTAGCGATATAACCTATATTAGAACTTATGAAGGATGGTTATATCTTGCAACTGTTATTGATTTATACTCAAGAAAAGTAATAGGATGGGCAACGGGACATAGACAATCAACTTCACTTATTATAGAAGCTTTGAGAAAAACAACTCATAGAATTAAAAACAATAAGATAATTCTTCACTCAGATCAAGGGAGTCAATATAGCTCTTATGAATATAGAACTTTTTTAAAATCTCATAATATTATTCCTAGTATGAGTAGAAGAGGAAATTGCTATGATAATGCAGTTGCAGAAAGTTTTT
The DNA here is from genome assembly GCF_050300555.1 of Arcobacter sp. Classification (NCBI taxonomy): domain Bacteria; kingdom Pseudomonadati; phylum Campylobacterota; class Epsilonproteobacteria; order Campylobacterales; family Arcobacteraceae; genus Arcobacter; species Arcobacter sp. The sequence goes on from NZ_JBNKXY010000005.1 coordinate 136,343, forward strand.
TTAAAACATTAAAAAGAGAATTAGTTAGGAAAAATATCTTTCACACAAGAGAGCAAGCAAGAGATAAAATATTTGAGTATATTGAGATGTTTTATAATTCAAAAAGAAGACATAGTTTTTTAGATTTTATAAGTCCAAATGAATTTGAGAAAAGATATAATGAATTTGTTACTCAACCTAAGGTGTTAACTGAATAAAAAAGTGTCTACAGCCTTGGGGTCATTCCAGATATTAGTTTTGAGAATCCAAAATAATCAAGCTTTTTTATGTTTCTTTTGTAGCACTCAAATTTATCATCTGAATTGTATATTTCATCAATTTTAAAGACATCAATAAAAAAATCTGCATCTCTCAATGTGAGAACAACTTTTAAGATTTGCGACAAATATGCTTTTGCATTTTTCCCCCAACTATCATTTTCAAAATCACCAATATTTGTGAGCATTGTGATTATATTTTTTGATTTTCCCAACTCAAAGATATTAAGTGAATTTGAATTAGTTTTTCCCTCTTTATTTTCGTTGAAGTCGTATATAATTACATCTGACAATCTATTATATTTAGTGGCGATAGATTGTACTCTCTGTAATACAACATTATCAGCTTTACCAAAAACTGCGAATATTCCTGCTCCTCGTTTAACACTGGAATCAATATATGCATTTAGCAAAAGTTCGGTTTTTCCACCACCACTAGTTGCGACTAAGGCACAATGTTCCCGTAACATAGTGTCATCAATTAAGACGGGAGTAATAGAATTAATTTTTGATGATGTTAATATTTGAGATTGTATTATTTTTTCAATTTCATAATTAAGACCGATAAATTTTTTAATTTTGTTTAATAAGCTTAATTTTTCTGCATCTTTACAATGCTTAGACACAAGTGTCCCAAGATGTACAGCGTATTTGTTTTTCAAATTATCATTTGAAATTAAATTTATATTTTTTACAATTTTTTCTTTGTTTTTATTTTTGTATAAATTTTTTTGAAATTTAAAACTTAAGAAATAAAGAAAATAAGCAAAAGAAATAAAATAAATTTTACTTAGAAATCCAAAGATAATTAAAACTAAACCGAACATAAAATAAGAAGAATATAAATCTTCAATAAGTAAATCTTCACTTCTATCTATTTTTGTAAAAGAATTAACTCTTATTTCTCCGTTATCTATATTTTGCATAATTATTTCTCCTTAACATAAAAAATAGCATGTCGCAAACTTAGGCTTGAATATTTACCATGTGGAAAATCATTAAGAAAACTTAAGAATTCCATTTCATCAATATTTGAAGCAACTTGATAAAGTTGAGAAATTGATGCAAAATAATGTTTCTGCTTCATAACCGTAAATTTATTTAAGATTAAATATTTCAATTCTTTTATTTTCTTTAAGTCATCTATTTGTATTTGCTCAATTTTTTTAAACCCAAAATTTTCTGATTTTGAGTTTAAGTAGCCAATCAAATTGACATAAAATGGGGTAACTTCAATTACACTATTTTGAATTTTTGTAAATTTAATCATCTCATCTTTATTTATTTTGATATTAACATTTAAGACAGAATAATCTTTTTGAGATTTTTCATACTCAATTCCATTAAAATAATGTGCGTAATTGATAATTTTTTTTACAATTTTTTCTTTTGCTTTTATATTATCAAATACTGATTCTTGCTTGATATTTACAACTCTTTCATCTTTTTCTGATAGTTTTTTATCATAAAAATAATTGACAATCAGAATTAAAAAAGTTAAAAAAACAAATATTCCCAAAATAAAATTTTCTTGTGTAAAAGTACCAATATTAAGAACTTCAAAGATAAAAATACCGAAAAAATCAAACATAAATGCAAACCCTATACAAATTGTGATTATAAATATTTGTTTGAAAATCAAATTAGTTCTGGAATTTCTTTGAAAACCTGTTAAAGATTTGCCCCGTAAAAGAGAGCCATGAAAAAAATAGATAATAATAGCGACAGAGCAGAAAAAAAAATAAATTTGTATATCATCATTATTCATTATTATTTTTCCTTTTCATTTATTTCATTTTTCTGAAAATATGTAATTTTATTTTCAGTTTTTTCAGTTTTTAAATTTTCAAACTCATTTTTTGAACTTAAAGTTTTATTTTTAATTTGCTCGATTTTTTCTTGAAGAGTTTTATTTTCTTTTTCATAGTTATTTTTTTCTATCCCTTTTTGTTCCTTCTCAATCAGCAATTCTAGTTCTTTTCTTAGTTGTTTATTTTCTTTTTTTAAATCTTCAACAAGTCTAGTGAGTTCGAATATATCCTGTTCAAGAGAATCAAATATTTTTTCTTTCTCTTTTTCATTTTTTGAATTCTTGAATTTTTCTATATTTTCATCAATTTTTTTCTTATTTTTTTCAATTTCTTTTTCAATTATTTCTGATTTTTCTTCATTTTTAAGTGTTTCTAAATTTTCAAAATCTTTCTTTAATTGATTTATGAAACTAGGTTTTATATTTTTTGATTTTAATGATTTTTGCAAAAGCAAGAAATCATTATAATTTTTGACTTGTTTTTTTTGATTATTGAACAAAAATTCTTTATATTTTTCGACTTGCTTTTCCGTTTCATTTAGTCTTAAATCTCTAAGCCTAAGCAATACAGCTATTCTTTTACTAGACATTTTTTTCTCCTTTTATTATTTTTTCGACTTGAATTTTTGAGAGTTTCATTATCCTATTGAAATCTATTCCACTAGGATTTAAATTTTTGAAACTTTTAAATTTAAATTCTCTTAAATTTAAATAATTGAGATTATCGACATAAGAACCTATGTATGCGATGTTAAGCATTTCTTCATGATTTAAGTTGAGTTTCTTATTTATTTTTTTTACTAAAGTTTCAGCATTTAGGATAGGATTTAAGCCGTCGTTAAAAACTCCATCAATTATAACTGTTTGATTTTCTGCAGAAAATAGAAAAACATATGTTATATTTTTACTTTTTATTTCATTTATTTGTAAATCATTAACATTTTTTCTTAGAAATTTTTTTAAAATTTTTAAGAAAAACTCTTCTCTATTTTCTATTTTTTCAATTAATTCTTTCATTTTAAAGACCTTATTTTAAAATTAAAATATTAATTCCAGTTGTGAGAACTGCGACAATTAAAGCTACTTTAACGACCGATAAATTAACAATATAATCAGCTTTAATAACTATTTTTTCAATATTTTTTAAGTTTGAATTTTTAATTAATTCATCAATTCTTTTGCCTAGAAATGCAAGATAAGCACCATAATTAGTAGTCATTTCATCTTCACTTTTATATTCGAATTTTTCAAGAACGGATGTATAATTTTTTAATTTTGAATCTAAGTCTTGCATTTGAGTTAAAGTTAGAACAACATTTTGATTTAAGGCATCTAGTTTTAAAATTGATGCCTTAAGTTCAGCTGTAACTCTTTTTGCTTCACTTAGAGTTATTTCATCATTGTTTCCCATTCAGCACCTCGTCAAGTACTTGGTGTGCAACATCGATATTTGTTTCTTTATATTTTTTTGAGTCTTCGAGAATTTCAAGAATTTGGGAGTAGGAATATATTGTATCATTATCCTTTTTTTCGAAAGCATTTAATAATTTCTGATTAATATTTTCAATCTCAATCTCATCATTTGCAAGTTCATAGACTGATTTTTTCAGATTTCGAGATAAATCTATGACATCGCTATCTTCAAGAACAAAGTATTTAGGTTTTATGAAAGTTTTGAAAAAGTTCTGAAATTGAAACTTAAGCCGTGGACTATTATGCGGATGTCTTGCACGACTGAGGCAGAAAACAATTTTTTTCCCAAATTCAAAAATCAAATCATTGGTTGCTTTTGCATTAATAACATCCTGATGTCCACCTGAAACAGGAATGATAAATAAATCAACCATATTAAACATATGAGTTGATTTCAAAGCCGATATAAATGCAGTTGTGGTTTGATTTCCACCTACATCAATTACTTTGTTTTGGGCGTTTTGTGAAAGAAACAAGTCTCTTACAGTATTATTTAATTCTTTATTAAAATCTACTTGTATTTGAGTCGATTTTATCGCAGATTTTGAAAAATTCGCACTATCTCTATTCTGATTATCGAGCTCATACAACTCTATCTCTTGAGCTTTTGTCAGAAAATAAGTACCTGCTACTTGAAAGGCAGTCGTACTCTTACTCGCTCCGCCTTTTGTATTACATATAATGATGTTCATGTTGTTTTCCTTGTTTTTTTACAGCTGGTCATCAGCTTAATTTGACGCGTACGCGTAATCATATACTAGGGGTTGCAAACTGTCGGGCATCTGACGCTCTCACTGCGTTCGCTTGTCTCCGTGGCTAGTATTCTTGGCTTTCACTTTTGAGATTCATTTTATTTTTTTAAATTTCAATCTCTTTTTTTTCTTTTGCTTGATTTTCAAGATTTTTCAATCTTGCTCTCTCATTTTCAAACCATATTGTTTTAGCGAGTAAGTTTTGATTTAGCTTTTCGTATTTTTCTTTTTCTTCTAACTCTTTCTCTTTCTCTTTCTCTGTGTTGCATTTTGTTGCATTGGTGTTGCATTGCAACGCTTTTGCTTTTAAAGCCCGTGATTTACGACTTCTTACAGTACTTGCAGTTTCACTTCCAGTCATATTTGCGACTTGTGCAAGGTATAATTCCTCACCCTCGCTTATCTCTAGCATTTGCATTTTTTCACAAAAAATTAGGGTAGCTTTTACATTTTCGATTTTTTCTTGAAGTTTCTCCGCAATTTCATCTTCGATAGTTTCATACACTCCCTCAAAGTCGATATAACCATCATTTTGCAAACTTAAGAGCATAAGCTTGAGGTATATGCATGTATAGGTATCGCCACCTGCGATATTACGGAGTTTTCTAATTTTCAAATCGTCGAAAAACTTCGCCTCTAGTTTAAGCCAGTAGTATTTTCTGTTGGCACTCATTTTTAACCTTTAATAATATTTATTATTATTTATATATTTAATCTTTCATCTTGCATAAATAAGATATAATCTTGCAAGTTTTCAAGAAAAACTATTATTTAACTCTCTCTTTATCGTTTATCAGGCTTAAAAGAGGGAGTTTATGCTGTTTTTGCATCAACTATATTTTTTGCGAGATATTCCTCTATCCATTCTCGCGTGTATAGGCAATTTCGTCCACATTTTGTATATTTCAATTTTCTATGTAATCGCAAATTTCTTTGTGTAGTTTTATTTATTTTAGGAAGCCCGTCAATTCCTCTTTCTAGCTCTTCGCTCGTGTAATATTTTTGCATCCGTTATCCTTTTTTAATAATTTTTTGAAAATCTCTTTTTTTTCTTATTTTTTTCGCTTTTCACACGACCCATACATGGCAGTTGACTATCACCCACGCTTTTGAGATTTTTATTTGGGATTTTGACATTTAATTTTAAAAGAACATATTAATATATTTAAGTTTTATGTATTAAATAGTAAAAAAAATATTATATATTAAGTTATAAGTAAAGTCAATAGTTTTTATTAATATTTCTAAGTTTTTTATTTATTTTATAGTATAATACTTAACTATATTTATTTTAAAGGTAAAATTATGACGAATGAACAAATAATGACTTCTTTATTTGGGTTTTCTGGCCCCACTTACTATAAATGGTCAAAAAAAGAAAGGAATGAGCGTCCAATATTTAATCTTTTAGGTAAATATTTTACAAAAGAAGAGCTTGAGGAGTTTTTGGAGACGGGAAAAATTGATAAACTAGAAAATATGAAATATATTAAAAATCAGTTTTTGCTAGTTAATATGGATAACTATATTCGAGATTTTAATGATAACTCATTAAAATCTTCTAATTTTTTAATACAAGATTTCTTTTTCTTTTTTTTAAAAAATAAAAATGAATTATTAAAAAATGGATTTCATAATGAATACACCTTCATTAAATCAATTACTCAATATGTATATAATGATTTTTGTGAAGAATTTGAAAATATTTATAAAGAAGAAATATTTTCATTTTCTGAATTGTTAGGAACAGATGAAACAGAAAATAATGATGAATTAACAAAATCAAGACTTGCAATAAGTGATACATTTGAAAAAAAAGATGAAAAATTTAATGATATTCTAAGATGTCTTTATTTTGCTCAATTTTGGAGTAAGGATATGGATACTTTTTTGAATATTGTGATAAAAGATGAGTTCGAATTTTTTATTAACTCTGGAAACGATGAACTTTTATATCATTCAATTGGTTTTTTAGTATATAGTAACGACAAAACAAGAAGCCTACCAATATCAATAAAAGATAAATTAGACATTGTTTCTAAAACATTTAAGTATTTTACATATAAAAATGAATTGATTAATTTAAATAATATAAAAAATCATATCTTGTTAAGAATTTCTAATCCTCTAGAATCAAAAAAATTTGATGATGAAATTGAAAAATATGAAGAAATTATTAAAGAGAAAGAGTTAGAAAAAATAAGAAAAAAATTGATGAAACCTATAAAACCAATTAAACTTGATATTCAAAAAAAGAAATAGATTAATAATTTATCTACCATATTATTAATTTTAATTACTAATACTTATTCACAAATGAATTGGTTAATTTTTATTGCTAGTGTAGTTTGGGATTTAATTAAGCATTTACTAGGCTTTTAGCCTAGTAACTTATTTTTAGTTTTGTTGCCTTTAATTGACTGTTAAAGGTTATTTTAGTGAGATAGAGTGGTAAAAACTATTTGTAGATAGTTTTTACAACTAGTAGGATAAAAAAGCTTTATCTCTTTTCTCTTCTTAATTCTATTATAATTAAATTAAATTAAACTAAAACATTTATCAGTATTAACGATACAGTATTTTATCATATGAATTGGTTAATTTTTATTGCTAGTATTGTTTGGGATTTAATTAAGCATTTACTAGGCTTTTAGCCTAGTAAACTAATTTTGGAATTGTTGCCTTTAATTAGCATTTAAAGGTTAATCTTAGTGAGATAGAGTGGTAAAAACTATTTGACGATAGTAATTACAACTAGTAGGATAAAAAAGCTTTATCTCTTTTCTCTTTTTAATTTTAGTAATAATTAAATTAAATTAAACTAAAACATTTATCAGTATTTTAAGATATTATCTTTTTCATCAAATAGTGTGGAAAAAAGTGTGGGAAATTTTAGATAAATATCATAAAATATATAAATAATGGTATAGTTTAGTACTAAAGTACTACGTTGACATCGTAGGGGTCACTGGTTCAAATCCAGTATCGAACACCATGTTTTTATGGTACTTATAGTAATTTTTTATTATCCTTTGAAAATTGTTCGGCTACCATTTCGCTACTAAAAAGATAAAATTAATAATTTATTTATATATTTGAATATTTATATAATGTATAATAATTTTATCAATTCTTAGGCATTATTTATGAAATATATACATATACTATTTTTTTTATTTTTTAATACTTTTATTTATGCTAATCCTTTAGTAATAAATGAAGATATTAAATCAATTGATTTATTATCTCATAGTGAAATTTATATAGATAAAAGTCGAAGTATTAGTTTTGAGGAGATTAAAAAATCTGAAAAACTATTTCAAAAAAATGATAAAAAGCTTTTAAGTTTTGGTTATTCTCCCAATTTTGATGTTTGGATAAAATTTACTTTAAAAAATAATTCAAATAAAGCAATAGAAAAAATTGTAGAGTATAATAATAGCTTAACAACTGAAATAATATTTTATGATGATTCTTCAAAAAAGATAGAAAAAGAGGGATTACTAAACATAAATAAAAATAGAAAATCTCTTACCCCAATATTTAAAATAAATATTCAAGCAAATGATACAAAAACATACTATATGAAAGTTTCTTCAATAGTAACAACACTTATTGTTAAACTTAAAATCTGGGATAGTTCAGCATTTTATGAAAAAGAGATAGTTCATCAATTCGTCTTAGCATTATTTTTTGGAGCAATGCTAATACTTACTATTTATAATCTTTTCATATACTTTTTTACAAAAGATATAAGTTATTTATATTATGTTTTATACATATTTGGAATTATTTTACACCATACTTTATATGTTGGTGTAGCATTTATTTATTTATTTAAACAAGAATGGATTATCTATATAGTTCACTCTGCATCACTTTTTGTATCTTTGCCAATTATCGCATTAAGTCTATTTACTAAATCCTTTTTGCAAATTAGTAAATATAAAATTCTAGATAAAATTCTTAGTGCATTTTTAATACTTTATTTTATATCAATACTCTTTTTTATTTTAACTGATGAATATAATAAATATAGAAGTATTATTCCTTTTATGTTGTTAAGTTACCTTATTGCTCTTAGTGTTTATAGTGCATTTAAGAAAAATCGCCAAGCATACTTTATATTAGTTGGTTGGTTTATGATATTTATAGCAATAACATTTATGTTTTTATCTAGTGGAGGTGTTTTTAATATTTATAAATATTTCCCTTATTTTGTTGAAACTTCGCTTATTTTGGAAGGTATTGTATTTTCTATAGCATTAGCTGATAGAATAAATAGCTTACAAAAAGAGAAACAAGAAGTAAATCAAAAACTTATAATTCAACAGGAAAATGAAAAACAAAAATTAGAATTACTTGTAAATGAAAAAACAAATAATTTAAAAGTTGCATTGGATGAAAAGGGTTTATTACTAAAAGAATTAAACCATAGAGTAAAAAATAATATGCAAACAATAGTATCTTTAATAAGGCTTCAAAGTGATGGTATAGAAGATGATAAATATAAAGATATACTAGAAACTATACAAAATAGAATTAATGCTATGGGACATCTACATGAGCTTTTATATAATCAAAATGATATTTCAGACATAAATGCCTATGAATATTTTGAAATGCTTATAGAAGAGATAAAAGATAGCTATGAAAGTGATATTGAAATAGTTTTTGATATTAAAACTAGACTTAAAGTTGAGCATGCAATATATTGTGGACTTATATTAAATGAACTTATGACAAACTCATTTAAATATGCCTTTCCAAATAAAAAAGGTCAAATAAATGTAAAACTTTATAAAGAGAATCATAAAATAAAATTGATTTTTAGTGATAATGGAGTAGGGTATATTCAGGAAAAAAACTCTAATTCCCTTGGGCTAATTTTAATTGATACTTTAACTCGAAAACAACTTAAAGGTGAAATAATTATTAAATCCGATAATGGAGTTATTGTAAATATTAATTGGAATGAAAATGAAACTCAAAGTTTTAATAGTTGAAGATGAGACAATTGTTGCCCTTGATATAAAAAATGTACTAATAAGCTTAGGTTTAATTGTAACTAATAGTGTTACAAACCATGATGACGCACTTATTTCTGTTAAAAATGATGAGCCAGATATTATATTGATGGATATAAATTTAGAAAATAGTAAAGATGGCATAGAAACAACACAAAGTATTCAAAAGTATAAAAATATTCCAATAATATATTTAACTGCATTTAGTGATGATTTAACTATAAATCGTGCAATAGAAACAAATCCTTTACACTATATGATCAAACCGTTTAGAAGAGATGAACTTAAATCAACTATACAACTAGCAATATATAAAATAAATCAAGAAAAAAACGAACAATATGAAAAAAATAATTTCTTTAAATTAGGGAATGGATACTATTATGATATTGAATATGAAGCATTATATTATAAAGATATGCCTATAAAATTAGGAGTAAAAGAGAGACAATTATTATCTTTGTTAATTGCTGCTAGGGGAAATATAATTCCTTTTGATAAACTTATTTATGAGATTTGGCCAAGTGAGTTTGTATCTGATAGCACATTAAGAACACTTATTTATAGATTAAGAACTAAACTGGAGTATAAACTAATAGAAACAATCCCTGCCTTTGGATGTAAACTTACTCCAAAATCATAACTTACACTCATTATAAAACAATTTACTATTAACAAAAAACTGTGACGCTATATGTGACGCTACAGTTATAAACTTTTTCTAATCTAAAACTTAGGATAGAAAAATGACAAACATAAACAAAAACATCACATTAAATCAGTTTCAAGAATTAATTGAGAAAAATCTAAATAAAAGTTTAGATTATATGTCAGATGATTTTAATTATCAACAAAAACAAGCCCTTGAATTATTTAGAAAAAGGATTTTTCTAGAAGAGATTATAGAGGAGACTATATCTTTTAACAAAAGTTTATCTTGGGATAATAAAAATGACAATTTAAAATTAACTAAAAGTGCCGAAGAGTTAATTGAAGTTTTTAAGCTAAGAAGTGAAGTTTATGCACAAATGGGATATCAAAATGATTTTCCAGATGTCCTTGAAGGATTAAATTTTGATTTATTTGATAAAAAATCTGCGATAATTTATTATAAAATTAATCAAGAATATACTGGTACTTGTAGGCTAATATTTGATTCAACAAATAAATTACCATCAGATAAAGAATACTCTTTTGATGAAATTAGAAAAAAGTATGGAATAATAGGTGAAATATCAAGAAATGCTGTAAAAAATAATCAATCAAAAGGTTTAGGCTTAGAGTTTAAATATCTTATGGCTGGAATACACAACGTATTTGTAAATAATAATATAGATATTACAGTTTCTGCAATGAGAAAAGAACACTATAAATTATTTTCAAAATTTGGTGGTATAGATATTATCGAAGAGATAAATGAGTATGGTAATCTAAAAACTCCTTGCGTAGTAATATATTGGAATCCTTCTGAAGCTTCTACCTTTTTTAAGAAAGCATTTTTAAAATAAATAATATTATAAATATATTTTATTGTCACAGCATATGTGACAATAAAATGTTATAATTTTAGAGTAATTAAAAACAACTAAAGAGAATAAAAAATGAATAAAACTAAAATATTGATTGTAGAAGATGAGAGCATAGTTGCTCTTGATATGAAAAATACTTTGACAAAATTTAATTATGAAGTTAGTAATTGTGTTACAAATTATAATGATGCAATTGTTAGTGTTAAAACAAATAGACCAGATATAATACTAATGGATATAAATTTAGGTGATAGTAAAGATGGTATCGAAGTGGTAGAAGAAATCCACTCTTTTGATAATATTCCAGTTATTTATGTAACTGCTTTTTCAGATGAAAATACTTTAAAAAGAGCAATTAAAACAAATCCAGTGAGTTATTTATTAAAACCTTTTAAAAGAGAAGAGTTAAATTCAAATATAATGTTAGGATTATATAAAAATAACAAAAACTTAAAAAGTACAATAAATGAGAAATATCATAATTTAGGAAATAATTACTATTTTGATAATAATCAAGAAAAATTGTATTATAAAGATTTACCAATAAAACTAGGTGCAAAAGAGATAACACTTTTAAAAATTCTTATTGAAGCAAAGGGAGAAATTGTACCTTTTAAAGAATTGGAAACACGTATTTGGGATAGTAACACTATTTCAGACAGTACTTTAAGAACATTGATATATAGATTAAGAGGAAAATTGGAGTATAAAATAATAGAGACAATTCCAAATGAAGGATGTAAGATTTTAGAAGTTAATTAAAAGTAGTTTTTAAAGCTTTTAGTTATACTTCCAGTCAAAATTAACATTATTTGAATTAGGATTTAAAATGGTATATATTGAAAAAAGTGAAAAAAGTGTACAAGAAGTTGTTGATAAAATACAAGAGATAATTTCAACTTATAAATTTGGTGTTCAACATATTCATAATATAAAACAAACGTTAAACTCAAAAGGAATTGATTTTAAAAATGAGTGCCAAGTATTAGATATTTGTAGCCCAAAAGTTGCAGAAAACTTTTTATCAAATGACATGAGTTTAAGTTCAATAATGCCATGTAAAATTTCTGTTTATGAAGAAGATGGAGAAACGACTGTTGCAATTAATTCATTAGTACAACTTGTAGATGATATAAATCCAGATATGACAGATATAGCACAAGAGGTTCAAAAAACTATACTTAAAATAATAGAAGAGGCTATATAGCCTCTTCTATTATTGTTTTATAAAACTATTTCATTTACAATTTTATATAAGTTTTCAATAGAATTAATACTTACTTTTTCATTGTAAGAGTGAGGATTATAGATATTTGGACCTATTGATGCAACTTTTAAATGAGGAAATTTTTCTTTAAAAATAGCACATTCCAATCCTGCATGTATAGCTCTAAATTCTGCTTTTGGATTATGTTTTTTATATATTTCATATACTGTTTGGGTAAACTCATTTTTATCTGGTTTCCAAGCAGGGTATTTACCTTTAGATTCAACCTCAAAATTATGTTTTTTTAAATCTTCACAAGTTTTAGTTTTTATTTCATTTAATTTATTATTATCCATTGATCTAGCACTTAATTTCAATACTATTTCATTTATTTGTGTTTTTACAATGGCTAAATTAATAGAAGTTTCTACAACACCTAACTCATCATTAAACTCTCTTACTCCATTTTCAAAATTATAAATAAAATCAATAATTTCATCACTATATAAATTAAAGTGTTGAGGGATTTCTTTAACTTCTTCAATAGTCATATTTTCGTGTGTAATTAAAGGAGGTGTTGATGTTGCAATTATTGCTTTGGCATTAGCAGGAATTGAATTAATTCTTTCTCCTCCATTAAAATCTAATAATTTACCATTATACTCTTTTATTGATTTTGCTATTAGTTTTAGGGCATTTGGTATGTTTTCATGGATATTTACTCCACTATGTCCACCCCTTAGTTTTGTAATTGATATTTCATACAGTTTTAGATTGTTTGTGTTTGGAACTAAGTTATGGCTTGAATGTTTTGCAATAATATCAACACCTCCTGCACATCCAATACAAATTTCTCCTTCTTCTTCTGAGTCAAGATTTAACATAAATTCAGATGTTATATCTAGTTTTATGTCATTTGCACCTATAAGTCCTATCTCTTCATCTGAAGTAAATAAATATTCTAAATCTTTATCTTGTGCCATTAAAGCTAACATATATGAACAACCAATTCCATTGTCAGCTCCAAGTGTTGAGTTTTTTGCCATATAATAGCCATCTTGTTCAATTATTTCAGGGATAGTATTATCAATTAAACAAACTATATCATAGTGTGATTGTAAACATATTTTTGATTTTGAATCTTTTTTTTTACATAATATATTATTTACGTTATCAACAAAATATTCGTAATTGTATTTTTTAGCATAATTTTTTACATAATCTATAAATTCATTGTGTGTTCCACTACATCTTGGTATGGCTGTTATTTCTTTAAATATTTCTTGAACTAAACTCAAAATTGACCTTTATATTTTTTGGTGATTATATCAAAAAGAGATTAGATTTAAAATAATTAATAAAAAAATTAAATTGTGACTTTTTTAAATTTTAAGATATAATAAATAAAGAAAAATGATTTTTTAGGTGGAAAATATGAAACTCTCACTAAAAAAGTTGCTTATCCTCTCTTTTTCTCTTGTTATTGTTATTTCTATGACTATAATATTATTAACAACATATTACACTACAAAAACAGCATTATCTCAACAATCATTTAAGATAATGGAAAATATATCTGAGTTTGCAATTGATAAATCAAAAACATATATGAATGTGGCCTCTGATGCTTCAAATCTAACAAAAAATTTAGAAAAAAAAGATGTAATTAGTATAAAAAATGAAAGTACGCTTATCAATTATTTTTATGAACAAATGAATATAAATCAATATTTCTCTGCAATTTATCATATATCTAGTGATGATACTTTTCTTATGCTACTTAAAAATGATAAGGGTTATTTAGAAAAAAGTATTAAATATATAGATAATAAAAAAATTGTAAAAATCTCTCAAAATGATAAATTCATGAATAAAATTAATGAAAAAATTTTAAGAAATGATATTTATAATCCAAAAAAAAGACCTTGGTATTTAAATGCCATTAAAAATAAAAAATCAACTTGGACTGAACCATATATCTTTTATACATCTAAAAAACCAGGTATTACAATATCAACTCCAATTTTTGATGAGAATAACAAATTAAGTGGCGTCATTGGAATTGATATTGAAATAGATAAACTAGCTACTTTTATTAATAATTTGAAATTAGGTGAGAATGGAAAGGTATTTTTAATCAATAAATCTTTAAAAATAATATCTTTACCAAGTGATAATAATACTTTAAAAAGTATTGATACCATTGATAGTAACAATTTAATTAAAAGTGCATATAATGAACTTACTAGAGTAAATAATAACAAAACTTTAGAAAAAGAGTTTTTTCTCTCTTTTACAAAAAATGAAGAAAATTATCAAGCTATGTTTTTACCTTTTAGAATAGGTGACTTGGAGTGGATTGTAGGTATGTATGTTTTAGAAGATGATTTTTTAGGTTTACTAAAAAAAAGTAATAATTTAAACATATTTTTTATTGTAATAATCACTTTTATTTCACTAATTATAAGTATTAAGATTTCAAAATATATTTCAAGTCCAATATCAAAACTAAGAGATATGACTGAAAAAATTGAGTTATTAAATTTAGACCATTCAAGTGTTAATCCAAACCCAATTAAAGAGATAAATGAACTTATTACATCTTTTAATAAAATGAAAGTTAATTTAAAAGAGTCTTATTTGGATACACTATTTAGATTAGCTGTTGCTGCTGAGTATAAAGACAATGATACAGCAGAGCATATTAATAGAATAGGTCTGTACTCGGAAGCTATTGCAAAAAAACTTGCTTTGTGTGAAGAAGATATTTATATATTAAAATATGCAAGTGCAATGCACGATATTGGAAAACTTGGTATTCCTGATAAAATATTATTAAAACCTGGAAAGCTAGATGCACAAGAGAGAATTATAATACAAACTCACCCAGAAATAGGTGCTGCCATTTTGGATAATCCCACTTCTGAAATTATGAAAGCAGGTAGAGATATATCATTGTATCACCATGAAAAATGGGATGGTACTGGATATCCAAAAGGTTTAAAAGGTGAAGAGATACCTATCTTTGCAAGAATAGTATCTATAGTTGATGTATTTGATGCTTTGATGTCAAAACGATGCTACAAGGAACCATTTGATGAAAATAAATCAAAAAATATTATTTTAGAAGGAAAGGGAACTTTTTTTGAACCAAAAATTGTAGATGCTTTTGAGGAGTGTTTTGATGAGTTGGTTAGTATTTCAAAATTAAATTCATAAAAACCTAAGTAAAAACTTAGGCTTTTAAATCTCTATTTTTATATGCTGCTACTATTGTTAGAAAAACAAGTGTAGTTGTAATATAAACCCACATAGGAATTGGTACAGGATCTCCAGTTGCATATGAGTGCATTCCAGATAAGTAAAAGTTTACTCCAAAGTAAGTCATTAAAATCGTACTAAATGCTAAAACAGAAGCAGTTGTTAATACAAATGGATTATTCAATGATTTAATAAATCTTAAGTGAACAACAATAGCATAAACAACAATTGATACATAAGCCCAAGTCTCTTTTGGATCCCATCCCCAATATCTACCCCAAGACTCATTTGCCCAAACTCCACCTAAAAAGTTCCCAACAGTAATCATACTTAAACCAATAATTAAAGACATTTCATTTATATAAGAAATATGTTTAATAGTTTCATCAAGATGTGGTTTATTTTTTCTAAAAATAAATAATATAAGGGTGATAAATCCAATAATTGCACTTAATCCAAAGAAACCATATGAAGCTGTTAAAACAGAAACATGGATAGTTAACCAATAAGATTTAAGTACAGGAACTAAGTTTGTAATTTGTGGATCAATACTTGTAAGATGTGCAGTAAACATAAAAATTGCTGCAACTATAACAGCAGCACTTAATGCAAGAAGTGATTTTCTAAAGAAAACAACACCTGCAAATACACCAGACCATGAAATATATAATAATGACTCATAAGTATTTGACCAAGGAGCATGTCCTGCTATTATCCATCTAAATCCCATTCCAAAGGTATGTATAGTAAATAGCAATGATAATACTAAAAATGCTACCAATGTAGTCTTTTTAGGTTGAATTTTAGGATTAAATACTACTACGAATGCAGTAACTAACATAATAAATCCAACAAATAAATAAGCTAAAGTAAGTTTTGGGAAAATATCTAGTTTATTAAATAAAATTTCATTTGATATCTCATTTTCAGTAGGTATTATTTTTTCACCAACTTTTCTTTGGTATGCGTAAATAAAATCTAGGTATTTACTTGCATTTTCCCAATCTTCCAAGATAATAGTATTTATAAATCCTCTAATCATAGTTTCTAAAGCTTTTTGTGCTTGACCTTGGAAATTTTGCATTGCATCTACTGGATTAAACCATTTTGTAGAACTTGGGTCATGGGGAGTAGGGAAGATATCAAATAAACTTCCATTAAATGTCATAAATGCAATATTTAATCTTTCATCAACTCTGATTACATCTTTTTCGTAAGTACCTCTTTGTGCAGGTTTTGTTGCAGCTGCTTTATTTATCTCATTTGCTAAGATATATTTTCCATCTTTAAAAACTTCAGCAAATGCAATATATTTTCTTGATTCATCTATTCCTAAATATTTTTTTAATCTTGGAGTAGTGATTTTAATCATTTTTACACTTCTCCAGATTTCTGGTCTAGAAATCATCCCTAATACGATTTGATCTGCAGTTAAACCAAACATACTCTTTTTACCAGATAATTTTAATAAAATTTCTTCATCTAAAGAACTAACAGGCTTCATTCTTCCACCTGAACTTTGCACAGTAAGGGTTCCAAACTTTGTTGCCAATTCTAAAGAGCTTTTTTTAAGCATATTTATATAATCTTCTGTATTTTTATACTCTTTAACAGTTGGTTGTTGTGGTTCTTGAGTTGTTGTTTGTTGTTGTTCTGCTGCATTTAGATTTGATACTGTAAATGTTAAACTTAATGCAACAAATAAAGTTGCTAAATTTTTATTTTTCATTTTATTTGCAAGTATCCAAAATCTTGATTGTTTACTAAATAAATTTAGTATAAGTCCCACAGTAAGTATAAAATATCCTAAATATGTAGGCCATTTACCTGGGTCATTATTTACTGATAGAACTGTACCTTTTTCATCTGGATCATATGAACTTTGAAAGAATAAAAAGTTTCCTTCGTGTAGTGTTCTATTCATAAAAATTCTATAATCATAAGATTTACCATTCTCTTCTAAAACAGTAACTTCTGAAGCATAAGATGATGGAGACATACTTCCTGGATATCTATCAAGTTGGAAATCATTTAATTTTATTGAAAAAGGTAATTTTAAAAGTTTTGAACCATACTCTAAAGATACAATTGTATTTCCAAAGTCTTCGATTCTTTCAACTCCTTTTTGTCCTCTTTTTCCTGGTAATTTAACTGTTTTTGTTACTCCATTTAGAGTTAATTCTACAGTTAAAATCCCCATCTCTGCCTTTCCTTTTTTGCTTACTGTATAATCAATATATTTTAAATCTAAATTATTATCTTTAAACTTTACATCATATTTAAAATCATTTAGTTTTTCTGCAAAAAGTTCTACAATCCCTGTTGTATTACTATCTTCCATTCCTTTTCTTAATGTAGAAGCAGCAAATTCTTTTTGAAATTCTTTATAAAAAGAGCTACCATCTTTTTGTTTTATATGAACTTGTAAAAAAGGTTCTAATGAGTACATCAAATTTTGTGTTTGACCTTCTCTTATTTGCATAATTCCTTCATAACCTGCATATCTTGTAACTGCTGCACCAATCAAAATTAAAACAAATGATGAATGAAATAGAAATTTTGCTTTTTGTTTCCACATTTTTCTTTTGTAAATTATTCCTATTAAATTTACAGTTGTAAGTAGTAAAAATGATTCATACCACCAATGGTTATATACAAGTACTCTTGCAGTTGAAGTTCCATAATCATTCTCAATAAAAGTTGCGATACCTGCTCCTAGTGCAAGTATTGCTAACAATATAATTGTAGTTTTAAATGAGAATAATATATCTAATATTTTAGTCAAAACATAAGTCCTTTTGTATTTTTTTTGTGTTTTATTATAATCAGGCTTTATTAATAAAATATTAACTATTTTAACTATAGTAAAATTTAGGAATTATATCAAAAGATATTTAAGAAATAATGATTATAATTCCATTATGAATGAACAATTAAAACAATTACAAAAAAAAAGAGTAGAGTGTCTTTCTTGGAAAAATATTAAGCCTTGGCATGAGCAACTTCTAAAGGCACAGAAAATTCAAAAAGACTCTTGTGAAGTTAAACTTGAAGATTGGCTTACTGTTGGTAAAGATGATGATTTAACAAATGATGAAAAAGAAGTTATTTTACAAACAGCAAAAACATTAATTCCATGGAGAAAAGGTCCTTTTAAACTATTTGGTTTGGAAATAGATAGTGAATGGCAAAGTAATATAAAATACAATCTTATAAGACCATATTTTAATCTAAAAGATAAAGTTGTAGCAGATATTGGCTGTAACAACGGTTATTATATGTTTAGGATGCTTGAAGATAAGCCTAAAAAACTTATAGGTTTTGATCCAAGTCCACTAACTATGCTTCAATTTGAATTTATAAATCATTTTGTAAAAAGTGATATTATATATGAAAAACTTGGAGTTGAGCATTTAGAAATTTACAATCATAGTTTTGATTTTATTTTTATGTTAGGTGTTTTATATCATAGACCAGATCCAGTTGGAACATTAAAACTTCTAAGAAATGCCTTAAATAAAGATGGAGAAGTTTTAATTGATACTTTTATGATAGATGGTGAAGAAGAAGTTGCCCTTACACCAAATGCTAGATATTCAAAAATACCAAATATCTATTTCGTTCCAACTATTCCTGCTCTTAAAAACTGGTTGAGTAGGGCAGGTTTTTGTGATATAGAAGTACTTGCTGTTACAGCTACATCTAGTGAAGAGCAAAGAAAGACAGAATGGTCTTTTGATCAAAGTTTGGAAGACTTTTTGGATCCAAATGATAAAACAAAAACAGTAGAGGGATATCCTGCACCAAAAAGAGTATATGTAAAAGCAAAAAAGAAGAATTAGAATAAATCTATATTATCTTCTTCTTTTATATCTTTAAAGGCTAGATAACTACTTCTACCTTTGTTTTTTGCTTCATAAAGTGCAGTATCAGAGTTTTTGATTACTTGATCAATCGTAGAAGTACTTGATTCAAATTTATCATAACCTATACAAATAGTTTTTTTAAGGGTTGCTTCTTCACTTATTTGTATTTCTATTTGTGCAAAATCTTCAATTAATTTTTCACAAATAGTTTTTATTTCAGACTCTATTGAAGTACTTAATATTGATACTAAAAATTCATCTCCTGAAAGTCTTGCAACTAAATCAAATTCTGAAATATTTGAGTGTATTACTTTAGCAAGTTCAATTAAAACTTTATCTCCTACATCATAATCAAATTCATCAATTACAGCTTTGAATCTATCTATTCCAATCATTAGGAAAAATACTTCATTTGTATCTTTATGTGATAAGTTTATTAGTTTATTAACATGTTCAGTTAGATATTGTCTATTATATACATTTGTTACAGAATCAATTGAATTCGCATGAATATAATTTTTCTTTAATATACCACTTTGAATAATCGGTGATATTTGAAAAAATGCTGATTCAATGGCACTATATTCAGCTTCTAAAACTGAATAATGAGTTTTTGATGTTGCAGAAAATGATACAATAGCATTTTGAGAAGTATGTGTATTTATGATGAAAAAGAAAGATTTTTCATCATCTAGATAAAATTCTTGTCCTTTTACATAGATATTTTCTTTCTTGTTGTTTTTCATATCAAATAAAGAAAAAGTAACATTGTCAATATTGTAATTTCTATTTAGCCATTCATAAATATCTTCAGCCATTTGTTTTATGTTCGAGGAATATTGAAGTTGTTCATATAGCTCATAAATTTTTTCTAAAGATTTAAAATCTTTTTCATTATTACAAGATGATTTAATTAAACTTAATATAGAGTTTTTTAACATACCTTCTTCTTTTTATGCAAGTTTCATTATATTATAATTGTTTTTATTTAAATTTAGGATTAAAATCTTATATTACCTAGTTTTTAGAGATAATTTAGCCAATTACTTAAAGAATCTTTTTCATTTTTTAATGTTGTTTTATCTCCATGACCTGGATAGATGTGAATGTCTTTTTCCCAAGATAAAACTTTTTTTATACTTTTTTTCATATTTTCTGGGCTTGAAAAAGGAAAATCAACCCTTCCTATTGTACCTTTAAATATAAAATCACCTGTAAAAAGGTTACCATTTATTTCTATAGCTGAACAACCTGGTGTGTGACCAGGAAAAAAGTGATATTTAACTTTTATACCCTCTATTTCAAACTCTTCATCACCATCTACTAAGACATCTGGATTACTTGGAGTCATCCCAAATCCAT
This sequence comes from Arcobacter sp., assembly GCF_050300555.1. NCBI lineage: Bacteria > Pseudomonadati > Campylobacterota > Epsilonproteobacteria > Campylobacterales > Arcobacteraceae > Arcobacter > Arcobacter sp. The sequence continues at coordinate 156,887 of NZ_JBNKXY010000005.1, forward strand.
AAGGATCTTTTTGAAGCATAAAGGCATCATCTTTTGGACAATAAATTTTTAAACCAAACTCTTGACTAACTTCATGATTTGACCATACATGATCAAAATGTCCATGGGTATTTAAAATTACAATTGGATTTTTAACATTTGCTTTTATCCAAGGCATTGCTCCAACACCTGGATCTATTATAAAATCTTTGTCATCAACTGTAACTATGTAGCAATTTGTTTGATAATCACCCATAGGCTTTATTTTTATATCCATTTTAAACCTTATTAGATAGAATCTATTTTCGAATGATTATATCAATTTAGAGGTAATAAGTGAATTATTTTGAGAGTTTAGAAGAGATTTTATTAACAAGTAATCCAAAAGAAAAATTTAAAAAATTTGAATTTTTTTATGAAAAATTTTTAAATAAAAGTTTTAATTTTGATTTGGATTATGAACCAAAACCATTAGATGAACCATCTTATATAAATCTTATGAAAATAGTTCTTCCAAAAGAGGTACGTACAAGAAAATATTTTGATACAAATGAAGGGAAAGGTAGTTTGTTGCATACTATAGCACATATAGAATACAGTGCAATTGATTTGGCACTTGATGCCGCTTTTAGATTTAAAAACTTACCTGATGATTATTATAAAGATTGGCTAGAAGTTGCAAGTGATGAAATAAGACATTTTTTGATGATAGAAGAGATTATGAAAAAAGTAGGGTATAAGTATGGTGATTTTGAAGTACATACAAATCTTTTTGAAGCCATGAAAAAAACTAATACTTTAGTTGAAAGAATGGCAATAGTTCCAAGATATCTTGAAGCCAATGGACTTGACCAAAATCCAAAAATAATGAAAAAACTTGATTCAAATCCAGACGAAATAAACAAAGAAATTTTAAAAGTATTAAATATTATTTTAGAAGAAGAAATAGACCATGTTTTTAAAGGAGATAAGTGGTTTAAATTTGCTTGTGAAAAAGAGAACTTAGATGTGGAAAATACATATTTAGAACTTATAGAAAAATATTATCCAGGAAGTACAGAAGGTAAAAAGCCAGATATGAACTTTGAAGCAAGAAAAAAAGCTGGATTTTCTTGTAATGAATTAAAAAGATTAGCAAATAAAAAAAATTGTTTTTAAGTAATTTTCTTTTAATCTAGTATAAAGTAGAATCACAAGAAGGGGATATTATGAATAATAATTTTTTAAATGAAATAAAAATATTAGTTGTTGAAGATTCAGAAACTGATAGATTAACTTTAGTAAATATATTAAAGAAATATTTTTCAAATATTATTGAAGCTTCAGATGGAGAAGTTGCCTATGAATTATTTAAAAAAAATTTAGATATCGATATTATTATTTCTAATATAAATATGCCCAAAATTTCTGGGATAGATTTTTTAAAGCTTGTAAGAACATCTGATATGAATTTACCATTTATTTTTATTACGGGGAGACTTGAACCAGAAATCTTATTAAAAGCAATAGATTTAAATGTAAGCTCTTATATTTCAAAACCAATTAATGCTATATCATTATTAGAAAAAATAGATTTTCTTTGTGAAAAAAAATATTATGAAAAAAAATTAATTAAAAACCAGCAAGAAATTGAATTTTATCTTGAAGCAGTTGATAAAGTAGCATTAATTTTTAAAATGTATGGGGATGGTAAAATTTCATATATGAATAATGCTATGCTTGAAGTATTAGGTTATGAAGAAGAGAAAATCAAAAAATTATATTTTGATGAAATAATTCATCCTGATATACCACGGAAATATATTGATGATACTTGGGAACATGTTAAAAATGGGAAGTTATGGAAAGGAAATACTAAATTTATAACTAATAATAAAGAGATATTTTATTTAAATAATACAGTTTTTAGAATAAATAATGAGAAAGAAGAGTTTATTACAATTGGGTTTTTAACAACTAAAGAGAATTTGGAGAAGAGAGATTTTCATAAAAAAGTAATTTTGAAATTTCAAGAATCAAATAGAAGAGAATTTGAATTAAAATCTATGAATGCTGAACTTCAAGAAAAAATTGAAAAACTAAAAGCATTATGTAAAGAGTGCGAAGATAGTATAAAATCATTAAAAGAAAAAAATGCTTTAAATGTAAGGCAATTGAAACACTATGAACTTCAAGGGGATAATTTAACTCAAAAATATGAAAAGTTTATGAATTCTAAAAAAGATGAAATAGAAAATTATATTAAGAGTTTAAATATTGAGAAGAAAAAAAATGAAAAATTAACTTTTCAAAAAGAAGAACTTTTAGAATTATTAGGGCATTTAAAAGAAAAAAATAAAAATAATGAAGAGGAAATAAGGCTTAAAAATATTAAGATTAATAATTTAAATGAGTTGCTTCTAAAAAAAGAGGAAAGTAGTAAAAATAAAAAAAGTTTTTTTTGATTTAAATTAATTTATGGAGCTAAACGATTTATTTCCCAAGTAGTATCTTCTAGTAGTTTGTATTCAAATCTATCATGCAGTCTATCTTTCCCTCCCTGCCAAAATTCTATAACTTCTGGTTTTATAATATAACCACCCCAAAAAGAAGGGAAAGGAATTTCGCCTTTTATAAATTTGTTTTTTATCTCATCAAATTTTGCTTCAAGTAAACTTCTTGAACTAATAATCTCGCTTTGATGAGAAACCCAAGCTCCTATTTGGCTACCTTTTGGTCTTGATAAAAAGTATTTTAAAGAGTCTGTTTTGCTTATTTTTTCAATAGAGCCTTCAATTTTAACTTGTCTTTCTAATTCTAACCATGCAAAATGAATTGCAGCATGGGGATTTTCTTCTATTTGCCAAGCTTTTTTGCTTTTGTAATTTGAAAAAAATACAAAGCCATTTTCATCATATAGTTTTAAAAGTACCGTTCTAATAGATGGTTTCATATCCGTACCAACTGTTGCTAGACTCATGGCATTTGGTTCCAAAATATTTGCATCTAAGGCCTGCTTAAACCATAGTTCAAATTGTTTTATTGGTGAGTCTAACAAGTCATTTCTTCTTAGACCTTTTGTTGTGTATTCTTGTCTTAACTTAGATAGGTCTTTCATTTATTCTCCATTTGGAAAACGTGTAAAATAGTTTTATATTAAATGTATTATGAATTTTTAATTTTTATTGAAACTTTAGTACATTTATCAAACTTTTTATTTTCAAAGGTATATTCACAATTTTCAATGTAAATTTCACCACCTATACTTTGTGTGATAATTTTGTGTGTCATATAAAGCCCCAATCCCGTACCTTGTGTTTTATGTTTTGTTGTAAAATATGGTTCAAAAACTCTATTTAAAATATTTTTTGCTATTCCACCACCATTATCAATAACTTCTATATAGATTATATTATCACAATTTAGTGTGTTTATTTGTATATATCTTTTTGAGTTAGTGATATTTTTTAAAGCATCTTTTGAGTTATTTAAAATATTTAAAATAACTTGTTTTAATTCATTTTCATAAGTATTAATTGTATTATTTTTATCAACATTTTCGATTATTGTAATTTCATGTATTTTAAAACTACTTTCAAGAATATTTAATACCTTTTCAATATTTGAATATAACACAAACTCATTTTTCTTTTTGTCTTTTTTTAAAAAGTCTTGAAAATCATCAATTGTTTGTGAAAGGAACTGTGTAGTTTCATTTATGCTATCTAATGATTTTGTTAAGGTTATATCATCTAGTTGTCCAAACTCTTTTTGAAGTTTTAAACCAGAAGCAAATGTTGAAATAATACTAAGTGGCTGTCTCCATTGATGGGCAATATTTCCTATCATTTCTCCCATACTTGCAAGCTTAGATTGATTTATTAAAATTGATTCTTTTTCTTTTATTTCACTAATATCTACTATAGAAATAATATATGATTCTAAATTTTTAAAAGTGCTTTTTTTAGATTTTACTATACAAGGAAAAGTTTCTTTAGAACTTTTAACTCCAATTAGTTCATATGTTTTTGATTCGTTTCTATTTACAATTCTTTGAATTGTTTCTCGATTATAATTTAAGAAAAGATTATTTAATTTTAAACTCTCAATATCTTTTGGTTTTAAATTAAACATTTTAAGCATTTCATTATTTGTAAATACTATTTTAGAATTTTGAACTATTAATATTCCTTCAATAGTTAAATCAACTAAACTTATAAAATTATTCAAACTATTTTCTAATTCATTTTTTGTTTCATTTAATTTTTTTTGATATTTAAGTAATTGGCTATTTTTGTATAAAATAATTATTATAACAATAAATAAAGGAAGAAAAAATTTCCATAAAATTGAATAATCAAAGGGCTCAACATATTTTATATTTGCCCATTTTGTATATATTTTGTTTTTTTCTTCAAGTGAAATATTAGATAGAGTTTTATTTATAATTGATACTAGAGGTTTATAATCATCTCGTACCATCATTTGCAATGCAAAATTTACATTAGTACTTCCAGAAATTTTTAAATTTGTAAAACCAAATTTATTAATATTATGCGACAATACAGGCATTATTTCTGCTATTGCATATATTTCATTATTGGATAGTTTATTCAAACCATCAATCAAATTATCAATAAATACAAAAGTCAAATAAGGATACTTTTCTTTTAAAAGAGTATGTGCAGTATGATTTTTACCTACACCAATTTTTTTATTTTTAATCTCTATAATATCAGTAATAAAATTTACATTTTCTTTTGTTGCGATACCTATTGGTGCACTGTAATAAACATCAGAAAATATAGCGTATTTTTCTCTTTCTAAAGTTTTTGAAGTAGTGATGATAATATCATCTTTTTTATTTTTTATAGAATTTAAAGCATCATTAAAGTTCTTTTTTATTTCAGTTTTATATTTGATGCCATTTGCTTTTACAATGAATTCCCAAAAATCAAATCCTAAACCTTTTGCTTTGTTATTTTCTTTGAAGCTTAAAGGTGCCCAATTATCAGTGTAAGCAACATTGATTTTTTTAGTTTTAATAAAATTAATTTCTTCATCTGTAAGATTATTTGCAGTAATTGTTTGGGCATTTAAACTTATAATAAAAAGGGAAAAAAGAGTTAAAAATTTACTCATACACAAACCTTAACACGATAATATAAAATATTACCGTGTTTAACTTAATATATATATTATTTAAACCAACTTTTTACTTTATCAAACATATTTTCAAAGTTTCTTTCATGTGGTTTACTCTCTATTCCAAAACTCTCTTGTAGTTTCTCTAATAGCTCTTTTTGTTCTTCATTTATTTTTTTAGGATATTTAATTTTAATTTGAACAATTAAATCACCTTTTCCATGACCTTGAACAGATTTTACACCTTCATTTTTAAACTTAAACTGCTCTTTATCTTTTGTTCCCATTGGAATATCTAAAGATAATTCACCTCTAAGTCCTGGAATTGTTATAGTATCACCAAGTGCAACTTGGGTGAAAAATAGTGGAACTTCAATATAAATATCGTTGTCATGTCTAATATAATGAGGGTCTTCTTTTACATTGATTTGTAAATATAAATCACCTCTTATACCATCAGGAGCAATATTACCTTTGTTTGATACTCTGATTCTATTTCCATCATTTACACCTTCAGGAACATCAACATTAAATTTTTCTTCTTTTTCTTCATATCCTGTTCCAGAACATTTTTTACATCTATTAGCAACAGATTCACCACTACCATTACATGTTGGACATGTTTGAGCAAATGTCATAAAACCTTGTCTAGTGTGAACTTGTCCTTGACCAGCACAAGTTTTACAAGTAGATAATTTACCATCTTGTGCACCTGTTCCACTACAAGATTTACATGCTGTTTTATATTTATAAACAACTTCTTTTTTACATCCAAAAACTGCTTCGTTGAATTCAACTTTTAATTCAACTCCAATATCTAAATTATAACTATATGTTTTTTTCTGACTTCTTCTTTGTCCACCGCCAAAGCCACCAAAACCAGCTTGTCCAAACATCTCTTCAAAAATTGAACTTAAATCTTCAAATCCACCAGAACTAAAGCCACCTCTACCTTGACCATGTCCTTCTAGTCCTGCTTTTCCATATCTATCGTATAGTGCTCTTTTTTCTTCATCACTTAAGACTTGATATGCTTCATTAATTGCTTTAAATCTTTCTTCTGCTTCTTTATCATCCGGGTTTTTATCAGGATGGTACTTCATGGCCATTTGTCTATAAGCTTTTTTTATAGTACTTTTATCAGCGCTTTTTGTTACTTCTAATAATTCATAATAATCTATGTCTAACAAAGTATTTCTCCTTTTATTATTTTAAAAAACTTCGCGATTTTATCTAATAAATGATAAATTTTTGATATAATCGCCAAATGAAACTTGGATTAAATAAATTTTATGATTTGGTAGAAGCCTTTGAGTCTTTGCCAACCATTGGAAAAAAATCAGCACAAAGACTTGCTTATCATATTGTAATGAGTGATAATTATTGTGGTATTAAAATCGCACATAGTATAGAAAATGCACTAAAATCCATAAGAAAATGTTCCAATTGTGGTTGCATGAGTGAGCATGAGATTTGTGAAATTTGTCTAGATGAAGACAGAGAACCAACTTTTTTATGTATTGTTCAATCAGCTAAAGATATTTTTACAATAGAAGAGTCAAAACAGTTCAATGGTAAATATTTTGTAGTATCTCATTTGGACGAAGAAATTTTAGATAAGCTTATTTTATTTATTAAAAATAACCAAGTAAAAGAGATCCTTTTTGCTATCTCTCCTTCTTTATCAAATGATGCTTTTATTTTGTTTATTGAAGATAGGTTAAAAGGTTTTAATCTTAATTTTACAAAGATAGCTCAAGGTGTTCCTACTGGAGTAAGTTTAGAAAATGTTGATATTTTATCATTGGCAAAAGCAATAGAGAGCAAAGTGTTAATATAATATGGAAGAAAGAATTATATGTCAAAAGTGTATTTATTACTATGTTACTTGGCAAGGTGGTAGGGCTCATGGATGCAAGGCTTATGGTTTCAAATCGCAAACAATTCCAAGTATTGTTGTAAAAAATTCTAGTAGATTAGACTGTAAATTTTATCAAAAAAAACCAAATACTAAATAGGAAATACTTATTTGCAAGAGAATATATTAAAGATAAAAAAAGACCAAATTAAAATCTTTACATATATTATAAATAATGAACAAGTTAGCTCTTTAATAAAAGAAAAGAATATTGATTCAAAAAATTTTTTAGAAACAATATTGGTGCCTTTGTTTAATACTTTTATTAAATTTTTAGAAAATGGTAAAGATATTAAATTGAAGTTTTTATTAAACAATACTTTACAAAAAGATGAGCTCTTTTTACTTCTTAGAACCTTTAAAAATTCAATATTTTTAGATACTAAAAATAGAAAGATGACTGATTATTTATTTACAAGAAGAGTAGATGAAATCTTTGATATTTTTTATTTGTATCTATTTAAAAAAAGCCAGAAAATACAAATAGTTAAAGATGATGATGAAATAGGTTATTTACTTAATATTTTAGATCAAAATTTAGCAATATTATATTTAAGTAAAGATGGTAAAATAAATGATGCAACTATTTCATTTAGAGAAATGTTTTCTGCAAATAAAAAGAAAATTAAATTTAAAAAAATAGAAGAGTTAATTGTACATAAAAGTGAGAATGATAATTTTTTTGAAAGACTTGAAACGGAAAATAATTTTTATATTGATGAAATTGAAGTTTCAAAATGTGATAAGACAATTTTTTGGGCTAAAATTTATGTTGAAAAAAGAGAAAAAGATATAATCTTAATATTTAAAGATATTAGTTATAAAAAAAGTTTAGAAAATCAAAAAAAAGTTTTTTTAGAACAATCAAAAATGGCTGCAATGGGAGAGTTAATTTCTATGATTGCTCACCAATGGAGACAGCCTTTACAAACAGTTTCAATATTAGCACAGAAACTTATTTTGACAAAAGCAACCGATGGATATGTGGATAATAATTTTTTAGAAAAAACAGTTAATGATATAAATTTACAGTTAAATTATATGTCAGAAACGATTGATGATTTTAGGAACTTTTTTAAACCAGAAAGTAGAAAAATTATTTCAAAACCTAGTAAAATAATAAATAAAGCTATAACATTTTTACATTATGTTTTGACTATAAACAATATTGATTTTAAATTAGAAATCATAAAAGATTATGAAATTAATATTATTGAAAATAATCTTATTCAAGTTATTATTAACATAGTAAAAAATGCAATTGATATTCTTTTAGAAAGAAAAATAAAATCAAAACAGATAATTATTAGATGTGATTTTAACGAAAATTATGTAATAATAGAAATTGAAGATAATGCAGGTGGAATCGAAGAAAAAAGTTTAGATAAAGTTTTTGATTCATACTATACAACTAAAAACAATAGCAAGGGTACAGGACTTGGATTGTATATGAGTAAAATAATCATTGAAGAACATAGCTTGGGAAAATTAAGTGTAAAAAATAGTTCAAATGGTGCATTATTTAGAATAGAATTACCGGTAGAATAGGAGTTTAGATTGTTATATGAGGATTTAAAAATTGCTACGAAATCTTTAGGTTTTTTTGCCATAGAAGATTTTGCAAAATATATTGGTGTTACACCAGCAGAGATTTTGAAATGGGAAGAAAAAGATAACGTTCCTTATACGGTATCTTTAATTGTACATTTATTAAAAGGTGAAGAAAATTTACCTGAAAGCTCAACATTAGATAGTTTAGTTGAAGAGTGTTTACCACTAGCAACACTATTAGAAGAAGCTTCTAGCTTTCCTCATAAATTAGAAGAGATGTTTTTATTGCAAAAAGAGTTAAATGACTCAACAAATGGTAAAAACTGGGAATTAGGAACTAATAAATATGGAAAAGAGATTAATTGGTTAAGATGTATCCATATGGAAGTTTCTGAATTAATTGAATCAACACCATGGAAGCATTGGAAAAATATTAATGCAGCACCTGATATGAATAATATCCATGTTGAATTAGTTGATATATGGCACTTTTTGATGTCTTATATTTTACAAGAAACAAATATACCAAAAGCAGTATCTTTGGTAAATACACATTGCATTTATGAAGCGAATAGTGAAATAGATGTAAAACTTATGGTAAAAGAGTCAGAAAAACTCTCTTATATCTCTTTAGCAATACAAACAGGAAATATGCCATCTTTTTCAGGAATAGAAAGATTTATTGATCAATATTTTAGATGTTGTAAAATTTCTGGATTATCATTTACTTGGTTACAAAAACTTTATATTGGTAAAAATTGTTTAAATAAATTTAGACAAGATAATGGATATAAAGAGGGAACATACATAAAAGAGTGGAATGGTAAAGAAGATAACGTAGTTATGGTTTCAATATTAGAAGAGTATGAAAATATTGATTTTAACCTTTTATATACAAAACTTACTGAAGCTTATTCAAAACTGTAAAGAGAAATTTTCTCTTTACAAAAATAAAAAATGATAAAATCTCTTGAATTTAAAACTGCACTAAAGGTATCTATCCCAGTTATGATGGGATATTGTGTACTTGGTTTTGCTTTTGGTTTATTAATTACAAGTTTTAACTATCCTTGGTATTTAGCTTTTTTAATGTCAATATTTATTTATGCTGGAGCTTTACAGTTTTTAGCTATTGGATTTTTTAGTTCAAAACTTGGACTTATTGATATCTTTATTACTTCTATTTTTGTAAATATAAGACAATCTTTTTATGGCTTATCTATGTTAAAGAAGTTTAAAAAATCAGGAAAACTAAAACCCTATTTGATATTTGGACTAACTGATGAAACCTATGCTTTACTTACGAGTATAAAAGATGATGAACAACTAAACAAAAAGTATTATTATCTTTATTTAAGTGCTCTTAATCAATTTTATTGGGTATTTGGAACGTTAGTTGGTGCTATATTTGGCTCTAATATCTCTTTTGATACAAAAGGCTTAGATTTTTCTCTTACAGCTCTTTTTATTATTTTAGCAATTGAACAATATAAGGCAAATAGAAATTTTACACCATTTATAATTGGGGCTATTACTTCTATACTTGCAATTTTATTAGTTCCAATAGACAATATGCTTATTTTTGCTATTGTTTGCTCTTTATTGGGAATGTTTATATTAAAAAAGAGGCTAAATAATGACAAATAATGAAATATATTTAGCAATAGCCGTAATGGCAATAGCAAATTATATAACAAGGGTATTTCCCTTTTTATTTTTTGTAAAGCATGAACCACCAGCTTGGGTTGTATTTATTGAGAAAAATTTTCCACCAATTATTATGACCATATTGATATTTTATACATTGACAAGTGTAGATTTTAAATCTGCTCCTTATGGGCTAAAAGAGCTTTTAGCCATAGGATTTACAGTCTTTTTACACTTAAGATTTAATAATTATCTAGTTTCTATTATTTTAGGGACTCTTTTTTATATGGCCCTTGTGCAGTTTTTTACTTTTTAAGGTACTAATAAAACTGCACTATTACATAAATCATCACTTTCAAATTTTGTAATATCACCAGCTTTTAATCCAGGAACTGGAAATAATCTTACAGTTAATGGCTTATTTAATCTAAAAGCCATAGTTCCAGTATCTCTACAAATATCAGCAATCTTTTCAACACTTGTGTCTCCTTCAATTGGAACAGTATCAAGTCCTATTCCACAAACAGAAGAATATGTAAGAAGTGAACGTATCTCAAACTCATTATTTTTTGTAGCAAGTGCTAAGCCTTCATCTTCAACAACAGCTAGCATAAGTCCTGAAAATCCAATAAGTTCACAACCTTTTTGTGACTTAAATACTTTTGTTAAAAGTGCTGATGCCTCAATAGTTCCAGAAGCTCCAAAGTAGGGTACACCAAGAAGTTTATATACATCTACCATTGAACTACAATTTTTAGATGGAGCTGCTGAAGTGTCAATCCCTGCAAATTTTCTTTTAAATTTATGATTAAAACTATTTACTATCTTTAAAACATTGTTTATATGATATTGTAAAGAGTTACTCATAATCTCATATGAATTTTGCCATTTTTTATTATGATCTTTTTCTTCAGGCAAACTTTTTAATGCAACTACCAGTAAATCAGGAGTTTCAAGTCCTAACGCAAAACAATCTTTATCACTACTATTGTGATAAGATGCTGGAAAATATGGAATTAGTGGCTTACAGTTATAATTAATAGTAAAGTTAAAATTACCTTCACCATTTGGAGTTATTTGTGCTATTTGTTTTACTACTTTTGCGCACTCTAAAGTTTTAGCTGCATTTGGAACACCTAAATCATCAACTTCAACATTAACGCATACATTACACAAATCTCCAAATTTCTGTACGAGTGTTGGTAACATTTGTATCTCATTTGAACTCTTTGCTTCACCTATTGCAAATCTTATTCTAATATTTGGCATAGAGTCACTTTTTAATAAATCAGATAAAAATTGCATATCTTTTATAGCACTTTCTAAAGTTGATGTATCAAGATATTCTCCAAAAGCATTAGTAACTATTCTTATACTTTGAACTGTAAAACCTTGAAAAGTAAACTCTTTTGCTAAATCTCCACCAAATAGTGCAGCCTCTTTGATTTTATCTTCCCATATTGATTTATCTTTTGTAAGAGTTAAAAAAGAGGTTATTGTTCTTATTTTACATAAATCTTTGTTTTTTAAATTATCACTTATCATTATTTTCTTAAAACTCTTTTTGATGTATCAAAAACCATTTCATAGTATCTGTTATTATTAAATTCAAACTCTTGAATAACATCAAGCCCCAATTTTCTTTTATGTGCTGCAAAAGAGCGTTCATTTATTACATTTACAAAAGTTACTAAAATAGGGTATCTTTTAGACATAGACTCTAAAGCAAAATCAAAAAGTTTTTCAAGTAGTCCACTTCCTCTTACACTTTTATCAATACAAACAGGTCCATATTGGTAAGAGTTATCTACACTTAAAGTTTGCCCTAAATAGCTTAGTTTTGGTAGGTCTTTTATCATATGGGCAAACATTGGCCATTTTGACCAAAACTGCCAAGAAGCAGACATAACATAACCTAAAACTTTATCATCTTCAACAGCTATAAATATTCCTTTTTCTTTCTCAATAATTGCTGTAAGTTCTTCAGGTGTAAATCCAGTAGTTACAAATCCATCTTTTTTATCAACTTCTGCTATAGTTGCTAATTGGTATTTTGCATGTAGTTTTAAAATGTTATCTATATCTTTAATTTCTGCTATTTTTAATTGCATTTTTTTCTCCATAAATTAATAATGTAAGTATACAATCAAAAAAATATATTATCATTAACCTATGTTAATTTTTCATCTCTTTTCTAATTCTTGATAGTGCAACATCAGTAATACCTAAATATGAAGCAATGTGGTAGTTTGGTACAGCATTTTCTATCATGGAATAATCTTCTAAGAACTTTTCATAACGTTCCCTTGCACTTAAAAGTAAAAAATCAGCTTCTCTTTTTTCTTTTTTAACTACTAGATTTTCATATATCCTTAATAATAAATCATTCCATTGTTTATATTGCTCTCCTAGTTCTAAAAGCTTTTTATAGGAAATATAAAGTGTAGTAAAAGGGCTAAGTACTTCAACACTAAAAGGGGAACCTGTTCCATGTGATACAGAGGAAATGCTACTTAAAAGATGACCTTGTTTTTCTGCAAAAGATTTATTGAACTCTTTTCCATCATCTGTAAGGTAATAATATCTTGCTAATCCTTCAATTAAAAAATAAAAATCTTTTACATCATCTTCAATATAAAAAAGATGTTCTCCTTTACTTAAAGTTTTAGTCTTGAAATATTTTTTTGCTATTTCCCAATTTTCTTGAGAAATAGGGGAAATATTATTAAGTATTGGGTATAAAATATTAAATTGTTTTTCTATATTCATTTATTAATTCTATTCTCCTTCTTTTTCTTCACCTTTTAAAACTTTTAACTCTTTTTGAAGATTGGTAACTAAATCAACTAAATTACTAATTCTTTTTTCATGTTCTAATTTTTTATTTTCTAATAAATCTATTTGTTTATCTTTATGAATGGCAACAGTTCTTAAGTCTTCTGCTTCTTTTGCTAAAGCTTTATTTTGATTTTTTATTTGAAGTAATTGACGTGCCATCATATCAAATTGTTTTTTCTTGTCTTGTTTCATCATTAAATCCATTTTATTGTATTCAATGTTTTGCGTTTCATAAATTTCTAACTGTGATAATAAACTTTTTATTTTATTTTCATGTGTAATAATTTTATCTTTTAAAAATTGTGTATTGTCATTGGCTCCACTTGCTTTTGATAATAATTGCTCTTTTTCTTTTTTCAAAGTAGCAATCTCTTTTTTATATTGGGTTACTTGTTCAATAAATCTTTTATTTTGAGCTCTTCTTTGATTTTCTTCTTCGGTTACTAAAAATCTTATACTAATAAATTGAATAATATTTTTTCCAGAATCATCATAAATAGGTATTATTTTACTATTTACATAATATGTTTCATTGTTTTTAGAGAGATTTTTTAGTGTTCCTTCCCATATTTTACCACTTCTAGCTACTTCCCATATTTCATTGTATAAGCTTTGTGGGACATCAGGATGTTTTAATATACTGTGACTTTTTCCTAAAATTTCCTCTTCTAAATATCCCGAAACTTCAATAAAAGCATCATTTACAAAAGTAATATTTCCATCAAAATCAGTTTTAATTACTATTGCTTCTTTATTTAAAACTGATAAATATGCTTCAGTCTCTTTTTTTTGTAACTCATAATTCTTTTTATAATAGATATCTTTACATATTTTTTCAATAGTTATATCCATAAGAGAAAAATCTATAGGTTTTAGTAAATATGAATGAACATTTAAGTTTATGGCTTTTATCATTTGTTCAGATTCACTTCTTGCAGTTGTAAAAATAAATGGAATATCTTTATTTAGCTCTCTAATTTTTTCAAGAAGTTCAATTCCATCTATTTTAGGCATATTTATATCACTAATAATTAAATCAAAAGGTTCATTATCATTTACAGCTTTTATATATGTATCATAGGCTTCAAAACCATTATTGCATGAAATTGATATATCAAATTTTTTACTTAAAAACTTTCCAAATATTATTCTGGCTTGTTCTTCATCTTCTACATATAAAACTTTTAATTTTTTTATAAAATCTTTTATATTATCCATGGTGAATCCTTATTTTATAACCTAATCCATATATATTTTCTATGTTTAATTTAGGAACTTTTGTTTTTAATCTTGAGATTAGATTTTTCAAGTTTAAGTTATTTGAAGTACTTAAACTATCTTCCCATATCTCATCAACTAGATTTTCTGTTGTAACAACTTTATTATGGTTGTTAACCAAATAGTTAACTAAATTCAACTCATACTTTGTAAGCTTAATTATTTCATTATTTAAAGTTAGTGTTTTAGTATCATTATTCCAAAATAAATTTTCACCAATATTTAAAATATGCTCTGTATGATGTTCATTAAAAAAGAAAACTTTATATTTATTTAAAATTACTTTATTTATGGTTTTCAAAAGCTCATCTATATCCAAAGGTTTTTGAATATAATCAACAATATCTAACTTAATTAGCTTCAAAAGTATTTCAACATCCAATTTAGCTGTAACATAAATAAATGGTAATTTTTCATCAAACTTTCTAATACATTCTAAAAGTTCAATTCCATCTATTTTAGGCATATCAATATCGGTTATAACCAAATCAATTGGTTTAGAACTAACATAACTATCCCTATAGATTTCTAAAGCCTCTTCACCATTTTTAGCTAATATTATCTCGTTGTAGTATTTAGATAACATTTTTACAAGCTTTATTCCTGCAAGAGCTTCGTCTTCAATACATAAAATCTTTATATCTTTTTTATATTCATCATATTTTTGCATAATCAATTTTATTATTCATTAGCTAAATTTATGATAATTCTAAAATACTCCTTTAAATTAATATTAAAATTATAACATTATAAGGATATTTAAATAGTATTAATTATTTATATAAAATGATACTTTTGACGTGCTTTTATCTACTATAATTTAATCATAGGTTTAGATATAATAATTTATATCTTTATAAATAAGGGAATTTATGTACGATTTTATAAAAAATTACAAATTTAGTATTGGATATATTCTTTTTAAAAAAGTTTATCTTACTTATTTTATTATATTGATATTTTTTATGATTTATCAGATTTTTTCTCAATATGATAATATAAAAAATGAGACTTTTACACAATTTAAAAAAGTAGAAAGTGTTTATAAGGAATTACTTACTAAACATATAATTGAAAAAAATATTTTTGCATTAGATAATATTACAAAAACAATTTTTGCTACTACAAATATATCTGGAATTTCTGTAATTAGTGATTCAAATAATTTTGGATTTTTTAAAGGAACTATTTCTGATAAATTGAGCAAGTATGTTCAAAAGATACATAATGATGTAAATTTCTATGATGACATTGATTTAATTAATAATGTAAATTTCTATAATGAAAAAGAGTTAATGATTGATAAAATCCAAATTAAAAAATTTAATAAAACTGCTACGATTACTTTTTATATAAAAAATAGTGCTATTTATAATAAAGTTTGGAATTCTATTTTACTTATACTTATAAATATGGGTTTAAGCATGATTGTTCTTTGGGTACTATTTGTAATTTTTACTGGTAAATATCTAATTAAACCACTAAATACAATCATTGATGCAACTAATAGATTCGATATTGAAGAGCATGAAGTTGTGGAAATAGACTTAGATAGTTTACAAAAAAATGAACTTTATAAATTATCAAAAGTATTTAATACAATGTCAAAAAGAATAAATGAAGCTTATATTAATATGGAACAATTATCTATGATAAAAGAGATTCAAAAAAACAAACTTGAAGATCAAAAAGCAGAATTAATCCAAGCGAATAAATCTAAAGATGATTTTTTGGCAAATATGAGTCATGAATTAAAAACGCCATTGAACTCAA
>NZ_JBNKXY010000006.1:0-124730 GCF_050300555.1 Arcobacter sp.
AAATTGGACGGGAATTATAGACAAATTTTTTTATCTTGTCAAGTACTTTTCTTTAATCCTGGCTTAAATTTTGGAAATTTTTTGAGTTAGTAAATTTTAGTAATATTTTATAGAGATTTTTAGTAGAGAATATAGAGTTAATTATTAAAAATAAGAGTATAAACTCTTATTTTAATAATTCGTCAACTATTTTAATTAAATAGTCAGCTGAATTTTTTGCGCTTGATTTTAAAAATTCATCAAAATCAAAACCTGCATCCATATCAGCTGTATCTGATATCGCTCTTAATATAAAGAAAGGAATATTTAAAGCATCACATACAACTGCAACACTTGCCCCTTCCATTTCTAAAGCATCTGCATTAAATGTAGATTCAATAAAATTCTTTCTTTCTGTTGAATGAACAAATTGATCACCTGTAGCAATAGTACCTTCTATAACTTTTAGTCCATTATCCAAAGCTACCTTTTTGGCAACTTCATTTAACTCTTTACTTGTTTCAACAAATACTCCACCACCTGGTACATATCCATGAGGATGTCCAAAGGCAGTAATATCTAAATCATGTTGGCAAAGTTTATTAGCAATAATTAAATCACCAATTTTTAATTCAGGATTGATTCCACCTGCAACGCCAGAAAAAAGTAGAGTATCACATCCAAATTTTTCTATCATAGTCGTTGCTGTTAAACTAGCAAATACTTTTCCAATTTTTGAATATGCTATTACAATATCTAATCCATTATAAGATACTTCATAGTATTTATTATTTGCAAACTCTACAATATTTACATTATCAAAATGAGCTAATAGAGGTTCAATCTCCTCTTCCATAGCTCCCATAATTGCTAATTTATTCATTTATCTCTCCAATAACTTTTTCTAGTGAATCCATATCTGATACATTTGATGTTGGAACTTTTACTATTTTTCTATTTAAACCTTTTAATACCACACCATTACCAAATTCTATAAATAAATCTACTTTTGAAGCATATTTTTCAATTGATTGTTTATATTTAACAGGACTTGTAAGTTGTGAAGCTAATAATTCTATTGCTTCTTCTTTTGTTGTATATATATCAGTTGATACATTTGAAACAACTGGTAAGAATTCATCTTTTATAAATTCTTCTAAATATGGTCTTAAATTTTCAACTGCACTTGTTAAAAGTTCACAATGACTTGCTACACTCATATCAAGTACGATTGCTCTTTTTGCACCAGCTTCTGTAAAAGTATCAACTAATGATTCCAAATCAGACTTTATACCTGCAAGAACTAATTGTCCATCCATATTATAATTTGCTGGCCAAACTTTTTTGCCATTTTCTCTTTGTTCTTTACAAATAAGTTCAACTTTTGAATCTTCTAATCCAACTAAAGCCATCATTCCAGCATTTCCACCAGAACAAGCTTCATTCATAAAAAGTCCTCTTTTATGAACTAATTCAATAGCATCTAAATAATCAATCGCACCAGCTGCTACTAATGCTGAAAATTCACCAAGAGAGTGTCCTAATAAAAACTCTGGCTTAACAGCACATTTTTCTTTCAATAATTCACAAGCAATTGCTGAAACTAAAAGAATTGCTGGCTGTGTATATTCAGTTTTACTTAAATTTTCATTTTCTTCAAATAAAAGCTCTTCAAAATTTATCCCTAATCTATCACTTGCTTTTTTAATCATATCTTTTGCGATATCACTATTTTCAAAAAAATCTTTTCCCATACCAATTTTTTGACTTCCTTGACCTGGGAATATAAAAGCGACTCTCTTCATATATATTTTTCCTTATATCTTTTACTTAGTTTTAAAAGCATGTATTATACTATTTTATATTTGTTATAAAAATAAAATGCCCAGAAGCAGTCGTGCTTCTGGGCATTTATAAAGTTTTTTAAAGTGTCGTTAAGACTAATGGCTACAACCACAACCACCGTGTGAATGAGTTTGTTGTTTTGGCTCACTTGAACAACAACCACCCTCACTAGAACCGTGGTCATGACTATGACCACCTCCACAACAACCACCCATAGCAGCCATTCCACCAACAACACCTGTTTGAATCTCTTCTTCAGTTGCTGCTCTTGAACTTAAAATTGCAACAGAAAACATTAAAGTTTTTCCAGCCATTGGATGGTTATAATCTATTGTAACTTCACTATCAGTAAAACCTGTAACTGTAACTTGTACTGTTTCACCTTGCTCACCAGTACCATAAAGACTCATACCTTCTTTTAAGTCAATACCAGCAAATTGCTCTTTTGGTAATGTTTGAACAGCTTCAGGATTTAATTCACCATACGCATCTTTTGGTTCAACCATAACGTCAGCTTCTTCATTTATAGCCATTTCAACTAATTTTGACTCTAATCCTGGAATTATTTGACCTTTACCAGATACAAACTCTAATGGTGCTTGACCAACATTTGAATCTAAATGCTCACCAGTGTTAGCATCTTTTAGAGTATATTCTATTCCTATAACTTTTGACATATTTTTCCTTTTTTAATTTAATTTAGATAGATTTTTATCAGCACTTTTTGCTTCTTTTGAGTCTGGATAAACAGTCATCAAAGTTTCATAAAAAGAAGCTGCATTTTTAAAATCACCAGATTTTTCAAATGATATTGCACTATGAAGTAATAATTTAGGCATCCACGAAGCTTTATCATATAATAAAGCCGATTTTTTAAAATAGGCTATTGCCTTATCATACTCTTTTCTATAGTACCAAATCTCGCCCAGATAATAATTAGATTCAGCAGGTTTATAATTTTCTGAAATCAATTTTTCAAACAAAGGTATAGCCTTTGTAAAATAATCAATTTTGAAAAGTCTTTTTGCCTCTTCAAGAATTACAGACTTATCATCACTAGATACAACATTTTCCGAATTATCACTTTTTACACTTATTTCAGGTTGAGTTTTTACGTTACTTTTAATATTTAAGCTTTTTTTCAATGCTTCAAACTCTTTTACAGTAACAAACTGACTCATATTTTTTTTAAAATCTTTTTCTGATATATAATTTGAATCTATAGTATTTATTTTATCTGTTAATTTTTTTACAGCTAATTTTAAATTGTCTAAATTTTGTTGATTTTCATCAGCAATCTTTTTTTGCAATGCAATAATTTGATCTACTGATTTTTTTAACTCTTTTACATCTTCACTATTTTTATCAGTTAAATTTTGATTTGATTCAAAATCATTTAAAAGTTTTGTTAAGGTTAAAACTGCACCATTTAATTTTTGGGAATCACCCTCATAAATTGACTCTAATCCATCAATTCTTTCACTTAATGAATCAATTGTTGATTTTACTGTTTTAACTTTAGTATCTATAGAACCTAATTCATTTTTATTTTTTAATATACGTTCTTCTGTTTTTGTAAGTCCATATGGATTGGGAGAATCTAAATTACCAGCACCAAAAACAGATACCTCTTCGGCAAATGTTAATGTGCTAGTTAATAAAATACTTATAAAATATTTATTCATATATTATGGAAGTGGCTTATATTCTGCTCTTCTATTTTTTGTCCAACATTCACTTGTTTTGTCTGAACAAACAGGATTACTCTCTCCAAAACTTACAATAGAAATTGTATTTGAAGTAATACCATCAGAAATTAAAGCATCTTTTACAACTTTTGCTCTTTTTAAACCTAACGCATAATTATACTCGTCTGTTCCCCATTCGTCACAGTTACCTTCAACTTTTACACTTCCAGTTAAACCTTTTAGTTTTGCAGCATTTTCAGAAGCAACTTTTCTTTGATCTTCGCTCAAATTAAATTTATCAAATGCAAAATATATAGATTGAATGAATACTTTTTTTCCATTAACTATAAAATAGTTACCTTTTCCATCTGCTGCCATATTATCAGCTTCAATAGCACTATTATTTGAAGTTTCAACAGTATTTAATGCTGATTCAGAATTTGTTGGAGTTGATTGTTCCATCTCAACAGTTTTTTGACTACATCCCGTAAATAATAATGTAGCTGTAATAAAAGCTAGTAAACCATACTTTTTCATTAATTTTTCCTTATTGTGATTTGATAAATTTTACTCAAACAAAACTTAACTCATTATTATAAAATAATAATTTACCAATCAATTGATTGTAATTTACCACTAATTAAAGGGAATAAAAATGATTTATTATAATTTAACCTTATTATTCCAACACTACTTTTGCCTCTATAATTTTTAATAAATAGAACAGATTCTCCATCATTTGAAAATTTAGGAAATTGATTTACACCATTTGTTGTTAATCTCCTAATAAAATCGCTTTTTAATGATATTAAATATAAGTTAAAAGTATTTTCTGAAAATTCATTTCCACTTTCTCTACTACTATAAACCACATAATTATCAAATGTTGTTGCTGAAGAGTTATTGTTTCCATGATAAACTAATCTTTCAACTCCTCTTCCATTTATTTTTTTTGAAAAAATATTTGGATTTTTCAGTCTATCTGATACAAAAACAATTTTTGAATCATTTTCAACAAAATGTCCACCAACATCTATACCCTTATAATTTGTTAATTTCACTTTTCTTTTATTCAAAATATCATACATATAAATATCAGGCTGACCTTCAGGAGAAGCAGTAACTAAAAGTTTTGTACCATCTTTACTTACATCAGAACAAACAACCATTCCTTCTGATTTCATTACTTTTTCTACTTTTCTAGTATATAAATTATATTTAATTAATTCAGGTACAAAACCTTTATATGATGTATAATAAAAACTATCTTGTTTGCTATTAGCCCATTTAGGAAAAATATTTAGTCCACCACTAATAATAGTTTTTTGATATGTTAAAGTATAATCACCAATTACAATATTTGCTTTTTTAGCATCTTTATAAACTGAAAAAATTACAAATTTATCCATCCAATCGATTGCTGGTGCATTTAAATACTTATTAATAGTAATTGCAGTTCTATGTGCAACAAATGGATATCTATCTAATTGAGAAGATGAAATATTTTTCTCTAATATCAATTTCATTATATTGTTATCATAAAGTTTTATATTTAAATTTAATCCACCAAAACCACTATCTAAAATAGATAAATTTAAAAATAAATCTACACCTCTTTTTTTCAAAGCTAACATATTTGGATTGCTTGAAAAATTAAAATTCTCATTACTAGAAGAAGCTTGAAAATGACCACTAACTAATAAATCTTCAACTATCATTTTTTTTATTTTATTTGCATAAACTAAATTTTTAGTATCACTTGCAACAGCAATTTCAATTTTTGGCAAATTATCTGACTTTTTTATAATCTCCATTGTTGCATCAACTGCAAGTAAATTAGTACAAATGAATATAAATAATAAAAATATTTTTTTCATAATTATCCCTCCGATTTAAATATTACTTCTATTTTTGTTTCAGAACCTTTATCATGTTCTGGGTATATAATATTAACTTGTTCATTTAAAAAAGAGGTTAAAGATTTATCAAAAACTTCATTTCCAGAATATTTTAAAAACTTATAATCAAATTTGCCATCATTTGTAATTATCACTAACACTTTTGCAAATAAATCATCACCAACCGTCATGGGATTCCATCTTTGTGCCAAAAGCTCATATATTTTTGAATAATATGGATCAATAGAATTTTTTGACTCATTACTAGGTAGAACAGAAGATTTTGATTTAACATTATTTAATAAAGAATTAACAGAGAGTTTTTCAGTTTTCCTTTGTTTTTCAAATTTTGCTTTAAATCTACTTGCAACTTCAGATTTAACAACGTTATTGACACTATTTTCTATAATATTTTCACTTGTATCTTTAACATTTGCAAAAAGAGATTTAACACTATTTTGTTGTTTTGCACTAATTGATTTTGATTTATCAACTACGTCTTCAATAGTTTTTTTTTCTTCTACTTTAGTATTTTTATTGACTACTTTACTCTTTTCATCAACTATAATACTTAATTCAATTGTAGTTGTTTTATTAAAAGCATCAAATTTTTTGACATCAGAAGTTTTTAAATATAAAAAAAATAAAAAAATTATAAAAAAATATGTAGATAAAGCTATAAATAAACTAGTTTGTTTTGAAATTGAATTTGTGAAAAACATGTTTATCCATCAGTTATTAAAGATACTTTAAAAAAACCAGCTTCTTTAACAGTTTTTAAAACGAAAATAACATCATCATAAATTAGTCGTTTATCAGCTCGAATGTGAATTGGAGTATCTTTATTTTTATCATTAGAAAAAAGGATAAAACTATCTGCAAAATTTTTCAATTCATATTTATTTTTGCCAATCATAATTTTTCTATCATTTGATATTAGTATTGAAATTTTTTTTACATCTTGAATTTGTTGAGATTTACTTCCATTTGGTAAATTAACAGGTTCTTCAAACTCTATAACAGGAGCAGTAACCATTAAAATTGCCAATAATACTAACATAATATCAACCAATGGAGTAATATTTAAATCTGGCTTTTGATTAAAATCATACATAACTTTTACGCCTTAGCAATCAGAATTTCAGATTGGGCCTTTAAATATGTATTTAATTCATAAACTTTTCTTGTAAGTATTTGATGAAATGTATATGCAAAAATTGCTACAAAAATACCTGCTGCAGTTGCTACAAGTGCTTCTGAAATAGCAGGTGCAATTATTGAAAATCCAACCTTTGAATGAGTAGAAAATTTTGCAAATGATTCTAAAATTCCAACAACTGTTCCAAATAAACCTATAAATGGAGAAGTAGAAGATACTATAGATAACCATGACAAACCATCACTGGCATCTTTAATAATTGAAATTTCACAAGCATGTAATAATGATTTAGATCTAGATGTTTTAGCACATCTACTTAAACCTGATAATGGACTTAGCATTGATTCTCTTGATGTAAGAGTCTCTAAAGATTTTCTCTCATTAGTAATTAATGAAGAAACTTGACTATTTTTATATATGAAAAGCCAAAATATAAGAACAAAATAAACAGATAGCAGAGCTAATACAACAAGTGTAATAGCGCTACTATTTGTAAAATAATTTAAAATTAAATCAATCATATTTTTCTTAACTAAATGAGTTGATTTTTGCTTCTACTGCTGCAATTGATACATTTGCATCAGAAACTGAATTAACAAGTTCTTTAGCTGCATCAATAGCCTTAGCAATATCAGAGTCTCCACCCTGAGTAAGTGCAACAGCACCATCAGCTAAAACATCAACAGAAGTCTCGCTAACATTAACATGACCCCAGTTTATTGCTACTGCCTCAGTTGTATTCTCTTTTTCTATTACAATTACACCAACTGTTAATAAAGATACCAAAGATGAGTGACCTGGTAATACTCCAAACTCTCCCTCTTTTCCAGGAAGAGTTACAGTTTTAACGTCACCATCAAAAATTGGTCCATTTGGTGTAACTATTGATAATCTTAGTGTATCCATAAATTTACCTTAATGGTTTTATTTCATATTCTCAGCTTTAGCTAGAACTTCATCAATTCCACCAACCATATAGAATGCCATTTCTGGAATACTATCATATTTACCTTCTAAGATACCTTGGAAACCAGCAATTGTATCTTTTAACTCAACATATTTACCTGGGCTTCCAGTAAATACTTCAGCAACGAAGAATGGTTGAGATAGGAATCTTTCAATTTTTCTAGCTCTAGCAACTACAAGTTTGTCTTGCTCTGATAACTCATCCATACCAAGAATTGCAATAATATCTTGTAAATCTTTATATTTTTGTAATACAGATTGAACACCTCTTGCAACATCATAATGCTCTTGTCCTAAAATATCTGCACTTAAGATTCTTGAAGATGAATCTAGTGGATCAACTGCAGGGTAAATACCTTTTTCTGCAATTTTTCTGTTAAGTACTGTAGTAGCATCTAAGTGTGCAAAAACAGAAGCAGGAGCTGGATCTGTTAAGTCATCCGCAGGTACATATACCGCTTGAACAGAAGTAATAGAACCTTTAGACGTAGAAGTAATTCTCTCTTGTAATTTACCCATTTCTGAAGCAAGTGTAGGCTGATATCCAACCGCAGATGGAATTCTTCCTAAAAGTGCTGACATCTCAGAACCTGATTGTGCAAATCTAAAGATGTTATCAACGAACATAAGTACGTCAAGACCTTTTTCATCTCTAAAATATTCAGCCATAGTAAGACCTGTTAATGCAATTCTATTTCTTGCACCTGGAGGCTCAGACATTTGACCATAACATAAAGCAACTTTATCAAGTACGTTAGAATCTTTCATCTCATGATAAAGGTCATTTCCTTCTCTTGTTCTTTCACCAACACCAGCAAATACTGAATATCCTGAGTGTTTAAATGCAACGTTATGGATTAATTCCATAATAATAACTGTTTTACCAACACCAGCACCACCGAATAGTCCAACTTTACCACCTTTTGAATATGGTGCTAAAAGGTCAACAACTTTGATACCTGTTTCAAACATTTCAGTTTTTGTTGATTGCTCTTCAAAAGAAGGAGCAGCTCTGTGAATTGACCATCTTGGAGTTTCTGCAGGAATTGCTTCACCTTCATCAACTGGATCACCAATTACGTTAAAAATTCTTCCTAATACTGCTTCACCAACTGGAACTTGGATAGGTCCACCTTGTGCAACACACTCTTGTCCTCTTGTTAATCCTTCTGTCATGTCCATAGCAATAGTTCTAACTCTACTATCACCAATATGTGCAGCAACTTCTAGTATTAATCTGTCAGCTTTAGCGTCAGTTAATGTAACTTGAATTGCTTCATTAATTTCTGGTAAGTATCCGTCGAACTCTACGTCAACAACTGGACCCATTACCTGAACAATTTTACCTTTCATACGGGCAGCTCCTTTAAATTATTTTAATGCTTCAACACCACTGATAATTTCTATCAGCTCTGTTGTAATTGCAGCTTGTCTAGCTTTATTATACTCAACTGTTAAACTATCAACTTTCTCTTTTGCATTCTTAGTTGCAGCTTCCATAGCTTGCATTCTAGCACTATGTTCAGCAGCTAAAGAATCAATTAAAGAATAATACATATTAAATTGTATATATTTTTCAGTTAATCCATCTAACACTTCTTCATCATCATCAGGCTCAATATTAAGCATTGATGACTCATTTTTCAACTCAACGTTTTCTAAACTAATTGGTAAAATTTCTTTAACTCTTAACTCTTGAGTTAACATGTTAAGAAACCCGTTGTAAATTAAAATTACTTTATCAGTAACTCCATTTTGAAAATCATTTACAACTTCTTGAATAAAATCTGAAGCTCTATTATAATCAGGTGCAGAAGATAAATCGCTAACTTTTTGTGCTAATTTTTCACCTTGGAAAGTAAAATAATCAACACCTTTTCTTCCAGCAACTCTTAATCTTACAGTTACACCTTCAGCTTTGTATTTATTCATAGCATTCATTACAGCTTTTATAGTAGCCATATTGAATCCACCACAAAGACCTTTGTCAGCAGTAACAAAAACAATATCTACTGTTTTTGGATTTTCATTTTGAATAAATGCTCTATTGTGCATCCCATCATCTTGAACTTTGCTAACTCTGTGCGCAATCTCAGAAAGAACTTGATTAATCTTCTCTGCATAACTTTTAGCTTGTTCAGACAATTGTCTAGTACGAGTTAGTTTTGCAGAAGAAACAAGTTTCATAGCTTTTGTAGTCTTCTGAGTATTTTTAACACTTCCAATTTTTAATTTAATCTCTTTTAAGTTAGCCATTGACTAATCCTTATTTTGCACTAAAAACAGTTTTAAACTCTTCTAACGCAGATTTTAAATTATCTTCAGTATCTTCGTCTAATTTTTTCTTAGATTTAATATCGTCTAAGATATTTGAGTATTTTTGCTCAATAAATGCATGTAATTCATTTTCAAATCTAACAACATCAGAAACAGCAATATCATTTAAATATCCCTTAGTTCCAGCATAAATAATAACAACTTGTTTCTCAATTACTAAAGGTTTATTAACACCTTGTTTTAATACTTCAACCATTCTTTGACCAAGTTCAAGTTCTCTTCTTGTACTTTCGTCAAGATCAGATGCAAATTGAGCAAACGCTTCAAGCTCTCTATATTGAGCAAGAGATAATTTTAAAGTACCAGCAACTTGTTTAGTAGCTTTAATTTGTGCAGCTCCACCAACTCTTGATACTGAAAGTCCTACGTTAATCGCAGGTCTAATTCCTGAGTTGAAAAGGTTAGTTTCTAAGAAAATTTGACCATCTGTAATAGAAATAACATTTGTTGGAATATATGCAGCAACATCTCCCGCTTGTGTTTCAATGATTGGTAAAGCAGTCATAGACCCAGCACCTTTTTCATCACACATTTTTGCAGCTCTTTCTAGTAATCTTGAGTGTAGATAGAATACATCCCCTGGATATGCTTCTCTACCTGGAGGTCTTCTTAAGATTAATGACATTTCTCTATATGCAACTGCATGTTTAGATAAATCATCATACACGATTAGTGCATGTTTACCATTATCTCTAAAGTATTCACCAATTGTAACACCTGTATATGGTGCTAAGAATTGTAATGCAGATGAATCAGAAGCACCAGCATTAACAACAATTGTATAATCCATAGCACCAGACTCTTCTAATGTTCTAACAACTGAAGCAACTGAAGAAGCTTTTTGACCAATTGCAACATAAATACAAATTACATCTTCACCCTTTTGGTTAAGGATTGTATCAATAGCAACAGTAGTTTTACCAGTTTGTCTATCTCCAATAATAAGCTCTCTTTGCCCTCTTCCGATTGGAACAAGTGCATCAATAGCTTTAATACCTGTTTGTAATGGTTCATGAACTGATTTTCTAGCCATGATTCCAGGTGCTTTTTCTTCAACAAATCTATGTTCTGCTGCTTCAATTGCACCTTTTCCATCTAGTGGTTCACCAAGTGCATTAACAACTCTTCCAACCATAGCATCACCAACTGGTGTTTCTAATAGTTTTCCAACTCTTTTACAAGTAGAACCTTCTCTTAATCCATTTCCAGATCCAAGAACAACAACACCAACTGAAGACTCTTCAAGGTTAGAAGCTAATCCTCTTTCACCATTTTCAAATTCTACAATCTCACCAGCCATAACGTTTTTAAGACCGTAAACTTGAGCAATACCATCAGCATAAGAGATGATTTTACCAGTCTCATTTACATCTACATTTAATTCAAAGTTATCAATTCTTTCTTTGATGATCGAACTGATTTCATCAGCTTGAATTTTTGCACCCATTCAATTTCTCCTTTATAAGTTCTAAACTGCTTTTAAAATATGATTTATCATTTGTGATTTAAGTCTATCTTTTGAGAAACTAATCTCAACTCCAAGTCCATCAATATCAACTTTAATACCATCATAATCACATACATTTTGAGTTAAAGTTAATTTAACATCAAATTTCTTACTAAATTGCTCTGCAATAGAGTTAATATATTGATCAGATAAAGCATTGTTTGTATAAACAATACCTTCATAAGAATTTTCCATTGCACCAATATTAGCTTTTAATTCAGCAACAATAAATGGAATTATTTCTAATCTTTTTTTACTACCTAATAACTTAACTAAATTTTTAGAAGTATCAGACATATTATCAACTAATGAAATTATTAAGTCTACTTTTTGAGACGCTTTTACTTCAATAGAAGATATGATAGAGATAAACTTATCATCAGCAAATGCTTTTGAAATTTCACTTAATTCATTACAAATTGAAGTTGCAGCAGCTACATCTTTACCATCTAATAATGCTTTAACGTATCTTTTTGCAATTAAATCATTCATTACGCCACCTTCTTAAGTACAATATTTGCTAATTCATCTTGAGATAAAGAAATATTGTCTGATTTTAGTAGCTCTTCTAGAATTTCCTCAACAATTTGTCGTTGTACTTTTCTAGTTTCAACTTCAATTCTATCATCAAAGTTTCTGTTTAATTGAGCAATTTCATTGTCAACTGCATTTGCAACTTTTTGTTTTAATGCAGCTACTTCAGATTTTGCAAGTTCAACAGTCTCTGCAGCTAATTTTTTTGCATTTTCTAATTTAGCAGCAGCTTCATCTACTTTAGCTTGAGAAGCTTTTAAAGTATCTTGTACTTTATCTAATTCAGCTTGAATTTCTAAAGTTCTATTTGCAAAAAAAGCTTTAATTTTATCAGCTAATAAATACCATAAAATTCCAGCAAAAATTACAAAGTTAACGGTTCTTTGAATAATATCAGTTTCCGCACCTTCACTATTAGCAAACAACGCTACAGGAGCTAAAGCTAATAAAGTTAATAATAGTAATTTTTTCACTTTTTCTCCCTTATATTGAGCTTAATTTAGCTTTTAAGCTCTCATTAAATTGAGGCATTGAAGCAATTAACGTATCTTTTAAAGCTTTTGAATCATTTTCTAAAGAAACTTTAAAATCAGCATATTTTGTTTCAATTTCTGATTTTGCAGCTTCTAATTTAGAATCAGCAACTTTTTTAGCTTCGCTTAAAGCTTCCTCTCTAATTACAGCAGCTTCTTTTTTAGCCTTTGCAATAACATCATTTGCTTCAGCCAGCATTCCATCTACATCAGCTGTGTTTGATTTTGCATTCTCTAAATCATTTTTAATAGATTTTGCTCTTTCATCCATATGCTTTAGTAGAGGTGTAAATAGACAACTGTTTAGTCTGGCAAGTACTAACAAGAAAATAATACCAGAGCTAAGCAACAATACAGGACTTATGTCTAACATTCATTCCTCCATATTTTTTACAGTTTAGTTTGACTAAAACTGATAAATTCTAGCGAATTATTATATAAAAATATATTAAATGAGGAAAATTGTTAAACAAATTTTATAAAGTGTTACGAAAGTAATTAGATATCTTTTCAATATCCTCTTGAGATTTAATTTCTATCTTAAAGCAATTCTTTTCTAATTTAACTTTTAGATTATTTTTTGATAGTTCATCAACAACACTATTAAGTGGATTTAAATCATATGATTTATGTGTTGTTTTACTTTTTATTGGAGTTTTAACTTCA
The DNA here is from genome assembly GCF_050300555.1 of Arcobacter sp. Taxonomy (NCBI): domain Bacteria; kingdom Pseudomonadati; phylum Campylobacterota; class Epsilonproteobacteria; order Campylobacterales; family Arcobacteraceae; genus Arcobacter; species Arcobacter sp. The sequence continues at coordinate 13,113 of NZ_JBNKXY010000006.1, forward strand.
GGAGTTTTAATATCCTTAATTAATTGTTCAGTTTCTCTTACAGATAGTTTTTGACCAATGATACTATCCGTAACTCTTCTTTGAGTTTCTTCATCAAGTCCTACCATAATTTTTGCATGGCCAGCAGTAATTTTCTCATTTGCTAACATTTGTTGAACATATGAGCAAAGTTGTAACAGTCTTAATGTATTTGTAATTGAAGTTCTACTTTTAAATACTTTACTTGAAAGTTCTTCATGTGTCAATGAGTGTTCGTTTATTAATTGTGCATAAGAGTATGCTAATTCAATAATATTTAAATCATCCCTTTGAATATTTTCAATAAGAGCAATTTCTCTTAATTTTGAATCTTCAATATCTAAAATATTAGCTTTTATTTTATCTATGTTGGCTAATTTATGAGCTCTAAGTCTTCTTTCTCCAGCGATTAAAATGTACTCACCTTGTACATTTGATTCAATTACACTAATTGGCTGAATTAAACCATGTTCTTTTATTGAATCACTTAATTCTTTTAACTTTTCTTCATCAAATATTTTTCTAGGCTGTGCTGGATTTGGCTTAATACAATTTACATCTAAATATATATCTAAACCACTTCTAGAAGAAGTGTTATTACTCTCATATGCAGATTCTACTTCACCTAATAATTCACCTAAACCTCTACCTAATGCTGCCTTTGCCATTTATTATCCTGCTATTGCTTTTGCTAAATTTGTATATGCTTTTGTACCAATTGCTGTTGCATCATATAACATAATTGGTTTACCAAAACTTGGACTTTCTGCTAGTTTAATATTTCTTGGAATCACTACATATGAGCTACCATCGATTTTAAATAATTTACTTTCAAAATGTTGTGCCAAATCTGCAAATACTTGTTTTGCTAAGTTATTTTGTGCACTATACATAGTTGGAAGGAATCCTCTAATTTGTAATTGTCTATTAATAGTTTGTTTAACTAGCTTTATAGTATTTAACAACTGTGCTAATCCTTCAAGGGCAAAAAATTCACATTGAATAGGAATTAATACTGAGTTTGAAGCACTTAAAGTGTTAATAGTAATTGGTCCAAGTGCAGGTGGCGAATCAATTATTACATAATCAAAATCTTTTTTTATAGGATCAATTTTTCTTTTTAAAATTAGTTCTCTATCTTTTGTATTTTTATAAAACTCTTTTTCAATACCAACTAATCCAATATTTGATGGAGCTACTTTTAAATTTTCAATTTCAGAGTCTAATATAATCTCATTAAGTTCTTTTGTTCCAAGCATAACATGATATATATTGTATTCATAAGTATCCCTATGAAATCCTAAACTTGTAGTTGCATTTGCTTGTGGGTCTGCATCTATTAATAATACTTTCTTACCTTGTAAGGCCAAAGCTGCACTTAAATTTACAGCTGTAGTCGTTTTACCAACTCCACCTTTTTGATTTGCTATTGTTATTACTTCTGCCATCATCTTAGACTAAAAACCTTCTCATTATTAATATTTATAGAACCATCACTATTTAACTGTGCATTGATTAAGGGTGTTTTTTTATTGTTTATTGTTGCGTATAAATTTTTACTTCTATCGAATTCTACCACATATTCTTTTAAAATATCCTCCCATAAAATCTTTTTTTCAATATTTTGAAAATATAATTTAAATAATTTTTTTATATCGATTTGAATATCTAACTTCGAGAACTCATTACTAACACTAATTAAATTTAAACCAATACCACAATAAATCAAACCATTTGACACAGAAGTTATAGTTCCTCCTATTTTGTGATTACCAATGTAAAAATCATTTGGCCATTTTAACCAAACTTTGGAACCTAATTCTTTTAAAATATCTTTTAATATATAAGAAAAATAAATAGATGTACTTTGTATTTGTAAGTCATTTGGTAAGTCATTTTGTCTAATTACAAAAGAAAAAAATAAATTACCTTTTTTCCCAATCCAAGAATTTCCCCTACTTCCTATACCTGAAGTTTGTTCTTGTGTTACAATACATAAATTGTTGGTAAAACCATTTTCTTTAATATAATTTTTTAAGTAAGTATGTGTTGAATCAACATTTTCTAAATATCTAATTTCCATAAAAAGATTATACTAAATAATTTTTCAAGTTCATATTAATAAAGATATATATATAATATTTGCTTTTTATATGGAGAGATAATGTTAGATCCTGTTTTACCAATAGCCTTATATTTAATGATTGGATACTTTTTCAAAATTTTTATAAAAGACAATTCTCAAGCTTTGGTTGATTTTGTTATATATTTTTCATTACCTGCAATGGTTTTTATAAAAATTTATCCGCTTGTTTTAGATTTAAAAATTTTAAATTTAATAATTATGTTCAATGTAATAATTCTACTTAATCTATTTTTGACATACTATATAGGAAAGTTTTTTAAATTTGATAAAAAAACATTAGCTACATTTATTGTTGTGGGGACTTTTGGTAATACTTCATTTATTGGTTTTTCGTATATTGATGCCTTTTATGGTCAAGATTATGTAGTATATGCTCTAATTTATGATTTGTTTGGTTCATTTTTACTTGTTGTTTCAATTGGTACAATTATTATAAACTGGGGAAGTGGACAAGTTGTGAAATTTAAAGCAATGACTAAAAAAGTGATTTTTTTTCCACCGATTATTATGTTTTTTGTAACAATATTTTTAAAACTTTTTACAGTTCCAGTGTTTGTACTAAATACTGCTGAAGCATTAGGTGCCACTTTAGTTCCACTTGCTATGATTGCAATTGGAATGAAACTAGAATTAAAAAACATCTTTTATAAATTTAAAACTACAACTTTACTTTTATCAATAAAAATGTTTCTAATGCCTATACTTGTACTCATAGGTTTTTCATTATTTTACAATATTGATGAGACTTGGAGCAAAGTTACAATTTTAGAAGTTGCAATGCCACCAATGACTACAGCAGTTATATTAGCTATTCAAGGTGGTTTAGATGAAAGATTGGCGGTTAATTCTTTAGTTTTGGGTGTTTTAATTTCACTTTTAAGTGTTACAGGTTTTTATTACTATTTAGCTTGAAGCTCAATGGTAAATAAAGCCCCTTTGCACTGAATATTCTTATATTCAAACTCACTATTTTCTGCTTTAATTGTACCGTTAAAACTTTTTTCAATAATAACTTTTGTCATATAAAGCCCAATACCTGTGCCATTATGTTCTTCTTTTGTGGTAAAGTTTTTTAAAAATATCTTTTTTAAAATATCTTTTTTTATTCCACCTGCATTATCTTTAATTTTTATAAAAATTGAATTATTAACTTTTTCCAAATTTATAAATATAAACTTTTTCTTATCCTCTTTATTTAAAGAAAATGCGTCTTTTGCATTTTGAAGAAGATTTAAAATTGCTTGTTTCAACTCATTTTTATATCCATAATAAGTTAAACTTTCATCTAAATCATATACAATTTCTATATTAACATCAGATAAGGAAGCATTAGTTATTGAAACACTTTGATTTATATTTTTTGCTAAATTAAACTCTTGAGGGGATTTTTCTATCTTATAAAAATCTCTAAAATCATCAATTGTATCAGAGAGATATTTAGTAGTATTTACAATTTTATTTAAACTTTCTATTGCATTATCTTTATTATACTTACCTAGCTCTATACTAAAGCTAAGTGCACTTGCAAGTGTAGATATCCCGCTTAAGGGTTGTCTCCATTGGTGTGCAATATTTCCAATCATCTCACCTAAAGAAGCCAATTTTGATTGATGAAAAATTATTGCAGATTTTTTTTCATTTTTATTTACTTCATATTCAACTTTTTTAGTTAATTCTTCATTTACAGTTTTTAATTCATCATTTAATTCTTTCAATTTAAGTAAGTCATTTTGAGTCTGATAAATTGATAAAGCTATTAATGAACTAGCCATAGATAAAGTATCTTTATCTTTTTCATTAAAATTAAAATTATTAGAATCATCAACTTTATTTATTAATTGAATGACCCCTAAACTCTTATTTTCAAGGGGATGTATTATTGGAGCTGTAATAATAGAGTGTGTTTTGTAATTATTTTCTTTGTCATACTCTTTAACACCTAAAAATTCATGCTTTTTTGTCTTGTATATATCATTAACTATTATTATTTTTTTACTTACATATGATTCAACAGCAAGGTATTTAGTACTTTTATCAAGTGGTAATTTTAGATTTTTTAATTTGTCATATTGTTGATAAATTTGTTCATAAGAGATGGAATCATTTTGAAATACATTAAAACTTAAAGATTCATCATCCGAAATATAAATTGTACCTGCTTCGGCACTAAGTATTTCCCTTATTTGTTTCAATATTTTATGTAATAATACATCGAAATCATCAATTTTAAAAAGCTTTAAATCATAAATGTTATAACTATTGTTTTTCTTTTTCATTACTTTTCTTTTTTGTTATTATAACTATTTTAATATCGTAAAACATAATATAACAAATTAAATTAAAACATTCCCTAAAGTAATTCTCTGACCTCTAATATAATCTATTGCACTAACTTCTTTTTTAGAAGGAGCTTGAAGTCTTCCAATTTTAATACTACCTTTTTTACAAGCAACTATTATACTAGAATCTTCAATTGATAAAATTTCACCTTCATTATTTATAGAATTACTTTCAACAAAAGAAATATCTTTTAATTTAAGTCCAGATTTTAGATAAATACCTGGCCAATAAGAATAAGCTTTATATTTTTGATAAACTTTTTTTGCATCATCAAAAATAATTTCACCATACTCTTTTTTTATCTTTTTACAAAAACTAACTTCTGCTTCATTTTGTTTTTTAGGATTTATTTTTTCAAAATTATCTAAAGTCTCAATAGTAAGCTTTGCAGCAATAGATGAAAGTTCTGAAAATAATTCAGCTACTTCCATCTCAAATGGGATTTTAAAATATTTTAATCCTAAAATATCACCGCTATCAAGTCCCTCTTCCATAAGCATAGAAGTAACTCCTGCATAAGTATCTGCATTTAGTAGTGACTCTTGAATAGGACTTGCACCTCTATAATTTGGTAATAAAGAAGCATGTAAATTAATACATGGCGCAATATCCAAAATTTCTTTTGGTAAAATTTGCCCATAAGCAGCCACTATAATAAAATCAGGATTTAAATCTTCTATTTGTTTTTTAGCTTCATCATTATTTTTCAATTTTTCAGGTTGAAAAATAGGAATATTTAAATTATTATCCAAACAAAATTGTTTTATATGAGGAGGAGTAATAAGTTGTTTTCGTCCAATTGGTTTATCAGGTTGAGTAAAAAGCCCTACTATTTCATAAGAATTATTTAAAATCTCCTCAAAAATTTTTGTAGCATAATCAGGAGTTCCCATAAAAAGTATTTTTTTACTCATCATTTTCCTTTATTTTTTAAATAGAGTTCCACTTTTATGATTTTCATGTAGTAAAAAATCATAGGCATTTGTTAAATCAAAACCTGAAGATAAATACATCATTTTTCCATTTTTTAATAAAAGATTTGCAGCTTTCAGTTTTGTAACAATTCCACCTGTTGCAAATTCAGAATTAGGAGTATGTTTCATCTCTAACTCTTCCTCTTCTAAATGAGTAACAATTTTTCTCATCTTAGCATTTGGATTTTCATGTGGATTACAATCATATAAACCATCAATATCAGAAAGAATTGCTAACATATCTGCTTCAAAAAAAACTGCTGCATGTGCACCTAATTGGTCATTATCTCCAATTAATAGCTCTTCATTTGCAATTACATCATTTTCATTTAAAATTGGAATAATATTATTTTGTAATAAAATTTCCATTACACCTTTTGCATTGGCAGATCTTTTTCTAGAATCAAAATCATCTGCAACAAGAAGCATTTGTGCACACTTAAAGCCATAATCAGCAAATCTTTTTTTATAATGTTTCATTAAAAGTGGTTGTCCAATTGCAGCAAGTGCTTGTCTATTTAAAACCTTAGTTTTATCAAGATTCAAAGTTGTGTTTCCAGCAGCAACTGCACCTGAAGAGACTAAGATTATTTCATATTTTTTTTCAATTTTTAATTTTGCTATTAAGTCAACTAAATTATTTAGTCGATCCATTGCTAGAAGATTGCCTTCTCTTAAGACAGCACTCCCAACTTTAATAACTAACCTTTTCATTTATTTACCTTGTCCTATTAAATTATATAAAGCAAATTTCAACGCACCAATATTTGTATGCGTTACAGATGATATTGGTAAAACAAAAAATGGCTTACTACTATCATATTTTTCATAAACAGTATCTTGTACATAATAAGGTAATTCTTTATTAAATCCAAACTCATTTGAAGTTGTAACTTCTAAGCCTAATTCATTAATAAATTTAATAATATCACCACTTAAATCTTCACCATAATAAGCATCTGTTTTTGTTAATGCTATGGCATAATTTCTTTGACTTAACTCTTCTGAGAATTTTTTTAACTCTTCTTTTAAAACATTAAATTGATCAAGTGTATTTCTATAATTTGTGATATCAATTGTAAAAAGTAAAGTTTTAGTTCTTTCAATATGTCTTAAAAACTCTAATCCTAAACCTTTTCCTTCACTTGCACCATCAATAATTCCTGGAATATCAGCCATTACAAATGAATTAAAATCACCTACTTCAACAACACCTAATTTAGGAGTTAATGTAGTAAATTCATAATTAGCAACTTCAGGAGTTGCATTTGATGTTGATGAAATTAAAGTTGATTTCCCAACATTTGGATATCCTACAAGTCCAACATCAGCTATTAGTTTTAATTCTAATCTTAAATTCAAAGTTTGTCCAGGAAGTCCTGGTTGAAAATATGTAGGTCTTTGATTTCTTGAATTTTTAAAGTGAGTATTTCCTAATCCACCTTTTCCACCTTCAAGTAAAAGTTTTTTGTCACCCTCTTCCAACAAATCCATAATAACTTCATTTGTATCATCATTTATTACTTGAGTTCCAGGAGGTACTATTAAAACTAAAGCTTCACCACTTTTACCAGTGCATCTACTTCCTAATCCTTGTTTTCCATTTTCAGCTTTAAGTTTATGCTTACCTTTGTAAAAAGACAAAGTGTCAGTGTTACTATCTACTAAAAAGTAAACATCTCCACCTTTCCCTCCATCTCCACCATCTGGTCCACCTTTTACAACAAATTTTTCTCTTCTAAAAGAGGCACAACCTTGTCCACCTTTACCCGATGAAACAGCAAATTTAACACTATCTATGAACATTACAAACCTTTTAAATATACATGTAATTATAATTATTACTAAACACAATCCTTTGTATTTAGTAATAATTATAAACTAAAAAAGGGTGTAGGCAAAAGCACTACACCCTTTAAAATAAACAAAAGTTAAACTGCTTACGAAGCGTAAACTGAAACTTTTTTTCTATCTTTATCTTTAACTTCGAATTTAACAACTCCGTCAATTAAAGCATAAATTGTGTGGTCTTTACCAATACCTACATTGTTACCAACGTGTACTTTTGTACCTCTTTGTCTTACAATGATGTTTCCAGCTTTTACTGTTTCCCCACCATATTTTTTAACTCCAAGTCTTCTACCAGCTGAGTCTCTATTATTCTGTGTACTACCTTGTCCCTTTTTGTGAGCCATAGTCTATCTCCTTATGCAGCTATTTTAGTAATTCTAATTTTTGTAAAGCTTCTTCTGAAACCTTTTTTTAATTTAGAATCTTTTCTTCTTCTTTTTTTGTAAATAAGAACTTTTCTGTCTCTATTTGCACCAGTACCATCTAATACTACTTCTGCTACTACTTTAGCAGTTGAGATAGCATCACCACATTTTAACTCTCCATTATTTACTGCTAATACATCAGTAATTTCTAGAGTTTCTTTTGCAGCTTTTCCAGTATAGTCGATATCGATGATATCACCTTCTGAAACTTTATACTGCTTACCACCACACTTTATAATTGCATACATATCTTTTCCTCTAACTTATCAATTCTTTAGTAACTTTTTCATTTAACGGGACGGAATGTTATCAAATGTTAGTTTAAATTAACTTTAAGCGAAAATTTATTACATATTTATTAAATCATCACTTGCAGCAATAACATCAATTTCTACCAATACATTTTTTGGTAAAGTTTTTACAGCAACAGTACTTCGTGCAGGTTTATGTTCACCGAAATATTCAGCATAGATTACATTAACAACACCAAAATCTTCCATATTTTCTAAATAAATTGTTGCTTTAATAACTTTGTCTAAAGAGCTATTTGCTTCTAATAAAACATTTTGTAAATTTGTTAAAACTTGATGAGTTTGTTTTTTAATATCTCTTTCCACTAATTGTCCCTCAGGAGTTAGTGCAATTTGTCCAGATGTATAAACTAAACCGTTATATTTTAATGCTTGTGAATATGGTCCAATTGCAGCTGGTGCATTTTCTGTTTGAATAATTTCCATTATAATTCCTTGATTTTTTATAATTCTACTTTAAAAAAAGTTTTACGACAATTAATTTTACAAATTATATGAGATTAATTTTCCACTTTTTAACATTGCTATATTATCTTTTATTTTTCTAATTAAAGAACTTTTTTCATTGAAAGTATATGTTTTATCATATAAAACTTCATTTAATTTATTTGAATAAAATTTTCCTAATAAAATTAAAATCTCTGCATTTAATCTTTCATCACTATAATCTTCTAATTTTTCATTTAATAAAATTGCATTTAATCTTACATCATTTATATCTGTAATTAATATTTCAAACTCATTTTTATGATATTCAAACATAGATGAGTCAATTACATCTAAAACTCTTGAGAGTCTTTGTTTATCATTTAAAATTGCTTTTATGATACAAAGTTCACCAATATCAACTTTAGAAAGTTCTACATTGTTATTTCTATTAGTACTTTTTTGAACCTTTATTAGATTTTCTCTAATATTTAATTTTTGTGCAATATACCTTGAATACTCATCATGATATATGGGATTTAAAGTGTTTAAAAACTCATTTACATCATGTAAAGCTTTTTGTTTATTTTGAGGGTCATTTAAATCATATTGAGAAATAATATGATCAATTGAAAAGGGAATAAAAGGTTTAGGTTTAGAAAATATTCTATTAAGTTCTTCAATTTTTCCATCTTTTACCATATCAGCTGGGTCAAAGCCCTTTTCAAAAATAATTACTCCACCTTCAAAATCATTATGTGACATAAGTTGTGAAGCCTTAAAAGCAGCATTAAGTCCAGCATTATCACCATCATATGCAACTATAACTTTTGGTTCACCACGTTTTAATATAGGTAAATGATCTTTTGTAAGAGCTGTTCCTAAAGTTGCTACTGCATTATCAAATCCAGCTTGATGTAACATAATTACATCCAAATAACCTTCTGTAATAATTATCTCTTTTCTTTTGTAAATTTTATCCTTAGATAAGTTATAACCATAAAGTAATCTTGATTTATTGAAAATTTTTGTTTGTGGGGAATTAATATATTTTGCGCTGTGTCCAGTTATTGTTCTTCCACCAAAACCAACCAATGAACCATTTAATGAATAAATTGGAAAAGTAATTCTCTCTATAAATCTTGCATATAAACCATTTGCCCCCGAATCAATTATTCCTAACTCTTTTGCATCTGCAAGATTTAAAAAATTTGACTTTAAAAAATTTATTGTTTCTGCTGAAGTTGGAGCATAACCGATTTCAAATTTTTCAATTGAAGATTCAAAAATACCTCTACTTTTTATATACTCTTTAGCAACATTATTATCAACAAAATTCTTCTGATAATATTTATTAATCTCTTGAATTACTTTTGTATCTTGTTTTTTCTCTTTTGTATCATCATAAGTAAGAGAAAAATTATTCATACTAGCTAATTTTTCAACAGCCTCTGGATATGAAAGTTTTTCATACTCCATAACAAATTTAATTGAATCTCCGCCAACTCCACAACCAAAACAGTGATATATCTGTTTTGCTGGACTTACTACAAAAGAAGGTGTACTTTCACCGTGAAAAGGACAACAAGCTTTAAAGTTAGCTCCAGATTTTTTTAATTGTAAAAATTGGGAAATTGTATCAACTATGTCAATATGGTTTTTTAAATTTTCAATGGAATCTTTGTTTATCATAAAAAAGATTATACAATTTAATCTCTTTGATTTTACAATTTAGATTTTTATATGTTCTATTATGATAATATTTATTCCAAATAAAAAACAAGGTTTAATAATTGCAATTAGCATTTGAGTATAGAGATCCACTTTTTGGAATTATTGTTCTTCTATTACTTATTTTTGTAATCTCATTTTTAACTTATACCTTTGGTGCATACAAAGAAAAAGTTGCTAGAAGAGAATACAGAAAACTTCTAAAACGTTTTGAATTAGGAAAACTAAAAGAAGAAGATTATGTACATCTATACAAAACATATAACCTACCCTTTGATTCTATTTTACTTTTAGCTTCAACATTTTTGCATAAAGGTGATTATACAAGAGCGATAACAGTTTATTTAGCACTATTGGAGCATGTAAAAGATAGAGTTAAAAAAGAAGAGCTTTTGGAACTTTTAGGTTCAACCTATTTTAAAGGTGGATTCTTACAAAGATCTAGAGAAATATTTTTAAAAATTTTAAAATTTTCTCCTAGAAATAAAGAAGCATTGAAATATTTACTTCTAATAAATGAAAAACTAAAAGATTATGAAAAAGCTTTAGATGTTATAAATTCACTTGAAGAGTTAGGTGTTGATACAATTAGAGATAGAATTTATATAGAAACATTAGTTTTATTGAATGACCCAATTATCTCATTTGATAAAAAAACAGAAAAACTTTATACATTTTTTAAATTAAATAAAATCATTGAAAGAATGTTGTTAGAATATTTATTACAATATAATAAAAAATTCTTCTGGGAAAATATTGAAAAATTTGATTTGACAAAAATAACAGATTTATTATGGTATCTAGATTTCAATGATATAGATTTTGATAAAGTTGAAAATGATCAAATGTTAAAAGAGTTATACAATGCAAAAGGTTATTTAAATAATTTAGAAAAAAGTGATGATTTTAATTTAGAGATATTAATACTAATTAAACAAAATAAGACAGATTTGAATGCTGATTTAAATTTTGATTTTTTATGTACTTCTTGTAAAAAGACTCTTCCAATATATTCTACAAGATGTCCACACTGTCATAATACATTAACATTTAAAGTAAAACATAGTTTAATTAAGGGAACAAGTGAAAAAAATCAATCTCTACAGTGATGGTTCATCGTTAGGAAATCCAGGTCCAGGTGGATATGGAACTATCTTAGAATATAATGGAAAGAAAAAAGAACTTAGTGGAGGTGAAAATAATACTACAAATAATAGAATGGAATTAAAAGGTGTTATTGAAGGTTTAAAGGCACTAAAGGAGAGTTGTGATGTACATATAATTTCAGACTCAACTTATGTAGTAAAAGGTATAAATGAGTGGTTAAGTTCATGGATAAAAAATGGCTGGAAATCATCAACAAAAAAACCTGTAAAAAATGATGATTTATGGAAAGAGTATGTTGAAGTGGCACAAAGACATAAAATAGTTGCTTCATGGGTAAGAGGCCATGCTGGTCATGAAGAAAATGAAAGATGTGATATACTTGCAAAAGAATTCGCACAAAATATAAAGGAAAAAGATGAATGATTATTTTAATTTAGAAAAGTGCCTGGATTATCAGTTTAAGAATAAAGATCTGATAGTCGAAGCACTTACCCATAAAAGTTTTAAAAAACCATACAATAATGAAAGATTGGAATTTCTAGGAGATGCCGTTTTAAATTTAATTGTTGGTGAATATTTATACAAAAAGTTTCCTGCATCAAATGAAGGTGATTTATCAAAAATAAGAGCATCATTGGTAAATGAAACTGGTTTTACAAAATTGGCAAATGAGATTAAACTAGGTGATTACATATATTTATCTGTTGCTGAAGAGAGAAATAAAGGTAGAAGTAAAGCTTCTATTTTATCTGACGCGTTTGAAGCAATTATGGGAGCAATCTATTTAGAATCAGGCTTAGAAACATTAAAACCAATTATTTTAAATTTATTAGAAAAGTCATATGACAAAATTAATTTAGATGTATTATTTAGTGATTATAAAACTGCTCTTCAAGAGATAACTCAAGCAGAATTTGGTTCAATTCCAGAGTATAAAATTGAAGGTTCTTATGGACCTGACCATAAAAAAGAGTTTGAAGTATCTATTTGGATAAATAATGAGTGTTATGGTCAAGCAATAGGGAAAAGTAAAAAATTAGCACAACAAGCTGTTGCAAAAATAGCTTTAGATAAATTAAAAGGTTAATAATATAATGAATAGTTTTGGGCAAAAGTTTAGATTCTCAACTTTTGGTGAGAGTCATGGAAATGCACTTGGTTGTATAGTTGATGGCGTTCCAGCTGGAATAAAAATCGATGAAAAATTTATACAATCAGAAATGGATAGAAGAAAACCTGGTAAAAATGAGTTTGCAACAGCTAGAAAAGAAGCTGACAAAGTAGAGATTTTATCAGGTGTTTTTGAAGGTCAAACAACAGGAACACCAATCGCAATGGTAATATTTAATGAAAATCAGAAAAGCAAAGATTATTCAAATATAAAAGACCTATTTAGACCAGGTCATGCTGATTTTACCTATTATCATAAATACGGCTTAAGAGATTACAGAGGTGGAGGAAGAAGTAGTGCAAGGGAAACGGCGGCAAGAGTTGCTGCTGGTGCAATTGCAAAACTTATTTTAAATGAGTTAAATATTGAAGTAAGAAGTGGAATTTATGCAATTGATGGAATTGAATCATCAACTTTTGATTTTGATTATGCAAAAACTTCAGATATATATTCACTTGATAAAAACAAAGAAGATTTTCAAAAAGAGGCAATATTAAATGCCAAAAACTCTCATAATAGCGTAGGTGGAGTAGCACTTGTAAATGTAAAAAATGCCCCTATTGGCTTAGGTGAACCTTTATATTATAGACTTGATGCCCAAATTGCAGCTGCTATGATGGGAATAAATGCTGTAAAAGCTGTAGAAATTGGGGATGGAATTGATTCAAGTAAAGTAAAAGGTTATGATAATAATGACCAAATAGATAAAAATGGCTTCAAAACAAATCACTCTGGAGGTATCTTAGGTGGTATTTCAAATGGAGATGATATAAATGTAAAAGTTTATTTTAAAGCTACGCCATCTGTATTTTTAAAACAACAAAGTATAGATATCAATAACAATGAAGTTTCATGTGAACTTAAAGGAAGACATGACCCATGTGTTGCAATTAGAGGTTCAATTGTTGCTGAATCTATGATGGCAATTGTACTTGCTGATATGGTTATGTTAAATATGAGTAGCAACATAAATAACTTAAAAAAAATCTACAGTTAAAAGATATTAAAGCAAAGGTTTTGTAATATTTACTTAACCTTTACTTTGGTTAAGTTGAAAGGTAGAAGCTGGTTTATCCCAGCTTTTTTTTTGATTGATTTTTTGAAATTAGATTTAAAAGATTTGTAAAAACCAAAAAAAAAGATAAATTGTATTCAAGTGGTTTTTACAAAACGAAAGGGCGCTTACTAAACTTAAATCTTGAAGGGGAGGAGAGATAAGTTTAATAATGTATGTTACCTGCTAGATTTCAAATTAATAACAAAGGAGCTAAAGATTTATAAATACTGTAAAAATATTTAGATAAATTTTACTTTCTAACAATAATGAACATATGACAGGAATTATATCAATATATTGAACATATGTCAAGTATTTTTATGCTATAATTATAAATTATTTAAGGTAAACAATGGCAAGAGATAAATTAAAACGAAAATTAGAGCTTGTACCCGTGTGCAAATACTTCGGTCCTAAAGATATTGTAGCAAAAGAAGATATAGTATTACTCCATGAAGAATTAGAAGCAATACATTTAATGGATTCATTTTGTATGTATCAAGAAGATGCAGCAAAAAAAATGAATGTATCAAGAGCAACATTTGCAAGAATTGTAAAAAGTGCTAGAAAAAAGATTTCTTTAGCATTGGTTACAGGAAGTAATATAAAAGTTCATGAAATAAATAATGAATTTCATCTTGCCGTTTGTTCTAATTCAAATACAGAAATAGAGTATTCAAATGAAAATGCTCCATATATTTGGATATATTTTATAAAAGATTATAAACTAAAATCACAAAATTGTATAATGAATCCAGTATATAAAAATGAAGATGAAATAGCTTGTAACATACTACCTGAACTTTTACATGATTATCAAGTAAATTACTTCTTGATAAAAGATATAGACTATGATTTAAAGATTTCTCTTATTGCAAAAGGAATTTATCCTATTTTGCAAGATTGTGTTGATTTGGATACTATGGTAAGTATTTTTCAATAACTTACCTTTTTAATTCAAATTTTAACTCTTCCAATCTTGCAATTCTATCTTCTGTAGTTGGATGAGTTCTAAATAAATTCCCAAATTTTATATCTCGTCCTGAAAATGGATTTACAATAAACATATGTGCTGTTTCTTCCGTTGCTTCATTAATTTGTCCTGTTTTAGCATAACTTTCTAATTTTGATAAAGCACTTTGTAGTCCTGCTGGGTCATTAGTAAGTCTAGCAGCTCCCTCATCTGCTAAAAACTCACGACTTCTACTTACTGTCATTTGAATAATAGAAGCTGCAATTGGCAAAATTATTGCCATTAAAAGCATAATTGCCGGATGTACTCCTTGACGATTATTATTTCCTCCAAACATAGATGAAAATTGCATAAAATTTGCAATCATAGCAATTGCTCCAGCAAAAACAGCTGCAATTGTTCCTATTAAAATATCATAATGTCTAATATGTGATAACTCATGGGCAATAACACCTTCAATTTCACGCTCATTTAACAAATCAACTAAACCTTGTGTCACAGCAACTGCTGAGTTTTGATGATTTCTTCCAGTTGCAAAAGCATTTGGAACTCTATCTGGTATTATATAAACCTTTGGCATAGGAAGGTTTGCTTTGTATGTTAATTTTTCAACTATTTTATAAATATAATTTTTTCTATCTTCTATTAAAACTGCATTATAATGACTTAGAACATGTTTATCTGAGTAATAATAAGCATAAAAATTCATAGCTCCTGCAATTAAAAAAGCAATAAGTGCACCATTTGCACCACCAAAAGAAAATCCAATAAAGACGAACAATACTGTTAAAAGTGTTAAAAAAAAGATTGTCTTTATTTGTTCCATGTTTCTACTCCTTAGTAAAATTATATTAGTATTCTATAATCTTTTTTATAAAAGGAAAAATAGATGAAAAAACTATATTTGTTAAGACATGCAAAATCATCTTGGGAAAATTTAGATTTAGAGGATTTTGATAGACCTTTAAATAACAGAGGAAAAAATCAACTATTGTATATGAAAGAGTTTATTATAAAAAATAAAATTAAACCAGAACTTATCTTATGTAGTACATCAAATAGAACAAAACTAACAAACAAAGGTATTTTTAATAAAGAAAATACAATTTATATGGATAATTTATACCATGCGTCAAATAAAGAACTACAAAGGATAATAAAAAGTATAGATAACAAAATAAATAATATAATGATTATAGGGCATAATCCTGGACTTAATGAATTTGCATATGAACTAATTAATTTTCAAAAAAATATTCAAACAGCAAGCCTACTTGAAATAGATATTTTAGTAAATAATTGGGATGAAATAAATAGTAAAAATTCAAGATTTGTTTCATATACTAATCCACCTAAGAAAACTTAAAAAATTTTTTAAGTTTTTATATTATTTCTAGTAAAATTTATTTAAAATTTAAATAATAGAAATATAACTGGGAAAAATATGAAAACACTTTATATAATGCGACATCCACATAAAGAAGTAGCTAAACCAAATCAAGATGACTTTGATATAAAATTATCACCAGAAGGAATAGAAGAAGCAAAAAAAGTTGCTCAAAACTTACATTCACTAAATATAAAACCAGATTTAATAGTAGCAAGTCCAGCTAATCGAACAAGAGAAACAGCAGAAATAGTTTCAGAAATATTAAACTATGAAAAAAATGTCATGTATAATGAGGTTCTTTTTCAAGCTTATGTTAATGAACTCATGGAAACGATATCTTATACTTTTGATACTGTAAATGAAATGCTTTTAATAGGACACAATCCATCTTTAACAGCATTAACAATAACTTTAAACGTATATAGGGAAGAGATAAAGCCAGGAGAAGTTATAAAAATAGAGTTTGATACAACTTCATGGATAGATATTTCAAAAGAAAATGCAAGATTTATTTGGATTGAAAAACCTATTTATAATAACTTCTTAAAAATCTAAAAGTTTCCCAGCTAAATTACCGCTTGAAAAAGACCATTGGAGATTGTAACCTCCACAAGGTCCATCTAAATCAACTACTTCACCACAAAAATAAAGACCTTTTATGATTTTGCTTTGCATTGTTTTGGGATTAATCTCTTTTAAACTAACTCCACCTCGTGTTATCATAGCTTGTTTAAATCCCACATGGTCAACAATAGTTAAAGGAGTTGATACAAGATATTTTATAAGTTTATCTCTTATTTGCCCTTGTAAATCTTTAAACTTTTTATCAACCTCTACCCCACTTAAAATACAAAGTTCATTTGCAACAGATGGAGGGAGTAAAGAACTAATATTTTCTAAAATAGTTGAATCAGGATTGGCTTTAATCTCACTATTTATATGTACCCTCACCTCTTCTTCATTTTTCCCTTTAATCATATTGATTAAAAGTGGAACTTCGCCATACTTTTCTAAAAAAGGTGTAACTTCTCTTGAAAAATCCAAAACTACAGGACCTCTTATACCCTTTGATGTAAAAATCAAATCCCCAACAGCTTTAAGTTTTTTGGCTTTTGGTAAATCAATTCTAAGTTCTGCTTTTGCTATAGTATCTGCTTTACAGTTTTCTACCCATTTTTCTTTTGAAATAAGTGGTAACATTGCAGGATATAAATCAGTAACCTTATGTCCTAACTCTTTGGCAAATGTAAATCCATCACCATTGGCACCAAGCATTGGATAACCTAAACCTCCTGTTGCAACTACTACATTTGGACTTAAAAATTTTTCATCTGAAGTTTGTACACCTACTATTGACTCATCTTCAAATAATAATGTCTGTGCCTTTGTATTAGTTTTTATCTCTACACCAACACGCATAAGTTCATCTTCTAAAGCTTTTATAATAGTTGAAGAATTATGTGTAATAGGAAAAACCCTAAAGCCATCTGGAATATGTGTTTCAACACCTATTTCTTTAAAAAAATTCATCAAATCTTTATAATCAAAAGAATCAAGAGCGTCCATCATAAAGCGACCATTTCGACCAAATGAGTTCATAAAATCAGAATTATCAAGGGTATTTGTAAGATTACATCGCCCACCACCAGTAGCTTTTAGTTTAGGACCTAGTTTCTCTTGCTGTTCAAGTAATAAAACACTCTTGCCATCCCTAGCAGCTCTAATACCAGCAATCATCCCCGCAGCCCCAGAGCCAATTACTATCAAATCATAAGTTTTCATTTATTTCCTATTATTCTAAACTACTAAAAATTGCCGAGGTTATAGATTCTAATTCAATCTAGAACTATCAAAAATAGTTGTAGTGGTGCAGATTTTTAGTGCAATTCAAGACGATAATTTTATTTAATGAAGGAGCTTACTAAAGTAAGTGAGTTTATTAAATAAAATTATCAACGCAGAAGTGTGCAAAAAGATGTACCACTACGGCTATTTTTATTTTCCGAGACAGAAAGCACCAAACATCACATCTAGCATCTGGTCATTTTCATATGGTCTTGTAATTAAAGAGATATTTTCTATTGCTTCGTGTATATGGTGAGCAAAAAACTCTAATTCACCTGTTTTGATTGGTGTTTTAGCCTCAATGATATGATATAAAGTTTTCTCTACAGCATCTACTTGTCTTTTTGAGATTAATGTCATATTATCATCATGGGAATTATTATCTAAAATCTTTTCTATTTTTTCTATCAAACTATTTATGCTATTTTTTGTACTAAGTTCTATATGCTCATCATTTAAAACTGATTTATCAAATTTTGATTCTAAATCAATTTTATTTAATACTACTATTTTTTCTTTATTTTCAATATCATCTAAAATAGTTAAAATCTTTTTATCTTCCTCATCACAAACTTTTGAATTATCAAAAAGCGAAATAATTATATCTGCTTCTTCAACAGCACTCAAAGATTTTTCTATTCCAATTCTTTCAATTGTATCACTAGCTTCTCTTATACCTGCTGTATCAACTATTTTGATAATATGAGTACCAATTTTAACTGACTCTTCTATTGTATCTCTTGTAGTACCTGCAATATCACTAATGATTGCTCTATCAAAGTTTAGAAGTTTATTTAAAAGTGAAGATTTTCCAACATTTGGCTTACCAATAATTGCCACTTTAAAACCTTCTATTAAGCCTTCTCTTCTTTTACTTGACTCTAATGTATCAGATAGTTTTATTATTATTTTTTCTAATTTTTTTTCAATTTGATCAAAAATATCTTCTGGTAAATCTTCTTCTGCATAATCTATGCTAACTTCTGTGTAAGCTAACATAAAAAGTAAATCTTCCCTAATATCATTTACAAAAGATGTAAGTTCACCTTTTAATTGACGTGCCAATAATTTAACAGCATCTTCACTTCTAGCTTCAATAAGTTTTGCTATTGCTTCTGCTTTTGACAAATCTATTTTATTATTTAAAAAAGCTCTTTTAGAAAACTCTCCTGGATTTGCTAACCTACAACCTAATTTTATAAGTTCATTTAATATGATATTTGAAATAGCAATACCACCATGGCATTGAAACTCAACAATATCTTCACCCGTAAAAGAGTGTGGGTTTTTAAAGTAGATTAATAAAGCTTCATCTATGATTTCATCATTACTATTATATACATTTGATAGTGTTGCTAATCTTGGAGTTAGGGAATTTTTTTTTGAAAGAGTTAGAGCAAATGATAAAGCATCTTTACCACTTACTCTAATTATTGAAATTGAGCCAACACCGTTGGCTGTTGCAATTGCTGCAATTGTGTCTAGTGAATCCATAAGTATTAATTACTTCTATATTCATTTACCAATACGTATTTGTCACCTTTAACATTTGTCTTAACTGCTACGTATTTATTAGGGAACTCTTCTCTTAATCTTTTTAATGCAATATGAACTAAAATTCCATCTAGTGGTTTAGTTTTATATGTTCCATTTTCTTTTATTGTCTCAATAACTGGAATTAAATAGTTATATATAGCCTCTTCTTGATTTTTTAGAAATTCTGCTACTTCAAGTCTTAACATAAGACCATATTTTTCATTTATCCAATTAAATAAAATATAAGATAATGCTTTATATCGATATCCCTCTTTACCAATTAATAAAGCTGAATCTTTACCATTGAACTCAATATAAAGTGTCTCTTCATCATAAAAATCAACTTCAATTTCATCAATTTCATAACAGGTATTTTGAAATAACAAATTAACATCTTTTTTTACTTCAGATATTATCTCTTCTTTGTCTTTTTTTATAACTATTTTAGCAATTTCATCTTTTTGATTATTTTCTGTATAAAAGTTATTAAAGATTTGTTCTTTACCTTCTACGTGAGGAACTTTTGTATGATTTTGAACTTTTTCTTTTTTGATTTCTTTTGTTGTATTTGCAATTTTTTCAGATACATCTTGAATATTTATATTACTTTTTTTATATTTTGTATCTTTGTAGTTTTTTTTGAATTCTTTTTTAGGTCTTCTTTTTAACTGGGCAGTTACAATTGCACCTTTTTTTCCAAAGCCAAGAAAACCTTTACTTGGCTGTTGGATAATCTCTATTTCTAAATCAATAATGGAACAATTAAATTCATTTGATGCTAATTCATAAACTTCTTCTAATGTTTTTGCTTCAAATTTTTTCATATTTATTTCCTATTTTTTAGATGTTTTTTTCTCTTCTACTTGTACTAATCTTCTTTTTTCAAATAATTTATTAATATAAAATTGTTGAGAGATAGTAAACAAGTTATTAATAAACCAGTATAGTGTTAATCCTGCAGGGAACCACAAGAAGAAGAATGTAAAAATCACAGGTAAAAATTGGAAAATTTTCTTTTGTGTTTCATCTTGCATTGTATTTGGAGTGATTTTTTGTTGTAAGAACATTGAAGCACCCATTAAAATTGGTAAT
The DNA here is from genome assembly GCF_050300555.1 of Arcobacter sp. Classification (NCBI taxonomy): domain Bacteria; kingdom Pseudomonadati; phylum Campylobacterota; class Epsilonproteobacteria; order Campylobacterales; family Arcobacteraceae; genus Arcobacter; species Arcobacter sp. The sequence goes on from NZ_JBNKXY010000006.1 coordinate 33,506, forward strand.
ACAAAAAATGGATCCATCTCTGCTAAATCGTGAATCCAGAAAATCCACTCAGCACCTTTTAATTCGATTGCATTTAATAAAACTCTATAAATTGCAAAGAATACAGGAATTTGTAAAACTAATGGTAAACATCCACCCATTGGGTTAGCCCCATGTTTTTTATATAATTCCATCATGTGCATAGATTGCTTTTGTTTATCATCTTTATATTTAACTTGAAGTTCTTTGATTTTAGGAGCTAAATCTTTTAACTTTTGCATTGATACCATACCTTTGTATGATAAAGGATAAAGTGCAAATTTAATTAATATAGTTGCAATAACAATTGTCCATCCCCAGTTACCTACATAACTTTGAATAAACTGTAAGAATAAAAACATTGGATTTGCAATAAATGTAAACCATCCATATTCAATTACATCTGTTAATTCAGGATTTAAAGCACTTAATGTTTTGTGCTCTTTAGGTCCAATATACCCACTAAAAGAAACTGCTGCATTTACTGAATGAACAAAACCTTGAGGATTTGATTCTTTATCAGGCATAATAGAAACTTGGAAAGTTTTATCAAAATTATAAACAACAGTTGTATAATATCTATCAAATGCACTTAAAAATTTAGCACCTGTATAAGTTTGTGATTTTTCACTTTTTTCATCAAGTGTTACATCTAAAGTACCATCAAGTTGTTTTACAATCACACCATGGTCAGCATACATATCTGCTAATACATTTGGTCTAAAACCTGATGTTATAAAAAATTGTTTATTGTTTGTTGTTTTAACATCTAAATCATAATGTCCATCAACATAAAATGTAAATGTTTTAGTTAAAACTGTATCATTAAGAACTTGTGTTAAGACAAGAGTTTGAGAATCTTTTGTTGCATCTACTGTAGAATAATTTGCTGTAACAGGAACAGAAAAAGCTTGATTATTTGTAGTAGCATCTGCAAATCTTACTTCTAATGGTCTAAGTTGATTTGCTTCAAAAAGTTTAATATGAGCACCCTCTTCAGTTATATATTGTTTTTCTAAAAGAGTAACTTGTGCAATTCTACCTAATTTATCAATTTGGATAATATTTTTACCAGTAGTAATAGTTGAAATTATATCATTTGCAGCAATAACTTTTGTAGATAAAGCATCAACAATATTTGAAGGAGTTGACACGTTTGATGCTGGAGTTGCTGTAGAATTACTATCTTGTGTAACTTGTGGAGCACTTTTTGCTTGTTCTGCTTTTTCTTGTGCAATTTTAGCTGCTTGAGCTTCTTTTTGTGGTTTCAAAACCAAAAATTCATAAGCTACGAAAAATACAAAAACAATCAATGTCATGATTAACATTCGTTTTTGCATACCCTGGTTATTATTTAAATTATTCATTATTCTTATTTCTCTCCCAATTCTTTACTACAAAGTATTTATTATCATCAGTCGGTATGTACCAATATTTTACTTTGATTTTTTTATGTATGATACTTTTATTTGGAATTTTACTGACTATTGGATAGTCAATTCCTCCATCAAAAAGTTGGTTACATTTTAATATTCGTGTTATTGTAAAATAAATACCCTTAAAAAAAGAGTTATTTTCCATCTGCCATAGACCATATTCTGAACAAGTTGGGTAAAATCTACAACTTCCATATGTATAGCGTGAAATAAATTTTTGATAAAACTTAATAAGATATTTAAATACAAATTTCATTTGTATAAATTTAGACGTTTAAATGCGAAGTTAAAATCTTTTTGTAAATCAGCATAGGATTTGTTTATTAACTCATCTTTTGCAACAAAAATATATTTACCAGCAATTATTTTATTTTCGTTTTCTAAAACTATAGCTCTTAGTCTTCTTCTAGCTTTACTTCTTAAAACGGCATTTCCTACTTTTTTTGAAGTAACAAAACCTATTTGTAAATTTTCACTAGACCTAAAAAAAGCGACAAAAGATGACGTATGCCATTTTTTGCCGCTTTGATATAGTTGTTTAAAATCTCTTGAGCTATTTAGTCTGTGTTCTTTGCTTAAACAGCTAATCTTTTTCTACCTTTAGCTCTTCTTCTTGCAATAACTTTTCTACCATTTTTTGTAGACATTCTAACTCTAAAACCGTGAGTTCTCTTTTTTGGCGTGTTATGCGGTTGGTATGTTCTTTTCATAGTGTCATTCCCTTTTTAAAATTCAAGTTGCGGATTATAGTTAAAGTTAACTTAAAATTTCTTTATATTAAGTCAAGTTTAAATTTTTCTAAAACTATATTTTTGCGACTACTTCATCATTTTCTACATCAAATATTACTTTACTTCCTGAGCTTATTTTATCCTCTAAAATCAAATCAGCAAGTTTATCTTCTACTATTTCATAGATTGCTCTTTTAAGTGGTCTTGCACCATATACAGGGTCAAATCCAACTTTAGCAATAAACTCTTTTGCACTTTGTGTTAACTCAATTTGAATATCTTTATCTTGTACTTTTTTCTTAATATCTTCAAACATTATTGAAACAATATTTGTAATTGAGTCTAATCCTAATTGTTCAAAAATAATTATATCATCTAATCTATTTAAAAATTCAGGTCTGAAATAATTTTTAATCTCATTAAATACTTCTTCTTTTCTTTTCTCTTTATCAGATATTTCAATAATTTTACTACTTCCAATATTTGAAGTTAAGATTATGATTGTATTTTTAAAATCAATCGTCACCCCTTTGTTATCTGTTAATCTTCCATCATCAAGTACTTGAAGCAAGATATTAAATACATCTGGATGTGCTTTTTCAATCTCATCAAATAAAATTACACTATATGGTTTTCTTCTAACTGCTTCAGTTAACTGCCCTCCTTCATCATATCCTACATATCCAGGTGCAGCACCAATCAATCTTGAAACAGCATGTTTTTCCATATATTCACTCATATCAAATCTTATAAGTGATTTTTCATCATCAAATAAAAACTTCGCTAAACTTTTTGCACTTTCTGTTTTACCAACACCTGTTGGTCCTAAGAACATAAATGAACCTATTGGTTTACTATCTTCACTTAAGCCTGCTTTGTTTCTTTTAATAGCTCGACTTATTGCTTTTAGAGCTTCATCTTGACCTTTTACATCATTTTTTAAAACATTTTCAACTTCTAAAATTCTTTGTTTTTCGCTACTAAGCATTTTCTTAACTGGAATTCCAGTCCATCTTGAAACTATACTTGCAATTGCATCTTCATCAACACTATTTCTTAATAGCGTCCCCTCTTCTTGCATTTTATTCCATTTTTCTTCATTTTCTTTTACTTGTTTTTCTAATTCTGGTATTTCCCCATACTCAATAGAAGCAGCTTCTTCAAATCTTGACTCTCTTTTTGCTGCTTGTGCTTTTGTTTTTAGTTCATCAATTTTTACTCTTAATTCTGATGCTTTATTAAATGTCTCTTTTTCATTTAAAAATCTTGTTTCTAATGCTCTTTGTTCTTCACTTAAATTGGCTAGTTCTTTTTCTATTTCATCTAATCTTTCGCTGTTCTTTTTAGATTTTTCCATCTTTAATGCTTCTTTTTCTACCATTAAAGTTTGGATTGCTCTTTTAACAGTTGATAAAACAATTGGCTCACTCTCTATTTGCATTTTAAGTTCTGCGGCTGCTTCATCTATAAGGTCAATAGCTTTATCAGGTAAAAATCTATCAGAGATATATCTATCACTTAGTTTTGCTGCTGCAACCAATGCACTATCATTAATAGTAACACTATGAAAAGTTTCAAGTTTCTCTTTTATACCTCTTAGTATCTGTAAAGCTTCATTTACCGTTGGTTCATCCACAGAAATTGGTTGAAATCTTCTTTGCATAGCTGTATCTTTCTCAAAATACTTTCTATACTCTTTTAGTGTAGTAGCACCTATTGTATGCAATTCACCACGTGCTAGGGCTGGTTTTAAAATGTTTGCAGCATCCATACTTCCTTCACTTGCACCTGCACCTATTATTGTATGAATCTCATCAATAAAAAGTATTATATTTCCAGCTTTTTTAACCTCATCAATTACAGATTTTAATCTATCTTCAAATTCACCTCTATATTTTGCACCTGCAATTAAGGCACTCATATCTAAGGTTACAACCCTTTTATTTTGTAATGAAAGAGGAACATCTTTAGCAACAATTCTTTGAGCTAGTCCTTCTGCAATAGCTGTTTTCCCTGTTCCTGGTTCTCCTAAAAGTATTGGATTGTTTTTTGTTTTTCTTATCAAAATTTGCATCATTCTTTGGATTTGCTCATCCCTTCCTATTACGGGATCTAGTTTTCCATCGATTGCTTGTTTATTTAAATCTATTCCATATTTTTCTATAGCTTCTAAGTTTTCATCTCCTGAAGCAGAGTCAATTACACTTCCACCTCTTATAGCTTCAAGTTCTTTTTTTGCTTCTCTTAAATCTATGTATTTACCTAATACATCTTTAAATACCTTTGTATCAAAATTCGCAATTAGCCATGAATCAATTGCAATAAATTTATCTCCAAGTGTTGCCATTTGACCTTCAGCTTTTTGTAATGAATCTATAAAACTTCTACTTAGTTTTATATTCTCTTTTGTAACTGTTGATACACTTGGTAAAGATGAAGCGTATGATTTTGCTTCTAGTACTATTGCTGTTTTGTCTATATTCATTTTATTTAATAATTGGTTTAGTACTGAGTTTGTATTTGTTAATAATGCCCAAAGCATATGTATAACTTCAACTTCTTGATTTTTATTATGTAAGGCTAAAGCTACAGACGAATCTATACTTTCTGCCATTTGGTTTGTTAGTTTTTCAAAAATTTTATTCATATTAGCACTCCTTAAGTTAAACTGCTAATTAATTATAGCACCTTGAGTGTAGTTTTGTCAAGTAGTATTTTTTATTTTCTTTGATTTATATTATACTATAATTAGTAAAAGAAAAGGAAATAGATGTTTTGTGGTATTGATGAAGCTGGACGTGGACCTTTAGCTGGTCCTTTATGTGTTGCAGGAGTTGTTTTAAAAAATTCAATAATTGGATTAAATGATTCTAAAAAACTTAGTGAAAAAAAAAGAGAAAAACTATTTGATGAAATAATTTCTAACTCTTTTTATCATATTGTATTTACTGATGCAAAAACTTTAGATGAACAAGGACTTTCACTTTGTTTGAAAAATTCAATAGAAGAAATTATGCAAAACGTTAAAGCAAATGAATATCTAATGGATGGAAACACCTCTTTTGGAATAGAAGATTTAAAACATGAAATAAAAGCAGATGCAAATTATGAGCAAGTTAGTGCTGCATCAATTTTGGCAAAGGTTAGTCGAGATAGATATATGGTAGATATTTCACAAAAATATCCAAACTATTTATTTGAAAAACACAAAGGCTATGGTACAAAAGTACATATTGATTTGATAAAAGAGTTCGGTAGATGCGAAGAACATAGATATAGCTTTAAAACTAAAGGTATTGATTACTAAAAAAAGTGCTATAATTTCAAAAAAATTATAGTAGGTTATATGACTGCACCTTATGATTTAAAACAACTTGAATTAACACAAGTTGGTAATAATATATTTTCACCAAAACATTGGCTTGATACAATAGTTCCAGATAGTATGAAAATATTTCCAAATCCATATTATGAAGCACCTTTTATATATGAGAATATTAATTTTGATTTTTCATATATGAAAAGCTTCATAAAAAATCACGAAGAAGAATCAAAAAAAATTGGTATTATTAGTACAGATGATGGAGTAATACTTCCTAAAAAAAATACAGATATTAGAAATACTTACAATATTATTCCAAATGATACATTTCTAAAAGAGTATAATAGATTTTTTGAATCTCAAAAAAGTAAAATTGAAGAGTTTTTTAATGTATCTCTTATACAATCCATTGAACCTCAAATACTTATTTATAAAGATGGTTGTTTTTATAAAAGGCACTCTGATAATTGTAGTGAAATAGTTGACTTAAATAAAAATATCGTTGAGTTCAAACCAGTTGCTCCTGCTAGAATTATTACTACAGTTTTATTTATAACAACACAAGTAAAAGAACCAAAAGATGAGTTTGAATTTAGTGGAGGAGATTTAGTTTTTGATTTCTTATTTGATGATAAATTTAAAAAGATATCAATAAAACCAAAAGAGGGAGATTTTATTACTTTTTTAAGTAATCCATATTTTTCTCATAGCGTAAAAAAAGTAAAAACTGGAATGAGAATATCTATTGTACAGTGGCACAATGCCATTGTACATTAATCCTTTGGAAGGTTTTTTAGATTTTTTAAATATTTATATTTATCAGCTTTTGTATAAAGAATCTTTATATCTTTAACATCCCTTTTAGATGTTGATTCATACTCAATATAATATTCACCGTGCATACAAGTAAAAATAACTGAAGTTTTTGAAACTTCAGTTTGAACACAACTTTGCAAATCCTCTGAAGAGAATAACGAACTAATTAATAGTGTAATTAAAATAATATATCTCATTTTGAAACTTCTCCTATATGTTTTTCTATGGATTGTATTTTTGATTTTAGCCTATTATCATGACCTTTTCTAATATCGAAGGTCAATGTTGAATAAACCCTATTACATCCATTTGATTCTAAAACCTTATAACACTCTTCTACGAGCTTTAAAGCTTGACCTATCTCTTCTGTTTCAATAATTGTTCCCATTGAGGTCAGTTGATAGGTATGCCCACTTTGCCTTATGAGATCAATTACTTGTGCCACATATTCACCTTTACTCTCACCTTGATCCGTTGGAAACATCGCCATTTCTAATAAAACGCTCATCTATTTCTCCTATTTAACTTTTTCTACTTTATTTTTACCACTATTTTTTGCTGCGTATAAACCGTTATCAGCTCTTGATATTATTTTATCAATTGTATCATCTTCTTTAAACTCTGTTACACCAAAACTTGCAGTTACTGGTTCTTTTACTAAATTATTTAATCCTAAATCATTTTCAAAACTTTGTTTTAGTTTTTGGGCAACTTTAAAACTTTGTTCTAAATTTGAATCATTTAGTAAAATCAAAAACTCCTCACCACCCCATCTAGATATACTATCACAATCTCTAATTTGTAAATTCAAAATTGCTGCAATTCTTTTTAAAACATTGTCACCAACCAAATGTCCATAATTGTCATTTATCATTTTAAAATTATCTATATCAAAAAATATAATTGACCGTGGAGTTTTGTCTCTTTTAAAAAGTTTCAAGGATTTTTCAAAATATTCATTAAAATTTCTTCTATTTGAAAGCTGTGTTAAACTATCGTGGGAAGCAAGTTTTTCTAGTTTTTTATTATAGTTTTTGATTGTATATAAAATTATTAATATAATAATTGCTGTTACAAATAAAGATATTAAAAGATTGGTATAAAAAGTTTTTTCTAACTCTTTAGTAAATTTATCTACTTCAGCTTCAACAAACAAATAAAGCTTTAATTCTTTTATATATTTGGTATTTAAAATATAAGCTTTCCCATTTTTTTCATATTCAATTAGATTTGAATTATCAACAAGGGCACCTTTTTTTATAAGATTTAATTCCTTTATATTTTTAACCTTTCCTATATCATCATTCTCTTTTTCTGAAAGAATTATATTTCCTTCTTTGTCAGTGAAAAATACATTGAAATTATATTTAGCTCTAAAATGTTTCAACATCTCATTTATATATGATATTTTAATACCTATTCCAGTAGCTCCTAAATAGTGAAAGTCATCATCAAAAATTTTGTAATTTATAAACATAATTAAAGAGTTTCCTAAAAATTTATTAAAATCCAAATTTATCTCATAACTATCTTGAATATCTTTAAACTTAAAGTACCAAGCATTATTTGGATTATCCTCTTTAACTTTTTCCAATAAACCTTTAGAAGTATAATAGTTACCAGTTTTTTCAGAAACTAAAAAAGTGCTAAAAACACTATATCTATTTTTAATACTCTCTAAATATCTACTTATCTTTTTAATATCTGTTTCACTATTTATTATCCAATCTTTTAAAAAAGTATCATTTGACATCATTGATGAGACTAAGGTAGGTTCTATTAGATTTCGTTGTACTTCAGTATAAATATTATCAATAGATAGGGGTAAAGAACGTTCTTTTAACTCTTTTTGGGTTTCATCTAATGACTTCATATAATTTAAAATAGAAGAACCAACTGAAAATGTTAACAATAAAAATGTAACAATTATTACCACATAATTTTTAAAATTCATATTTTCTCCTATATTAACTTATTTCAAGTGGCAAAGATATCATAAAATTTGCACCTTTATATTTTATACCATCAAATTCAATATCTTCATTTTTAACTTTTATAAAACCTTCTAAATGCTTTGTAACAATTTCTTGGGTCATATAAAGTCCAATTCCTGTCCCTTGTGATCTATGTTTAGTAGTAAAATATGGCTCAAATACTTTTTGAATAATATTATCATTTATTCCACCTGCATTATCAGTTATACTAATTACTACATTATCATACTTAGTAAATATACTTACAAAAATTAGTTTTTTTGATACATTATTTTTAACTAATGTATCATATGCGTTATTAAAAATATTCATTAAACATTGTATAAGCTCATTTTCTAACGTCACACAATATAAATCTTCACAATTCTCAATTATCTCTATTTCTAGACTATCAAACTTTGACTTTAATAATTTTATAGTATTTTCATAAACAGTTTTAATATTACATCTTGTTTTAACTTTATCTTTAACAAAATACATTCTAAAATCTTCTATTGTATTAGATAGATACTTTGTATTATTTAAAATATTATCTAATCCCTCTTCTAGTTTTTTTGCATCTAACAATTGAAATTCATTTTCCAATTTAAGTCCACTTGCACTAGTTGAAATAGCAGATAGAGGTTGTCTCCACTGGTGAGCAATATTCTCTATCATTTCACCCATTGCTGCCATTTTTGATTGATTAAATAAAAGCTGTGCTTGTTCTTCAATTTTTTTATCTTTTTCGTATTTTTCAGTTATATCTTGCAATGTTCCTATTACAATAGTATTATTCTTTTCTATAAATACTTCACTTTGATTATTTACCCATTTGATTTTCTTTTTAACTACAAGTCTATGAACAATTTCATAGGAAAGTTTTTCTTTAATTAATTTTTCAAATACATCATTTACTCTATTTTTATCATCCCTATAAACAAATGATAAAAATAGTTTATATGAAGGTTTTTTAATATTTTTATCAATTTCTAAAATCTCATAAATTTCATCAGAAAAAATTATTTCATTGGTGCTAAAATCATAACTCCAAGAACCTATTTTTGAGATTTTTTGTGCTTTTTTTAAATTTTCTTGACTTTGAATCAATCTTTTTTTATCTTTCCCAATTCTTCTTTGAATTTTATAAAAAATAATTGTTGAAATAAAAATCATAACTATTGAAAATATTAATCCCCAAAATAATGAATTTTTAATTAAAGCTTCTAAATAGTCAATTGATTCTTTATTTAATTTTTCTATTTCAGGAGTTAAATCATCTGAATAAAAACCACAAGCAATAATCCAATTCCACTGTTTATTAAGAAAAAAATATGTATATTTTTCTTTATGTTCTTTTTCTCCAGCCTTCTTATACCAATATTTTACAAAGCCTTCTCCCTTTTCTCTTAAAAGTTTTAAAGCTTCTTTTCTATAATAATTTCCTTTTGAATCTGTAACATCATCACTTATTGCTTTTCCAATTAAATCTTTTCTATTATTGTTTACAATCATAGTAGAAAAGTTTTTACCGCCATTTATATTATGAACATCATAAATAAAAATATATTTATCTAAATCACTATTTTCTCCAATTTTCATAATAAACTCATTTTTTAATTCATTTATAGTATCTTCAACATATTCTCCTGTTCCTATAAATATATCCAATGGCTCAAAATATGTAACAGCAACAATTCTTAAAAACTTTTTGCTTTGATTATTTGCTTTATAAGAATTATATTTAATAAAACTAATTTTTTCTTTTTTGATATTTTTTTTATCTTCAATAGAAATATCAAAATTATTTAAATTGATATTTTTATTTGAACTATTATTTACTAAAAAATAGTAACCTCTGTTTTTATTATAAGTTAACAAAGATAGACTTTTTATTAAAATTTTTGTTATTTCTTTTTTTGATAAATTTTTATTTTCTTTGAAAATATTTTTTGAAATTTTTATTGATATATTTATTTTTTCTTTTAACTGTTCTTTTATTTTAGATTCTATTTTATTATTTTCTATTTTGATAGCACTATTTAGGTATTGTACTTTGTTATAAACTGACTTTTTTTCTCTTTCAAAAAATTCAATTTGTTTATTTTTTATTTGATTTTCTAACTGCTTCTTTGTAATATGAATATTGTATATAGTTATACTTATGATTAAAAAAATAATTATTAATATTGGTAAAAAAATTATTTCAAAAACATAATTATTCTGTTTTTTCATGTTATCCCCTAATTAGGTTTAATGTTACAAAAAATAACAGAAAAAATAACTTAATTTTAATTTTTAAAAACAATTATTTAAATAAAATATTAAACAATATTTCAATTCAATTTTGCTATATTTGGGTTATATTTTATTAAAAGGATTTACATGCAAATAGAAATGTCACCTGAAGTTGTTTTATCACAATTGGGTTATTCAAAAAGTGAAAGTGCACTAAAACAAGCTGAAGTTATGATAGAAAATACAAAGGATTTTGATAAATTTGCAAAACATATTATAAGCTTAAATGATCACCTAAAAAAAATGAATGCTTACGTTGGATTTTCAAACAAAACTGAATATTTAAAAATCAAATGTGATGAAAATGATTCAAGTGAAATTCTTGAAGAATTTCACCGAGAAGTTTCACATTGGGCAAATAAATATGGGGTAAAAATTGAACAAATAAGTGAAAGACCTATTTATTATATTTTAGGAACTGAAAACTAAAATATTTTTCTATAAGTATGACAATATGGCACCTTTTGGTGTCTGTCATAATAATCTTGATGATACTCTTCCGCTTCATAAAATGTTGAAACTTCCCTAAGAGTTGTTGCTACTTTATATCCTTTATTTTCCAATTCATCAATAAGCTCTAAAGATATGTTTTTTTGTTCTTCATCTTTATAAAATATTGCAGATAAATATTGGCTTCCAATATCTGGACCTTGTCCATTTGTTTGTGTAAAGTCATGTATTTCAAAAAAGAGTTTTGCTAGGTCTTTAAAAGAGATTTTTTTCTTATCATATTCAACTTTTACAACTTCTAAATGTCCTGTAGTTCCTGTACAAACACTTCTATAATCAGGGTGAAGGGTATCTCCTCCCATATATCCTGAAACTGCGCTATAAACACCTTCTAAATGGTCAAAATGATACTCTACTCCCCAAAAACAACCAGCTGCAAAATAACATAAGTCTTCGTCAGCATCCTTTTTATTTATATAATCAAAGTTTACAGATATGGAGTTAACACAATGTCTTGTATTTTTTTCTGTAAAGCCTTCTCCTTCAAAAACATGACCTAAGTGTCCACCACAATTTATACACACTATTTCTACTCTTCGTCCATCTGCATCAGGAACTCTTTTTACTGTTCCCAAGTCATCATCAAAACTTGGCCATCCACAACCCGAGTTAAATTTACTACTTGAAGAATACAACTTAGTATCACACTTCTTGCACTTATAAGTACCCTCTGCATAAAAATCATAATATTTGCCAGAAAAAGGTCTTTCAGTTCCTTTATTTTCTATTACTCTTATCTCTTCTTCATTTAGTTTATTGAATGGCATTTAAACTCCTATAGTTTATTTACAGAAGTTTATCGAAAGAAAAAAAGTTTATTTATAAAATAAAAATATAATTTATTGTTTTAATAAAAGTTAAATCTATTTTGATAATTGAACATCAAATTTAACTTCAACTAAAACTTCATCACCATATAATATTTTTCCAACAAAGTGATCACCCTCTTTAAACTGACCTACTCCACTTGGTGTTCCTGACATCAAGATATCTCCATCTTCAAAAGATGCAAAAGTAGAAAAATCTTCGATTATCTCATGGGGCTTATTTATCATCATTGAAACATCACCCTTTTGTTTTAATTCATTGTTTATATATAACTCAACACCAAGTTTATTTATATCACCATTAAAACTTACAAATTCAGAAAATACAGCTGCATTATCAAAAGATTTTGCTCTCTCCCATGGAAGACCTTTTTGTTTTAGTTTTGATTGAACATCTCTTAGTGTTAAATCTAAACCAAATCCAACAGCTGAAATTTTATTCTCTTCCATTAAAAAAGAAATTTCTGCTTCATAATGACAAGAATTAGCAAATTTTGGAAAAAATAGTTGATTTGAAATTGTAGAGTTTGGTTTAATAAAAAAAACCATCTCTTCAGGTGTTTCATTATTTAACTCTTTTATATGTTCAACATAGTTTCTTCCAATACATACTACTTTTGAGGGAAATATCTCTTTGTTATTTATTAATATTTTATTCATAAATCCTACTTATCTTATATTTTTGCAAAACAGATATTTATCTTGCAAGAGCTAAATTATAGCAAAGATATATTAATTAATATACCTTTATTTTCAGAACTATTTTTTAAATATTAAATTATCAAGAGATATTTTTCCAGCTCCATGTGAAAGAAAAATACCTAAAAATAGTAGATAATACAACGGTATTTCAAAACCATTATCACCTGCACTAAATCCATTCCCTAAATGTACTGTAAATATTGCAACTAACATTACTACCATTAATGGAATAGAGATAAACCTTGTCAACAAACCTAAAGTAAGAAAAAATACTCCTAAAAGTTCCGTTGTAGCTGCCAAATAGGCATTTAATAGAGGAAAAGGGATTCCTATTGAGCCAAACCATTGTGCTACATTTGATATATTTCCCCACTTCATCATTGCTGGTTCATAAAAACCATAAGCAACAACAACTCTTGCAAGAAGTAAAAATATTGATTGAAAATTATCAAATATATTTGAAATTAGATTGTGTAGTTTTATTAGCATAGTAAGTCCTTATTTTTTATTTCTCTTATTATATTTTTTTTATATTTACTCTTTGTGTATTAATACTATAATATCAAATATTAAAAAAAGGTAGAAAAAATGTCTAAATCAAATCTATTAATAGTATGGTCAAATGGCGATGAAGAAGTAGCTAATAAGTTTCCCCTACTTTACTCTTCTGTAATTTTAGAAAGAAAATACTGGGAAAAAGCTCACCTAATGCTATGGGGACCTTCAATAAAACTTGCGAAAAAAAATAAAGAGATTCAAAAACAACTATTAAAAATCCAAGAAACTGGTGTAAAAATGAGTGCTTGTATTGTGTGTGTTGAAGAGTATAATGCAATAAAAGAATTAGAAAAACTAAATATAAAAATAAAACATACAGGAGAACTTTTAACAAAAGCCTTAAAAAGTGAAAAATGGGCGGTAATGACTATTTAAAAGATTAATATCTTTTTAATAGGTCATTTAAAATGACAGCCGTCAAACCCCAGATAACTTTTTTCTTATATTTATATACATAAACTTTATGTTTTTTATTTCCCCAAGGTTTTTGATAAGCTTCAGGAAGACCTAATTCATCTACAGGAAAATAGACCTCTTTATTGCCATCTTCATCTATATGATATGGCTTTACTTCAGTTCTTAGGTTATAAATTTCTGGTTCATTTTGTTTAAAAAAATCTAGGGGTATTAAATATGTTTTTTCAACTTCATTTGTGTCAAGTTTCATATTTTTTATAGCTTTTTTCTTCACAAGCCCAATAAATGGCTCAACTATTGTACCAAAAGAAGCAACCATAGTATCAAGTTGACCGATTATTTTTATATCTTTTTTTGAAATACCCAACTCTTCATTTGTCTCTCTAATAGCTGTTTGTTTAAAGTTTTTATCTAACCCCTCTTCAAATCCACCACCAGGAAAACAAATATCTCCACCTTGTTTTATTCCCTTTGCTCTTTTTTGGAAAAGAACAAAATATTCACCCTTTATTTTTACAAAAGGAATTAAAACAGCACTATTAAAAAATCTATCTCTTCCCATCACCCCTGGATATTCTGGCAGATTTTGAATTAGCCTTTTAAAACCTTCTTTATTCATCTTTTACTCTTTATTGATTTTATTGCTTCTACCATTGTCTTAATAACTTTTCTTAAATCATTTTCTTCTATTGTATAAGCAACAATTGAATATATTAGTTTTCCAAAAGGTCTTATCCAAACACCATTTTTCATACAAAAGTCTTGAATCTCTTGAGCATAACTATCATTAGTAAGCTCTATTATTCCTATAGCACCTATATTTCTAATATCTTTTACAAAAGGTAAAGCTTTTGCCACTTCTAACTCTTCAGAAAATATTTTTTCAATATTTAAGACTCTTTTTTCCCAAGAACTTTCCAAAAGTAATTCAATGGAAGCTATTGCAACACTACAAGCTAATGGATTAGCCATAAAGGTTGGTCCATGCATAAGTACACCAATTTCACTATTTGATATGGTATCACTAATCTCTTTTGTTGTAAGCATAGCAGCCATAGTCATATAACCACCAGTTAATCCCTTACCAAGAGTCATAATATCTGGTTTGATATTTGCATGTTCACATGCAAACATTTTTCCCGTATGTCCAAAGCCTGTTGCTATTTCATCAGCTATTAATAAAATATCATATTTAGTACATAACTCCCTAACTTTTTGAATATATTTAGGATTATATATTCTCATACCACCTGCACCTTGAACTATTGGCTCTATGATAAATCCTGCAATTTGATTATGATATTTTTCAAACTTTTCTTCTAATTCTTTTAGGGAAGAGAAACAATCACTACTGAATCCTAATTCTGGTTCTTTTGTAAAAATATGTTCTGGTAAATATGAACCATAAACAGTGTGCATAGAGTTTTTTTGGTCACATACACTCATAGCCCCTAAAGTATCACCATGATAGGCATTATTTAAAGCCAAAAATTTATACTTCTCTTTACCTTTTGCTTTTTGATATAAAATTGCAGTTTTTAAAGCAACTTCGACAGAAACTGAGCCACTATCACATAAAAAAACTGAATTTAAACCTGTTAAATCAACAAGTAATTTAGAGAGTACAGCTGCCTTTTCATGGCATAAACCTCCAAACATAATATGTGGCATAATCTCCACTTGTTTTTTTAAAGCCTCATTTAATTTTGGGTGATTATATCCATGTATTGCACTCCACCATGAACTCATACCATCAATAAGCTTTGTACCATCATCCAAATATATAAAAGTTTTGTCAGTTCTATTTACAGGTAAAAGTTTTGTTTTAGAAGGAAGTGAATTATAAGGGTGCCAAACATGCTTTTTATCTATTTCTAACCAATTCAATAAAATTCCTATTAATTATATCAAGCAATTATATCGAAAATAAAATTATTCATCATACAAAGTAATAGTAAATAAAGCACCTTTGTATTTAGCTTGTTCATAGGTATATTTGATATTTGATACTTCTATTAGACCGTTCATGTGTTTGGATATAATTTGATCTACCATATACAACCCAATACCCGTACCTTGACTTTTGTGTTTTGTAGTAAAGTATGGCTCAAATATTTTATCTAAAGGTTTTAAATCGATTCCACCAGCATTATCTTTTATCTTAATTAAAATTTTATTTTCTAACTTTAAAATATCTACAAAAATAAGTTTTTTTTCATATTGAGATTGTTCCAAAGCATCTTTTGCATTATTTAAAATATTTATAAATACTTGAATAAGTTCTGATTGATGTCCTAGCACATCAAATTTATTTATGTTTTTTATTATTTTTATATTTTTATTATTGAATTTTGAACTCAAAATATTTAAACTTTTTTCAAAACAATCTTTAATACAAAATCTTCTTTTCTCCTTATCAGGCTTAAAGAAATATCTAAAGTCATCAATAGTTTGAGAAAGGTAAGTTGAAGAATTAATTATAGATTCCAAAGTATCAAATAAAAATTTATCATCTAAATCATTTATCTCTTTTTTTATTCTTATTCCACTAGCACCAGTACTAATTACTGATAAAGGTTGTCTCCATTGATGAGCAATATTTTCCAACATCTCTCCCATGGAAGCCATCTTTGCTTGTCTTTGTAAAAGCATATCTTTTCTAAGGTTTTCTTCTACTTCTTCCTTAATTCTTTGTTCAAGATTACTATTTATTTTCACTAGTTCTTCAGTTTTTTCTTTTACAATTTTATTTAAAGAGATATTCATTTTATTTAATATTTTTTGTCTATATAATAATGCCAAAAATATAATCCCAGCTAAAGCCAAAATAATCCATAACAAAGTGTAGTCAGTATTTTTTTTATACTCTACATTAACCCATGATTTTAAAAGTTCATCAATTTTTTTCTCATCTATATCATTTACAGCTTTATTTATTATCTCAAAAAGTTTTTCGTTATCATTTCTTACAGCTACAGCTAAATCTACATCAATATCAAGTTTATTGGAAACTTTTAATTTGGTATTATTATTTTCATAAAGTTTATATAATGAAGTATAAAGTAAATCAATATGACCATCAAGTTGTTTGTTTGTAACTTTTTTTATACCTTCATCTAAACTTTTTACATCTATAAACTCTATATTTGGATACTTTTCTTTTAATTTTTTACTAATATTGTAACTACTCATTATTCCTATTTTTTTATTTTTTAAAGTACTTAAACTTTCAATAAATGGGAAATCTTGTTTTGAAATCAAAATAAAAGGGATATTTACATGTGACTTAGTAAAATTTGCAAATTTTAATCTATCTTCTGTCTTTGTAAGAGCTGTATGGATATCACACTGTTTATTTTTAAAAGCAGATAAAGAGTCTTTAAAAGAATCTCTTTTTATAACTTCAAATTCAATTCCTGTTTTTTCTTCTATTATTTTAAAATAATCAGAAATAAAACCTTTAAAATCATTATTTTCAAAATAACTATATGGTTTTATATTTGGAATAACACAAATTTTAAAATGGTGATTATCTTTAAGATAAAGCTTTTCCTCTTTTGTTAAGAATACTTTATTATTATCGTTGTCATATTCTACGAACTTTTTAGTATCTATTTTATTTGGAATTAATCCCATTACATTATATAAATCATATATTCTTTGAAGTTTTTCTGATTTAATTTCTCCCAAAACTTTTGTATTATAGTATGATAGTTTTTTTAGTTCATTCCCCTCATAAGATAAAGCCTCTTTTGAAATATTTTGAGAATTGTATTTTTGAAAAATCAAATCAACTGTTTCATAAATATTTGAATATGCGTATGTCCAACCTTTTAATGAAGCTTTTTTAAATGCCATTACTACATCAAAATTATTTTCTAACATATCTTCACTTGTAAATAATAAATCACTATACATATCAAAACCATAATCTTTTGGATCAAATATTTTGTAAAAAATCCCTTTTTTATCTAAATCATAAGGAGATTTTGAAATATATGCAGAAATAATATCGGTCTTATTATTTATCAAATCATCTATGTTGTGAGTATGTTTTATAAAATTTAATTGCTCAATTTTTACTTTTTTTGAGCTTATCATTGCTTTTATAGAGACTTCACTTGAATCATCACTTGTTGTCATAATTTTTTTATTTACAAAGTCTTCTATTTTGTTAATTTTTGAATCTTCTTTGGCTATTAAGATTAGTGGTGTAGCTTGAAATAAAGCATAAAGAGCAACTATCTTTTTACCCTTTGCCCTATCTAAAATCAAAGTCTCTCTTCCAATACCAAAGTTAGCGTTCCCATTATCAACTTCATCTGGTGCACTTATTCCGAAATTGAAAGGTCTTATTTCAACATCAAGCCCAAGTTCCTCATAAAAGCCCTTCTCTTTAGCGATATAATATCCAGCAAATTGAAATTGGTCAAACCATGAAAGTTGGAGAGTTACTTTTTTTAAATCTTTTGCATTTAAGGTTCCCAAAAAAAATGATATTGATAAAATAAATATTAATATTATTTTCAATTTTTCTCCTTAAATTTCAAAAAATTATATCTAAGAATAAATAAAAATCACTCTTAAATTATTAGTTGTGATTTTTTTGTTGTTCATCAACCCACTTTAAATCTTGTCTAGGGTCTATTTCTGGCATAACAGCACTAGAAGAGATGGGTACATTAACAAAGATACTTTTTTTGTCATAATCTACACGTTTTTTAGATAATGAATATAAAGCCAAATAAATACCCAATATAAAATATATTATAAAAATTATTTGATGGTTAAAAAAGTTGAAAGCAAAACCAATTATTAATGGGGCTAAAAAAGAACCTGTCCCATATGCAAAAAGTAAAGCTCTACATATCTCAACAATATCTTTATTTTCATCTACAACATCATTTGCTCTTGACAAACTCAAAGGATATATACAAAAAATACTAACACCTAAAAATACAGCTAAAACATATAATAAGGTTTCATCTAAAGTTAGAAAAATAAATAGTGCAGAAACAAATGATGTAAAAATTCCTGTAAATGCTATAAGTTTTCTTCTTCCATAAATATCTGATAATCTTCCTATAGGCCATTGTGATAATAAACCTCCTAAAAGAGCAAAGGTCATAAATAAAGATATTACTTCTTTTGAATCAAAAAGTTTTATAAGATACAAGGGAATCATTGTAAAGAATCCACCAATAAAAAAACCACTAATAAAGCTTCCTGTTACAGCAAGAGGAACCACATTATAAAGTTTTGGGAAACTATATCTTTCAAATACTTGAAGAGTTGGCTCTTTTATTTTAGTCATAGCAATAAAAATTACAGAAAAAAGCACAAGCACAGCACCTATTGAAAAAATCATATGTTTAAAATCTTCATCAATATTTAATAACAACTGTCCAAGTGCAGTAGAGAGATAAAATACTGTAGTATAGATAGCTAATATCTGCCCTCTTTGTTCATTTGAGCTTTTTTCATTTAGCCAACTTTCTAAAATAATCAATAAACCATAATAAGCAAATCCAGATATAAGCCGTAAAATTGCCCAAAAAAACTCATTTAAAAATAAAGAATGAAGTAAAAATGTTATTACCATCAAAGATGCAAAAGTAACAAAACTTCTTATATGACCAACACTTGAGATAATTTTTTGACTAAAAATAGAAGATGCCATAGCACCTAGAAAAAATGCAGCATTAATAAATCCAATAACCATATCTGGTGTTCCATTTTCTTTAAGAAAAACACCAATAAATGTCATAATCATCCCATATCCTATGGCTAAAAAACCAATAGAAAAAAATAGTGATGATATGGCAAAAAAAACTGATTTTGTTGGCTGCATTATATTCCTTATTTATTTTTGTGATGATAGTAGATATGGTTAAAGTGCGGTAAAGTATATTTTATTAAAAAATATAATCAAATTAGCTATACTTTTTTTCATGAAATATATAATTACAATACTATTATCTATCTTATTTATCGGCTGTACAACATCTAATATTCAAGTTGAAAAAAATCTAGCTAATGATAAGTTAGCAATTTTATTATCCTCTTTAAATGAAAAAGTAGATAAAAAAGAAGCCCAAACTCTCTCCAATGAAATGTTTAAACAAGCAGAATTTTTAAAAGAATCCTACGGTTTAGTAAGTCCTCCATTATTTCATAATTTTTTAGTCAATATTGGAGTAAAAGAAAAAGGCTTATGCTGGCATTTTGCACTAGATATGCTAAAACACGCAAAAAGCTTAAAGCTAAAAAGCTTTGATTACTATTTTGGTGTAGCCAATTTAGGTGATTATTGGAAAGAACACAACACTTTAGTAGTTACTTGCAAAAGTTGCAACTTTGAAAATGGAATAGTTCTAGACCCATGGAGAAACTCGGGAGAACTCTTTTTTTCTAAAGTGAAAAATGATGATGAATATGAGTGGTTTCAAAGGGGTGGAAAAAGGAATTGATAGTTTGTTTTTCTTAGCTTTTACTTCTTTCTCTCCAATAATTTGGTTCTCGATTTAATTGCATTACTGCCAATATAATTATTTCTTCATTTCTTTGATAGTAAATTATACCAAATGGAAATCTATTAGTTAAACATCTTCTAATATCATTATCTAAAACTTGCCAAGATTTTGGATATTTTAAAATTCTTTGAATAGTTTTGTAAACTTCATTGGCAAATTCTAAACCAAGATTTCTTTTACATTCTTCATAATAATCAATTGAAATATTAAATTCTAATTCAGCATCGGGGTGAAAAGAGTACGTCATCTATGATTTTAGTCTTTGAGATATTTTTTTAAAAACTTCATCTCCATCAACTAAGCTTACCTTATCTGATTCAATATCATTTTTTCTTTTATTTACTTCATTTATCCATAACTCATCAATAGTTTTATCGGAAGGACTTATGCTATTTAGTATTTTATCAACTATTTTAGTTTTTATATCTATTGGTAAAATATCTATTTCATCAAAAAGTTGTTGCTGTTTTAGTGCTGTCATAATAAGCTCCTATAATCAAAACATATACATCATTCTAACAAAATGATATAAATTTTTTGTTTAAATAAAATTATATAGTATATTTAGTTTTTTCTTGAATAATAACTTAGATTTTTGGTTTTTATATATTTTCTTAATTAAATAAGTATCCTGTCACCAGATTTTTTTACCTCTATAAATTATTGCTTGCATAATGAACAATTGCATCACCCATATAATCAACCATTTTAGGATGGTATGAATTATGAAACTTTTTCATATCTTCATTTTCTTTATAAAATATACCCATTCCAATATATGCTTCTTTAGATGGGATATAAAATCGACAAGCTATTTCAAAATGCTCTTTCATTAATAATTGAACATTTTCATTATCGACATTACATTCATCTATATATTCTGCTAGTTTTTTGTATAAAGTATCCCAATCTTGGTGAACAAGTTCTCTATTCACATGTGCCCAATTACCTGTAGTTGATAAACTATAAGCCTGTTCCACCTCAAGAGCATTTTTACATTTATCTAAATATTCTTTACTCAATTTATTCATTTGTATATATCCTTTTTATTTACGAGCAATGAATTATATATAGAAAAGTCTTAAAGTAGTAATACAAATAACACAATAAAGTTATTTTATTAATTTATATCAAAGGGATATAAAATGAGATTGGTAGTTTTTCTTGAAGAAGTAAACCTCTTCGCTTTTACTTACTTTGTCCACACAAAGTTAAAGAAGCTAATACCTTTAGGTATTTACGAGAAAAAGATTTTTGAAATAAATAGATTTTTATAAAAATAAAGATTCAAGATTTAACCTTTATTTTTCAAAGATTTTATAGTAATATACAAAATGGATACATTATATTTTTTCAGTACAACAGTTATTTTATTATTAATTTTCTTTGAATATGTGAGAAGGGAACAATTAAAAAAAGAAAATTTTATAGACAATTATGAATTACCTAAACAAATATTTACAAATCTTAAAAAACATTATCCTAATTTGAAAGATAAAGATTTTGATTTGATAGATAAAGCATATAAAATGTACTTAAAATTATTTATTCAATTTGGAAGGTATTTAATTCCTATTCCATCTGTAATACTTGATAGAGTACAAATTGAATTTATGCACTGTAAAGAATATAATAATTTTAGTAAACAAGCTTTTGGTTTTTACTTGACAAAATCAAAATTTACTAAAATGAAAAGTAAAAATGAGCCTAACATTGATACATCAACAGTATGGACATTATCTTGTGATTATGAAAATATCGATGCAAAAAACCCTGAGAAATTACCAAAAATTTTTGAAATAGATAAACTAATAAATATAGATGATGGAATAAAATATACAATAAATTGTGATGATGAAAATTTATATTGTGTAAAAAAACTAGAAAAAATTTTATTTTTACATAGAGGTGGATAAAAAATTATAATATGTAATATTTGGTTTAATTAAAAAAGTGATTTAAATGATTAGATTTTAAAATAAATCAAGGCAGAAGATAAAATATCTGTAGGAGCTTACTGAAGTAAGTGAGTAAGATATTTTATCTTCTAACGCAGAGTTATGAAGAAAGATGATTATTTAAATCACCTTTTTAGTGTAAGAAATGTCGCTTATTACTAAAATAAAGAGCCATCCCAAACTCATCTGCCGCTGCTATAATCTCATCATCCCTAATACTTCCACCTGGCTCAATAACACATTTTACACCAGCTTCTTGTGCTGCATCAATTGAATCTCTAAATGGGAAAAATGCTTCACTTGCTAATACTGAACCACTTACATCAATACCTAAATCTTCTGCTTTTCGCAACGCTGCTTTTGCTGCATCAACTCTTGAAGTCATACCCATACCAACTGCTACCATTGCTGAATTTTTTACATAAACTACACAGTTTGATTTAGTTAAGCTTGCAACTTTGTAAGCTATCTCCATATCTTTTACTTCTTGCTCAGTTGCCGCTCTTTTTGATTTTAATTCAGAATTTTTAACTTCATCTTCTTCTACAAAATCTGCATCTTGGTAAACAAATCCACCATCTACTATTTTGAAGTTGAAAGCATCATTTGCCATTTCAAGTTTAGTTGTTCCTTGTTTGAACAGTTTGATTCTTTGTTTTTTATTTAATTCTTGCTCTGCTTCTGGTGTAAAATCAGCTGCAAAAACTACTTCAAGGAAGATTTCATTCATCTTAACTGCTAAGTCTAAATCAACTATACCATTTACTGCAACAACTCCACCAAATGCAGAAATTGGGTCACATCTAAGAGCTTCAGTGTAGCTTTCTAAAAGTGTATCTTTGATAGCAAATCCACATGGGTTACCGTGTTTTACGATACATACGGCGTTGTCATCTCCAAAGGCTGATGCTATTTTTGCAGCTCCTGAAATATCTCCCATGTTATTAAAAGATGCTTCACCTTTTAGTGTGATAAATTTATTTGATAGGTGTTTATCAAACTCATAAAGTGCACCTTTTTGGTGTGGATTTTCTCCATATCTTGTATCAAATACTTTTTCACCTACGATGAATTGTTTTGCACCCATTCCATTGTTGAATCTTTTATTCATATAATTTGCAATCATAGAGTCATAAGCTGCTGTATGCTCATATGCTTTTATCATCATATCTCTTCTAAATTCTACAGTGTTAGTATTGTTTTTAAGATTGTTTAATACTAAGTCATAATCAGCAACGTCAGTTACAATGATAACGCTATCAAAATTTTTAGCAGCACTTCGCACCATCGCTGGTCCACCAATATCAATGTTTTCTATAATCTCTTCGAAATCATCAGTTTTTTCAATAGTAGCTTTAAATGGATAAAGATTTACACAAACTAAATCTATACCTTCAACACCTAGCTCTTTTGCTTGGTCAAGGTGAGATTGTTTGTCTCTTCTATGTAAAATTCCACCATGAATAAATGGGTTTAAAGTTTTAACTCTACCTTCAAAACACTCTGGAAATTTTGTAACTTCATTTGCTTCTATTACAGCTATTCCTGCATTTTGTAACGCTTTATAAGTACCACCTGTACTAATTATTTCATAACCTAAACCTACTAACTCTCGTGCGAAATTTTCAACACCACTTTTGTCACTAACACTGATTAATGCTCTCAAATTAATTCCTCTGTCGTTTATAATTTTTCGCAGATTATACAAAAAAAGTAATTAGGAGTTGCTTTTTCATAAACTGAACGTTTTTAGAGTGTTTTTCAAAGCATAATAAAAATATCTAAATGCTAAATGTGAGAACCATGAATTGATTTATTTTCATTTACTAAATATTCATAACCGTTGTGCATAACGTATATACCAAATATAATTACTAAAATTGAAGCAATAGTAATAAAAAGATTTCTTAGAGCTATTTGTTTAAAAATTCCCACAAAAAAACCTAATGAAAACATAGCAGGAATTGTACTTAATCCAAAAATCAACATAACAAAAGCACCCCATAAAGGGTTTCCAGTACTAGCTGCTGTTATCGCAAATACATATACAAAACCACAAGGCAGTAATCCATTTAACATACCCAATAAATAAAAACTAGTAAATGTATTAGAACCTAATAATTTACGAAATGTTTGTTGATAAATTTTAGATTTTGAGACAGAGTGTTCTATACTAACTAGAAATTTTAATCTACCACTTAATGACAAGCCAACTAAAATCATCAAAAAACCAGTAATCAAAAGTAAAATACCACTTGTAGTATTATTAAAAGTTACCACACTTCCAAAGTATCCAAAAATAGCACCCAAAATAACATAAGTAGAAACTCTTCCAAGGGCATATAAGATATGAGATAAAGATTGTTTTGCTTTTGACCATGAGTTGTCGATTTTTGTACTAGAATAAGCTACAACTATTCCCCCACACATTCCAATACAATGCCCAAAAGAACCTAAAAATGCTATGGTGATAATAGTTATGATACTTATATTTTCCATTAATTACTTAATCTCTTAATTATCGTTTAGTGATAATTCTTCTACTTTTGTCAGAATTTCAAGTTGTTGTTTTAATTTTCCCTTTGAAAAGGGGTCTTCCATAGTAATAGTTCCATCTGGAAGTTGATAATATAAAACATTGTTTTTACTATAAACATTTGGAATCCCATTTTCAAGACTTCTTTTTTGTGCCTCTCTTACTGCATCATTCCCTATTTGTTGTATTAAGTTTTTATCAATTATTTGTGATTGCATCAATATCCTTCAAAAATTCATTATACTTTGCTGTATCTAATATAGTTTCATTATTTGCAACTTCTTCAAACGTCTCATCAGAATTATAAAATATACTCCAGTCATCTACTAAGTCTTTATACGCATTCCAAAACATATTTTTACTTCTATAAAATCTTCTTATTATATCATCTTTAGGAATATGATGTCCACCATTTAGGACTCTATTTTTTACTCTATTTATATTTGTTTGTGGGTTTTCTAAAAATAGATATATTAAAGATAATTGGTAGTTTAACTCTTTGGCTTTTTCTATATATCCAACTAAATACTTTCCTGAAAGTGTAGTTTCTATCACAAAAGATTTATCAAGTTTGAGTCTTTTTGAAAACTCATTAAAAAACATCTTTCCTGGTTTTATCTTATATTTTGTAATATTTTTACTATCAAGCTCTTTTGCTATCTCATCAGCATTTATAAAATATAATTCGTTTATCTTTGAAAACTCTCTAGCAAAAGTAGTTTTACCACTACCATTTGCTCCAGAGATGATATACAAAGTTTTCATTTATAAGTCTTGTTCAATCACTTGTTTAAATTTATTAAAATAAATATCTTTTGCTTTTTCTAAAGAGATTGTAACATCGTTGATAGAGATTGTATCTCCGCCTACTATTCCAATTTTAGTACAAGAGATACCTTTAGAAGCTGCAAGGCTACTAAATGCTTCAATATTTTCTTCTTTTACTTCTACAACTGCTCTACTTAAAGATTCACAAAAGATATCTTTTGAATCATTTAATTCAACTGATACTTTAACACCTTTGTTTCCTACAGTTGCCATTTTTGCAATTGATATAGCCAATCCACCAACATTTACATCCTTAGCACTTACTAAAAGTGATGATGTGTTTGCTTCAATAACTGTATCCCAAAGTGCTAACTCTTTATCAAAGTTAACTTCAGGGTGAACACCAGCAACTTTTCCATACATTTTTTTCATATATAAAGAAGCCCCGAACTCACCTTTTGTATCCCCTAAAAGGAAAAGTGTGTTTCCATCTTCTTTTAATCTAGAAGGTAAAACTTTATTTGCATCTTCATTTACACCAACCATTGCAATTGAAGGTGTTGGGAAAACCCCAACTCCATTTGTTTCATTGTATAAAGATACATTTCCACCAATAACTGGAGTTACAAGTGCTTTACAAGCTGATTTGATACCCTCACAAGCCATTTTAAACTGCCACATAACTTCTGGGTTTTGTGGGTTACCAAAGTTTAGACAATCTGTGATTGCTTTTGGTCTAGCACCTGTCATTGCTACATTTCTTCCTGATTCCATAACAGCAGCTGCTGCTCCAAGTTCTGGATTGATATAACAAAGTCTTGTATTACAATCAGCACTCATTGCAAGTGCTTTTCCTGTCTCTTTAATTCTTATACTTGAACCATCTAAACTACCTGGCCCTTTTACAGTGTTTGTTTGTACCATTGAATCATATTGAGAATAAACCCATGATTTATCAACAACTTCCATATCACTAAACATAGCATCAAAAGCTTCTTGATTAGAAATATTTTTATCTAAAGTTATGTTCGCAATATCTTTTAAATATTCAGGTTCTTTTACTGGTCTATCTAAAACTGGTGCTTCTTCAGATACTGGTTGAACAGGAACTTCTGCACATTTTTCTCCATGCCAAAACAATTCCATATTTCCAGTTGCTGTTACTTCTCCAATAACTGCAACATCAAGTTCCCATTTTTCAAAGATATCTATAATAGCTTGCTCACAACCTTTTTTAGCACAAATAAGCATTCTCTCTTGAGATTCACTTAACATGAAATCATAAGGAGTCATACCCTCTTCACGTGCTGGAACTTTATCTAAGTGCATAATCATTCCACTTCCACTTCTTCCTGCCATCTCAAAAGATGAAGATGTAAGTCCAGCTGCTCCCATATCTTGAATACCAATAATTAAATCTTCTTTAAATAACTCTAAACAAGCTTCTAAAAGTAATTTTTCAGTAAATGGATCTCCAACTTGTACTGTTGGTCTTTTTGATTCACTATCTTCATCAAATGAAGCAGAACTCATAACAGCTCCACCAAGACCATCACGTCCAGTTTTAGAACCCACATACATAACTGGATTTCCTAAACCTTCAGCTTTTCCATAAAAAATTTCATCAGCTTTTGCTAGTCCTAAAGTAAAAGCATTTACAAGGTTATTTCCAGCATAACACTCTTCAAAAGTAGTCTCTCCACCGATTGTTGGAACACCCATACAATTACCATATCCACCAATACCAGCAACTACACCTCTAAGTAAAAATCTATGTTTTTGTGCAGTTTCACTATTTCCTTCAATAGAAGCAAATCTGATTGAATTCATATTTGCAATTGGTCTTGCACCCATTGTAAATACATCTCTTAAGATACCACCAACACCAGTGGCAGCACCTTGATAAGGTTCAATAAAACTTGGATGATTGTGTGATTCCATTTTAAATACAGCTGCATATCCATCACCAATATCAATAACTCCAGCATTTTCTCCTGGACCTTGAATAACCCATGGAGCTTTTGTCGGGAAACCATTTAAATATTTTTTACTTGATTTATATGAACAGTGTTCGCTCCACATCGCAGAAAAAATACCAATTTCTACATGATTTGGTTCTCTTTTTAGGATAGATCTTATGTTTTGTAACTCTTCAAGTGTTAAAGAGTGGGCAAGAGCCATCTCTTCAGTTGTCATCTCTTTTTGCATTATTAACCTTAAGTTGTTTTATTAATGCGTGATTATAACTAAAGAAGATTTAATAAAAGTTTTAACCCTCTGAAAGGATTGAAATTTTATCTCCATCAAGTTGGATATAAAGCTCTTTTATTCCATCATATTTGTATGATTTTGTTTGATAGTGTTGATCCATTACTATTTTAAACATTTTTTTGTTTAAAGAGTTTGGATAAGGTATTACATTAATATTTGAAAATTTAATTGTCTTTTCTTCTTTTCTTGAGAAAATATACTCTTTGTGTTTTTTAAAAGCATCAAAGCCTTGACCATTTGCCCTTTTAAAATCTTTTGAATAATATTGCAAATATTTATTTATATCAGAAGTTCTCCAAGCATCTGTCCAAGAAAAAATAAAAGATAAAACTTCACTCATCTCATCTTTTGTTGTAGGTTCAACATTTTTTTCTGAAATTAATAAAACAGATTCATCGAAATTCATATTTTTTTCTAAAGAAACTAGATTTTCATTATCTAAAGCGATACAACCCTTTGTAAAGTCTTCCCTTGATTCTTCTAATGGCATTCCATGTATCCAAATACCATGCCCCTCTTTGTTTAATGACTTATCAAAAGTATTTGGATAATTTGTAACAAGTGCGAAAGGTCCATAAAATTGGTCAAGTTTAGTTAACTTTCTAGTTAATCTATAAGCACCAACAGGAGTTTTCAAATCACCTTCTGTAAACTTATCACCCTCTTTCTCTCCACTAATCATACTTTGAGTTAAAAGTTTTAAAAACTTTTTATCTTCTTTTTTAAAAAGCTCTAATTTTTTTGATAATTTATGGGCAACTAATACATATTTTTTTGATTCATAATAACCATATGATACATCAGTATTTTCTAAGTATTTATTCCAGTATTCCTTAGTTTTTAACTGTTTTTCCAACTCCTTTTGAACTTCTTCTATACCCATTGTTCTATAAATGGTAACAAAGTCAGCCAAAACATAAGTTTGAAATAAAACCAAAAGTAAAAACGCAATTTTCTTCAAAAATCTCTCCAAATTATATTTAAGGTTTCAATTGTATAATAATAGTCTTGATTTTATAATAAAAAGAGAAATTAGTTGAAATATTTAGTCGGTATATTATTAATAGTTACATCACTGTTTAGTTTAGAAGTAGAAAAATTGTCTTGGTCAAAGGGTGACACCTTTTTAACATTTTTACAAAAGTATAATATAAATAACAAAATTTATTTTGATTTAGAAAAAGAAGATAAAGAGTTATGTTCAGAAATAAGAGCAGGAGCAACATATTATTTAACAAAAGATGAAAATAATGAACTGATTCAAGCATTAATTGAAGTATCAGAAGAGATGCAACTACAAATTTATAAAGATAAAGATGGGTACAAATTCTCAACTTTGCCTATTATTTTTGACGAAGTTGTTGAAACTGTTAATATTAATATAGAATCATCACCCTATCAAGATATTTTAAATAAAACATCAAATAGTGAATTGGCAAATGAGTTCATAAGAGCATATAGTGGAAGTTTAAACTTCAAATATATGAGAAAAAATGACTCTATTACAATAAAATACAAACAAAAAATTAGACTTGGTCAATACCATGGAACTCCAGATATTATCTCTGCAGTTGTTAAAATAAGAGATAAAAAATATTTTATTTTCAAAAATGAAGATGATGGAAGATATTATAATGAAGCTGGTAAAAGTTTAACAAGTTATTTTTTCAAAGTTCCAATTTCTTATACAAGAATTTCAAGCCGTTTTACTAAAAAAAGATGGCATCCTGTTTTAAAAAGATATAGAGCACACTTGGGAATTGATTATGCTGCACCAAGAGGTAGAGCAATATATGCAGCAGCAGATGGGAAAATAAGTTTTAGGGGCAATAAAGGTGGTTATGGAAATGTTATTGAAATAATTCACAAAAATGGATACAAAACAGTTTATGGTCATCAAAGTAGATTTAAAGCCGGTCTTAGAAGAGGTAGTACAGTAAGAAAAGGTCAACTAATAGGATATGTGGGTTCTACAGGAGTAAGTACTGGCCCTCATTTACACTTTGGCTTATACAAAAATGGAAGAGCTATAGACCCAAGTAAAATAATTAGAGTTACAAAAACTAAGCTAAATGGAGATGCTAAGAAAAAATTCCTAATATATACAAAAACTTTATCAAAAGAACTTTTGGAAAATACAAATAAACCAACAGAAAAAGTGCTGAATTTAAAAACAATTTCTACAAAAAGTTTACTTAAAGTATAAGGTCAAAATTGATTGAAAAAAATATAGAGCAAAATCCAACAGAACTACTTAAAAAAATAGAAAATCTACATCCAAGTGATGTAGCCCTTTCTTTAAAAAAAATAAACAAAAAAAATTCTGATGATTTTATTTTTGTATTAAAAAATCTACCCGATGAAATACTGGGAGACGTAATCCTTGAACTTCCAGAAAAGCTAAGAGAATTTGCTTATAATGAATTATCAATTGAAAAACTTACAGATGCAGTTGATGAGCTAGAATCAGATGACCAAACAGATATCTTACAAGAAATTGAAGAGGTAAATGAAGATAAAGCCAAAGAGATTTTTGATGGTCTAGAAGAAGAAGATAAAGAAGAGATTAGTTGGCTAAAACGATATGAAGATGAAGAAGCTGGTGCTTATATGCAAACTGAGCTTTTTTCTGCAAATCTTGATGAAACTATTAGTGACTCAATTGAAAGACTTAGAATCGCAAAAGAAGAAGATGAAATAGAAAATATTCATCAAGTATTTATTGTGGATAAAAATAAAAATTTGGTTGCTTCTATTTTACTTGAAGATTTAATTATTTTTGATTATAAAATAACCTATAAACAACTACTCAAAGAAAATGACCCAAATAGATTTAAACCTTACAAAGTAAATGATGATGAAGATATAAAAGATGTTGCAAAACAGTTTGAAAAATATAACTTAAGTGTTGTTGCTGTTGTGGGATATCAGAATTTACTTATAGGAAGAATTACTTCCGATGATATCCTTGACGTAATTGAAGATAAAGCTACAGAGCAAATGTATCAGTTAGCTGGAGTTGATGATGATTTTGAACATGATAATTTACTAACAACAGCTAAAAAAAGAGCAATATGGCTTTTTTTAAATTTAGGAACAGCCATATTAGCTTCTATTGTTATTGGATTTTTTGACCAAACAATTGAAGCTTATGTAGCTTTAGCCATTCTTATGCCAATAGTTGCTTCAATGGGTGGTAATGCAGGAACTCAAACTTTAGCCGTAATGGTAAGACAGATGGCTTTAGGTGAAATTGACTTTGAAAACTCTAAAGATGCTATAAAAAAGGAAATTTTTATCTCCTTATTCAATGGAATTTTATTTGCATTGCTAATTGGAATCATTGCTTACTTTTGGTTTAATACTGCCTTATTAGGTTTGGTTATTGGAATGTCAATGATAATAAATCTTTTTAGTGCAGGTTTTTTCGGTGCTTTGATTCCACTACTTCTAAAAAGATATAACATAGACCCTGCTGTTGGAAGTACAGTTTTACTTACAACAGTAACTGATATTGTAGGTTTTTTTAGCTTTTTAATGCTGGCAAAACTAATTTTACTTTAATAATATTCGCAATTAAGTTTTAAATAATCTTTCCCAAAAATAGCCTTATAACTCAAACTTTTCTCACTGTTTTTACTCAATTTTGTATATTCAGTACTATTTGCAAAATAATTAGTTCTAAAATAAAGTTCATCATCTTGAACCTTTAGGTATAAAAAAACTTCCCCATTTGTACTTAAATTTGTAACCTTACAATACATATAACATTTGAGTTCATTGTTTTTAAGTTCTAAACTATTTTCAATCATTTCAAATGGATAAATATATCCATTTGAATCAAAATATGAAAAATCTATTTTTTTGATATCTTGTAAATTAACCATATAACTTATTTACTTAAAGAAGATGATACTATTGATAAAAATTCATCTTTTGTTTTTTTGTTTGATTTAAAAAGTCCTCTTAAAGCTGAAGTAACAGTTGTAGAACAAATCTTTTCAACTCCCCTCATCTCCATACACATATGTCTTGCATCTATCATTACAGCAACACCTTTTGGTTTAAGGTGTTCATTTAAAGCATCACAAATTTGCTCCGTCATCTGCTCTTGGATTTGTAATCTTCTTGCAAAAACATCAACAACTCTAGGAATTTTTGAAAGACCTACTACTTTTCCATTTGGAATATATGCAACATGTGCTTTACCAATTATTGGTAGCATATGATGTTCACAATGTGAATAAAACTCTATATCTTTTAAAACTACCATTTCATCATTAGTTGATGTAAATAGTGCTTTTTTTATTATCTCTTCTGGATTTTGATTATATCCACTACACATAAATTCATATGCTTTTCGTACCCTACTAGGAGTATCAAGTAAGCCCTCACGAGATGTATCTTCTCCCACATACTCTAATATAGTTTTTACTGCATCTTCAAATTTCTTTTCATCTCTCATAAATTAAAACCTTTAAATATTTAACATCTCACTCATATTCCAAATAGGAGTAAAAATAGCAAGCATAATCCACAGTATCAATAAAGAGATTAGTATAAAAAAAATGGGCTCAATAAAAGAAGTCAAAGTTTTTATTTTTTTGTCAAACTTCTTCTCATACATAACTTGTAATCTTTGAATACAAATATCAATTGTACTTCCAGCTTCACCACTTCTAATTAAACTAATAACTAACTCATCAAATAGTTGGGTTGCTTCAAAAGCATCTGCGATTGATTTACCATTTTTAAGATATTTATTAATAGACGATATTTTATCCAAAAGGTATTTGTTTTTAATTAAAATAGACGCATTTTCCAAACATAGATGAAATTCATATTTTGACTTTAACAAAATATTCAAGGCTACAAAAAAGTTATACAACTCATAAGTCTTTGATAGAGTTCCAATTATTGGTAAATATTTTATTATAATTTTATCTCTTAAATAAAACAAAGCTTTATAGTGATTGATTATGTATTTCAAAAATAAATACAAAATAACCACAAATAAAAGAAGATAAAAAAAGTAGTCCAAAAAGAAATTTTTTGTTTCCAATAAGATAATAGTTGCAAGTGGTAATTGCATCTGATATTGTAAAAATATATTTTCAAATTTTGGTACAACAAAGCTAAAAATTAAACTCAAAGCAAAAATAAATGTAACTAAGACAACTAAAGGATATCGTAAAGATGCCTTTAAATCCTTTTTATTTTTCATTTTGATTTTTAGAAGTGTTGATAATGCAGACATAACAGATTTGATGTTTCCATTTTTTTCAAAAATTCTAAAAAAAGGAATAATTATTGGATCTAAATCATTCTCATATTTTTTTAAAGCTTCAAAAATTGGTTTTCCATTTTGAAGTGCACTATTCATTGATTTAAGAAGTTCCAATAAATAACTATTTTTGATGCTTTTAATTAAGATTTTAACTGCATCTGCTAATAAAATATTTGATTCAAGCATTATACTTAACTGTATAAAAAGCTCAATTATTTGCTCTTCATTTGGCTTTAAAAACAACTGTAAATTTTTATAATCAAACTTTTTTATCTCTTTTATTTTAATTATATTTTTTGGTAGATTCTCATTTTCTAAATTATTTGTTATTATGTTTTGAGATTTTATTTTTTGGTTTTCTTGATAATAAATTTTATATTTTTTCAAAATAATACTTTGTTAACTTCTTCAATTGTTGTGAGTTTTTTTTCTACCTTTTCATTCGCATCATCTTGCAAAGTTTTAAAACCATTTTTTAGTGCATAAGATAAAAGTTCACTTTTGTCAAAGTTTTTAGCCACAAAAGATGAGATAACTTCATCAAATTCCAAAAACTCAAATAATGATAATCTACCGTCAAACCTTGTATAGTTACATTTACTACAACCATCTTCACAAAATGAACAAAGTTTTAAAACCAATCTTTGAGCAATTACAGCTTTTAATGTTGATGCAACTAAATAAGGCTTAGCATTTAAATCAAAAAGCCTTGAAAGAGTAGAGATAGAATCGTTTGTATGAAGTGTACTAAAAACTAAATGACCAGTTAATGAAGCTTGTATTGCAATACTTAAAGACTCTTCATCTCTTATCTCACCTATCATAATAATATCTGGATCTTGACGTAAGATATTTTTTAATACATCATTAAACTTTAATCCTATTTCATTATTAATGGATACTTGCTGTATGCCTTTTATTTGATACTCTACTGGATCTTCAATTGTTATAATTTTTTTAGAATTATCATTTAGTTCATTTAATATGGAGTATAAAGTAGTAGTTTTCCCACTTCCCGTAGGACCTGTAACAAGTATCAGCCCATTTGATTTTAGAATTGACTTTTTTACTTTCTTTAAAATTTTGCTATCAAAACCTATATCGTTTAAATTTTTTTTGTTAACTCCATTATCTAGTATCCTTAATACAATAGACTCACCAGTTATTGTAGGCATAGTTGAAACTCTAAAATCTATCTTTTTTGCACCTATTATTTTCTCAAACCTTCCATTTTGAGGCTCTCTTCTTTGTGTAATATCCATATTTGAAATAAGCTTAACATATGAACTAAGGATAGAATAAAGCTCTTTTTCAAAGCTAAAAAAAGTTTTTAAAACTCCATCAATTCTTAATCTTATAATCAAACAATCACTTAATGTTTCAAGATGAATATCACTACATTTTTTTTCTAATGAATAATCTAAAAGTAAATCAAAAAAACTATGTATGGACTTTTGTTCATTTAAATATATGGCATCTTTATAATACTTAAAAATATTATGCTTTATTTCAAAATCATCCAAACAAAATAAAATCTCATTTTTAGATGATTTAAACTCTTTTATTACTAAATTACTATCCAACTTTTCAATATCTTTACTATCATCACATGAAATTATAGTAAGAAAATATTGGTCTTTTTTTATTGGCAATATTAATTTAGCTTTTAAAAGTTCTAAATCAAATGTACTTATTAAAGAATAATCACAAATAAAACTATCTAGTAAACTCATTTTTATATATCCAAATATTTTCTTTTTTACCATTATTTTCTAACACTATATAATCACCCTTTACTGAAATAATTTTTTTATTGTTTATAAAACTACCTACTTCATGCCATTTTTTATTTATCATTACTTTTTCATTTACAATTGCATCAATTGTTATTTCAATACTTTGATTGATGATATTTGGGGTTATTTTATTAGTTCTATATAAAATATCATTGGTCACAATTTTTGCAGTTTGTTTTTTATAAAAATTTTTCTCTTTAAGTAGTTCAACTTCATAATTAAACTCCACAACTCCATCACTTAAAACATGAAAATTAAATTTTTTTATGACTAACTTATCACTATATTTTTCAATAAAATCAATAATTTTTAAACTCTCTTCAATATTACAATTAAGTTGAAATAGGATATTTTTGGGCATTATTTTTAAGTTTTTGATATGAAGGTTATTTTTCTTTATCTCTTCTTCTATAGCTTCTACTAAATCAAATAACTTTATATCTTTCTCTTTTACACTTATTTTGGGTAATGAATTTTTTTGATTTGTATCAAGTTCATTTTGAGCAGTTAAAATATAAATAAACATACCAAATAATACTAAAGGGAATAGATATAATAATAACTTGTAGTAGATATTAGAAAGTAAGTGTTGAACTAATTTCATAGCCATCCTTAATTTCTAAAAATGAATTAATTTTGATATTTTTATGTATTTTGAAAAAGTTATATGCAGATTCTCTAGTTTTTGCAATAAATATAACTGTTATACTATTTTTTGAGAAATCAAATTTTGATATTTTCAAATCAAACTCTTGAATTTTATTAAATAAAAATGAGATTTTATAATAAAAAGTTTCTTTAGGAATTATGTTTTTTTGGTGTTTTTTTAGTATCTCTTCATTTTCTATTTTTTCATTTTGCTTTAATAACTTATCATAATAATCAGCAATAAAAAGTGATGTACAAAGAAAAAACAAAACAACAAGATAAGAAAAATAGAGTTTCATATCTCTGTTATCTTTTATATATACTAAAGTTGGTTTAATTTGATTGTTTGTTAAATCTGAACTATTTATATAAATAGTCTCTTCTATTTCAAAGGCAAATCTTTTGTTAATATATTCAATAATATCTTGAGATAAAAGTTCCTTTTCTATTTTTTGAAAGTAATAAAACTTTGAATCAATAAATAAAAGAAAATACTCTTCAAAATAGACTAAAACTCTTTTACTATGAATGTCACTCTTTTTTATATGTTCAGTTATCATATCAATAATTGTAATTTTACATTTGCTTTTATAATAACAAACAAAATACTCTTTTGTAAGATTTAAATATGTGTAAAATATGTTGTGATTTTTGATTTGACAATTTGTCTCTTTAAGATTATGAATAATAAAGCTATCAATATTTTTATCTAGAATCTCTTCAGATACTTTTATTAAAGTAGTAAAAATAGAATCAAATAAAATTACTTTTTTTAACATTCTAAGTTTCCTAAAAATATAATAATGAATTATATTATTAAAATACTTAAAAGTTATCTATAAATTACATATATATAATTATTATGTAATTTATAGAAGTTTAGAAATTAAACTTAGTCAATATCATAACCTAAGTCTTTTAATCCCTCTTTATTTTTTGTCCAACCTTTTTTTATAGAAACAAAAAGTTCTAGGAAGCATTTTTTGCCAGTAAGTTTTTCTATTTTGAGTCTTGCATCTTTTCCTATTCTTTTTATAGCAGTAGCATTTTTTCCAATAATCATACCCTTTTGAGTAGATTTTTGTACGATAATTGTTGCTTTTATAACATCAACATTTGACTTTTCTTCAACTTTATTTATGATAACATCAGTTTCATATGGAATTTCATCTGATATATTTTCAAAAATAGATTCTCTAATAAACTCTTTAAAGATATCTCTTAAGTGTTCTGTTGTCAAAATTTCTGGGTCAAATAAATATGGATGTTCTGGTAAGTATTTAACCACATCATCTAAAATATCAGCATGAGTTGTCGCTTTTTTTATAGATACAGGAATAATAGATTCATATTTATCCGAGTACTTTTCATACTCTTTCATCTTTTCTAATACTTCACTATTAGAAACAAAATCAATCTTAGTAAGTAGTAAGATATGTTTTGTATTTTTTTTGTTCTTTTCTAAAAATGCCTCATAATGAGTAATTTTATCAGTAACTGGTGCTAAAAATAGAATTAAATCACAGTCTCCCATAGCTTTTAGTGCTTCATCAAGCATAAATTGATTTAGTAATTTCTCTGTTTCATGAAGTCCTGGAGTATCCACAAATATAACTTGGTCATCATTGTGCATTACGATTATATTTGATCTTTTTCTTGTAGCATTGGCTTTATGAGAAACCATTGCAATCTTTTCACCAACCAACCAATTTAATAGTGAACTCTTACCTGCATTTGGTCTTCCTATTACTGATACATATCCGCATTTTGTCATTTTATCCCTTTGTAATCAATACGAAGTTTTCCTTCGTAAAATCTAATTTTTTCGCATTATACAATAAAATCATCTTTTTCTGAAACTAAGTGCCTCTAAAATATGTTCTTTTTTTATATTTATCGAATTTTCTATATCTGCAATCGTTCTTGCTACTTTTAAAACCTTGTTTATACTTCTAAATGATAATGAATAATTTTGTGTTGCTTTGTTCAAGATATTTTCACCCTCTTCATCTAAAACACAATATTTTTTTATATCTTCATTTTTTAGTTTTCCATTTAAATCTTTTTGTCCCCTTTGTTTTTGTAATTTAAAAGTATTTAAGACAATTTCGTGCATTTTTTTAGAATTTAAATCTGCTTTATCATCATAATTAACTTCATTCATAGTAACAAACAAATCAATTCTGTCACAAAAGGGGTCTGATAATTTTGATTTATACCTTGTAATTTCCATCTCATTACATCTACACTGTTTAGTCGAACTTAGCAAATTACCACAAGGGCAAGGATTCATTGCACATGCAAATAAAAACTTTGTTTCATAGTTTACTTTTGAATTAACCCTTGATATTAATATTTTATAATCTTCCAATGGTTCTCTCATAGCTTCAAGTATAGTTTTTGGGAAATGTGGTAATTCATCGAAAAAAAGTATTCCATTGTTAGAAAGTGCAACTTCTCCTATTTTTGAACTCTTTGTTCCTCCACCAAAAATTGATGCCTTTGTTGAAGTGTGATGGGGAGATCTAAATACCCTACTTCCATCAAAATTTGGCTCTATAAGATTAAGTGAATCTAGTTTTGCTTTTTCAAGTATTTGTTCTACTGTTTGAGGAGGCATAATATATTGCAATCTTTTTATAATCATAGATTTTCCACAACCTGGACTTCCTTCAAATATAATATTATGGTTACCACTAACAGAAATTAAAGCTGCTCTTTTTGCTAGTCTTTGTCCTTTTACATCATTGAAGTCCAACTCATATTTTTTATTATAAAAAAATAGTTCATTATTTATTTGTAATGTATCGCATGGGATTTTAGGCTGTTTAACTTTATAATTTTCCTTATCTTTTGAATTAAAAAACATAATTGCTTCATTTAAATTTTTTACGCTATATACATTGATGTTAGGTATCATTGCGATTTTTTCTTCGATTGATTTTGGTACAAGAACATTCAAATCTTTTATTTTCTTTGCTAAAGATAATATTGATGGAAAAATTGAGCTATTATCTTTTAGTGTTCCATCCAGTGCAAGTTCAGCAAAAATAAAAAAGTCATCAAATTTTACTTTTGTATCATACATAGCAATTAATAGTGCAATTGATAAATCAAAGTGGGTACCATTTTTATTTATATCAGATGGGGAAAGGTTTATAGTGATTTTTTTAGGGGGAAATTTAAAGTCATTGGTCAATAAAGCTGACTTAACCCTATCTTTTGACTCTTGTATTGAAGAACTTGCTAAGCCAACTATGGAGAAACTTGGTAGCCCCTTCGTAAAGGTAGCCTCTACATCAACGCAAATAGCATCTAAAGATTCTAATGTAGCACTTTTTATAGTTTTCATATAAAATCCATATAATAATTATTTTATTTATTATATGTAATTTTATATTAATTTATTTGTAATTTATTTACTCTTTTGAGCTTTTTTATACTCTTTTTCAAATTTTTTTCTTTTTATCAAAGATAATTTTTCAATAAAAAGATGACCTTCAAGGTGATCCATTTCATGTTGCCATGCAACTGCTAAAAAATCTTCTGCTTCCATTTTTTGATTATTTCCAAATCTATCTTGATACTCTACAATAATATGCTGAGCTCGTTTAACATCTTCATTAAATCCAGGCACACTTAAACAACCTTCTGTAAAAACTTGAACACCATCTTTATATGCTATTTTAGGATTTATTGCTTCTATTAAAGAGTCTTTTTTTTGGATATCTTCTTCATCTGGAATTAAGATAATAAGTACGTTTAATGGAACTGCCACTTGAATAGCAGCAAGTCCAACTCCATTTTGTGCAATCATTGTATCATACATATCATCCAAAAGTGTGTGAAGTTGAGAATCAAACTCTTCCACATCTTTTGACTTTGTTCTAAGTAGTTTATTTGGATAAGTTATTACTTCTCTTACCATTTTAACTCTTATTTGTGATTTGTAATTACTTCGTCAATCAATCCATATTTACAAGCTTCTTCAGCACTCATAAAGTTATCTCTATCAGTATCTTTTTCAATAACTTCTAATGGTTGACCTGTTTGCTCTGCAATCATTGCATTTAGAGTATCTTTCATTCTTTGAATCTCTTTTGCTTGAATCTGAATATCAGTAGCTTGACCTTGAGCTCCACCTAATGGTTGGTGAATCATAACTCTAGAATTTGGTAAAGAGTATCTTTTACCTTTAACTCCAGAACTTAATAAAAATGCTCCCATAGATGCAGCTTGTCCTATACAAATAGTACAAACATCTGGTTTGATATAATTCATCGTATCATATATAGACATTCCACTTGTAATAACTCCACCTGGAGAGTTTATGTATAAATAGATATCTTTATCTGGATCTTCAGCTTCTAAGAAAAGTAATTGTGCTACAACTGTAGAAGCAACAGCATCATTTATCTCTCCACTTAACATAATAATTCTATCTTTTAGAAGTCTTGAATAAATATCATAACTTCTTTCACCTCTACCAGATTTTTCTACAACGTATGGAATATAACTCATATAATTTTCCTATTAATTTATTTACCTAATTTTTCGTCAAATAATTTATTTAAAACTTTATCTTCAATCATAGACATTTTAATAGCTGGCATATAACCTGCATTTTGATATTGTTTTAAAACATCTTGTGGATTTTGTCCATTTTGCATTGCTTCATAATAAATTACTTGTGTAACTTCTTGATCACTTACTTCAACACCTTCTGCAAGTGCTAGTGCATCTACAATAAATGTAGCTTTTACAGAAGTTTCTGCTTCAGCTCTTAATTCTTCTCTTATTTCATCTACTTTAGAAGCATTTTCTTGAAGTTCTTTGATTTCTTCTTCTTTCATAGTTCTTACTTTATTATTTAAAGCATAGTTAACTTCTTGCTCAACTACAGTTGTTGGTAAAGCGAATTTAACTTCAGAAACTAATTTCTCTAAATATTCAGGTTTTAATTCTTCTCTATAATATGTGTACATTAACTCTGTTTTCATTTGCTCTTCAATTTTAGCTTTTAAAGTATCTAATGTAGCATTTTCTTCATTTGGTAACATTTTTTTAGCAAATTCATCATCAAGTTCTGCAGGAACTTTTTCTTGAATTTCATGTAAAGTTACTTTAAATACTGCTTCTTTACCTGCTAAATCTTTTGATTGGTAAGATTCAGGAAAAGTTACAACTACATCTTTTTGCTCTTCATATTTCATACCTAAAATTTGTTCTTCAAATCCTGGAATAAATGCACCTGAACCAATTTCTAATGGATATTTTTCAGCTTTTCCACCTTCAAATGCAACACCATCAACAAATCCTTCAAAATCAATAACAGCGAAATCACCTTCTTTTACCATTCTTTTTCTTTTAATTTTTTCTAATGGAGCAGAACCTTTAGCAAGATTTTCTAATCTTTCATTGATATCTTTTTTCGCTACTTTTTTCTCTTTAATAGCAGGAATAAGTGATTTATAATCACCTAAATCAAATTTTGGTTTGCAAGATACTTTAAGTTCAACATCAATGTCACCATTGTCATTTTTTTCATATTTAGTAATAGCTGGCTCACCTATTAATTCTTCATTCGCAATTTCTAACTTAGCTAAAGATTCTTGTAATAAATCTCTTAATACTTCATTCGCAGCATCTTCAGACAATTTATCACCATATCTAGCTTTAACAACATTTACAGGAACTTTACCTTTTCTAAATCCTTGAATGTTCATCGTTTTAGCAGCTTCTTTAGCAATTTTGTCTATTTTTGCATCGATTGCAGCTTTATTCATTGTTGCAGATATTTCTGCATTAGCTTCGTCAACTCTTTTTGCGTTAAATTCCATTAACTTTTCTCCAATATAATAATTTTGAGCGATTTTATCTAAATTTTACTAAGGCTTTTATAAAATTAATTTTTAATCAAATCTACACAAAAGAGTGTTTATGCAATTTTTATACCCTAATGTACTTTTTTTTATGTTAATCCCTATATTGATATTATTTTTTTTAATTATTACCCAAAAAAGTAAATTTGAGAAAATATTTGACCAAAATATTATAAATAAACTCTTAATTTCCAATTCAAATCTTACAAAAAAAAGTAGAAATATTATACTTTTTCTTTCACTTGTTTTTATGGTAATTGCCCTTTCTAGACCAGTAACAAATGAAAAAGAACAAAATATTGAACAAGAACTTGTACCTGTGATTTTTGCAATAGATGCTTCTAAATCTATGCTAGCTCAAGATGTTTATCCAAATAGATTAACTATGGCAAAAAATAAGATTTTAAATCTAATAAAAACACCAAATGAACTCTCAATTGGTGTTTTAATATTTGGTGAATCATCTTTTATTTTATCTCCACTTACAAATGATTTTAGTTCTCTTAACTTTTTAATTGAAAATTTTGATTATAATTTAAATATCAATGATGGTTCAAATATATTTTCTGCCCTTGAAGCATCAAATAAACTATTAAAAAACTACAAAAGTAAAAATGTTATATTTTTAACTGATGGTGGAAATAATGATAGCTTTGACGAAGAAACTGATTATGCGAATAAAAATAATCTTAATGTTTATACAATCACAATAGCAAATAACACACCTACTCCTATACCCACAAAAAATGGATATCTTAATGATAAAAATGGAAATATTGTAATGGTAAAACTTAATGAAAATATTAAATCATTGAGTTTAAATACCAAAGGTGGATATACAAACTATACGGTTAATAATGATGATATAAACTCAATAATCAATGATATTTCAAATAAAACAAAAAAGACATTAGTGGAATTAAAAAAGCAAAAAACCTATACAGAACTTTTTTATTATCCTTTGGGATTTGCTATATTTTTGATGTTGATTAGTTTCTCTTCTTTACCTAGTTATAAGTCTGTTTTAAAGCTATCTTTGTTATTGATTTTTTTTCAAAATATAAATTTAGAAGCATCTATTCTTGATTTTAATGAAATAAAAGATGCAACAAATGCTTACAATAATAAGGATTTTAAAACAGCTTCCAATAAGTTTAAAGATTTTATTAATACACAAGAAGGGAAATATAATTTTGCTAATTCTTTATATGAAGAAAAAAAATATCAAAGTGCTTTAGATATGTATAAAGATATTACAACTTCAAATGAAAATCTTGAATTTAAAAAACTTCATAATATGGGTAATACCTATGTCAAATTAAATGATTTGGAAAATGCCAAAAAAATGTATGAAAAAGCTTTAAAAATAAAAGATGATAAACAAACAAAAGAGAATTTAGAAATAGTAAAAAATGCCCTAAAGAAAAACAATCAAAATCAAGATAATCAAAATCAAGATAATCAAAATCAAAATGATAACAAAAATAATGATAATAAAAAGAATGATACGCAAAAACAAAATAATGAAAATAAAGAAAACGATACTAAAGAACAAGTAGATAACGAAAAACAAAATAGACAAGATGATTTAAATAAAAAAGAAAAAAGTGAGGAAAAAGAAGCTAGCCAATCTAAAATAAGTGATGAGATATTGTCAAAAAAAGAAGAAAAAAAGTGGCTTGATTTACTTGAAAATAAAAAGATTCCAATACTTTTGAAAAAAGTTGAGACAAAGAACAACTCAAAAGATAATTCTTCGTCTCCTTGGTAAGATTAGTAGTTAGCTGATTTTCTCATTTGCATTAACTCTCTTTGAACAGAGATATTAATTTGCTCATTTGGTTCAAAATTAACTGCATAATTTTTACCATCATAGTCAACTGAATTTAAAATAATTTTCATAGCTTCAACTCTAGATAAAAACTTATCATCACTTCTTACAATATGCCATGGCGCACTTCTTGAATTAGTTCGTCTTAACATCTCATATTTTTTCTCTGAAAACTCTCCCCATAAATCTTGGGCTTGCATATCAACTTCTGAAAACTTCCATTGTCTAAGTGGGTCATTAATTCTTCTATCAAATCTTCTTTTTTGTTCATCTTTTGAAACTGAAAAATATAGTTTGATTAGAATCATTCCTTGTCTTACTAAATCTTGCTCAAAATTAACAACATCTTCCATAAAGATTTCATGTTCTTCATGTGTACAAAATCCAAAGATAGGCTCAACCATTGCTCTATTGTACCAAGAACGGTCAAATAAAACTATCTCTCCACCAGTTGGAAAATGTTGGATATATCTTTGAAAAAACCACTGATTTCTTTGTGTATCATCTGGTTTACCTAAAGCAACAACCCTATAGTGTTTGTTATTCATATATCTAGTAATTCTTCTGATAGCTCCACCCTTACCAGAAGCATCTCTACCTTCAAAAAGAATAATCATTCTTTTATTCTCTTTTTCTAGATAATTTTGTAGCTTAATTAACTCAATTTGATAGTTTTTAAGCTCCTCCAATTCATATATCTTCTGAATACCATGCTTCATAATTTCTTTATCTAAAGATTTATAATTACCTAGTAATTCTTTCATAATTTTATTTTCAGAAACTAATTTTTCATACTCTTTATTAGTTAAAGTTTGATTTTTATTTTCAATTTCAACTTGAGACTCTTCTTGAGTAGAAATTATACTGTCCCTATAATTATTCATCAATGTTATTGCTTCTCTTTTTGTAATATTATCTTTTTTTGAATAACCTAAAACTTTTACATATCTTTTTTTATCATATTGAAATCTTGCTACATATTTTTTTCCAAAAGTTACATGGGCAACTTTTGAAACATATAATCCATTATAATCAGTCTTTTCAAAATCATTTAAATTCATCTATTATACCTTTGCAAATTTGTTTTCTTTTTCCATAAATTCAATCTCTTCGGTTCCAGAATTTATAATGCTATTATCCACATTAAATAAATCAGACTCAACTTTATCTGGATACTCCACATTTGATAATATATATCTTATACAATTTAATCTAGCCAATTTTTTATTATCACTTCTAATAACTGTCCATG
The DNA here is from genome assembly GCF_050300555.1 of Arcobacter sp. Taxonomy (NCBI): domain Bacteria; kingdom Pseudomonadati; phylum Campylobacterota; class Epsilonproteobacteria; order Campylobacterales; family Arcobacteraceae; genus Arcobacter; species Arcobacter sp. The sequence goes on from NZ_JBNKXY010000006.1 coordinate 77,876, forward strand.
GTGCAGTATCAGTATTTGATGCCATTAACATCGAAAACTTAGCAGTTGTATAGTTATCCCAAAGTTTTTGAGATTCTTTATCTACAGGAGAGAGTTTAAACTGCTTAAGTGGGTCAATTTCTCTTTTTTTAAATCTTTTAGCTTGCTCTTTTTTTGAAACAGAAAAATAAAATTTAAACAAAATTATTCCTGATTTTACAATCATTTTCTCAAACTCTGGAACTTCCCTTAAAAACTCATGGTGTTCTTCTGTAGTACAAAATCCCATAACTGGTTCAACACCACCCCTGTTGTACCAAGATCTATCAAAAAGAACAATTTCACCTGCACTTGGTAGATGTTGAGTATATCTTTGAAAATACCATTGAGTTTTTTCTATATCACCAGGTTTTCCAAGAGCTACAATTCTTGCTCCCCTAGGATTAAGATGCTCGGTAATTCTTTTTATAGTACCACCTTTTCCTGCAGCATCTCTACCTTCAAAAATCATCAAGACTTTCAGTCCCTTATCTTTTACATAATTTTGAAATTTTAAAAGTTCAATTTGTAAAAGAGTAAGTTCTTTTTCATACTCTAAGGTCTCTTTTTTAACCCAAATTTGAACTTTTTTGCCCTTTTGCTTTAATTCTTTTCTTTTTCTTTTATAATTTTTAGACTTATGCTTTAAACTCTGATGGGTATCAATTTCCTCATTTTCTTTAAATTCATCATTAATAATATCTCGTTTTTGTCCCATCGTTATTGCCTTTTATATTTTAAAGTCTTGATTTATACTCATTATATCCAAAGTTTTTTACAATTTGGTAACAACCATCTGATTTTTTTATTGCAATAGATGGTAACTTAATTCCATTAAAAGTAGTTGTTTTAACCATTGTATAATGTATCATATCCTCTAGTATTATTTTATCACCAACTTTTAAAGGCTCATCAAAAGAGTAATCTCCAATAATATCACCTGCTAAACAAGTATTACCACCAAATCTATAATTATATTTTTTTACATTAATTTCAGCACTATTTCTTATATCTGCTCTATATGGCATAGCAAGGGTATCTGGCATATGAGCTTCAGCTGATGTATCTAATATTGCTATATCCATACCATTGTTTACGATATCTAAAACAGTTGCAGTTAAATATCCTGTTTTCCATCCTACTGCTTCACCTGGCTCCATATAAACAACCAAATGAGGATATCTATTTTTAAACTCTTTTAATAACTGAATTAAACTATTTACATCATAATCTGCTCTTGTAATATGGTGTCCACCACCAAAGTTAACCCACTTCATTTGAGGTAAAAATTCACCAAATTTTTCTTCAAAATTACTTAAAGCACCTTCTAAAGCATCTACATTTTGCTCACAAAGTGCATGAAAATGAAGTCCGTCAACATTTGAGATTGCATCTTTATCAAAATTTTTTCTTGTAATTCCAAGTCTTGAAAAGGCTCCACAAGGATTATATAAGTCAACTTCAACAGAAGAAAACTCTGGATTAACTCTTAATCCAATAGAAGTTTTACCAATAGCTTTATGTTCAAACTGTTTTAACTGTGAAATTGAGTTAAAAACAATATGGTTTGATATTGATACTATTTCATCTACTTCTTCTTCTTTAAAAGCAGGTGAATAAGTATGAACTTCTCTTCCAAACTCTTTAGAAGCTAAAAGTGCTTCATGAAGTCCAGATGCACAACAACCTTGCAGATACTCTTTACATAAATCAAAAGTTGAATAAAGAGCAAATCCTTTTAAAGCAAGCAATATTTTTATGCCTGCTTCATCTTGAACTTTTTTTAGAAGTTCAAGATTTTTCTTTAGAAGTTCTTCTTCACAAACGAAACAAGGACTTGGTAATTCCTCAAAACTATTTACAATACTATCCATTATATGGCTCAAAATCTTCTTTATGTACACCACAATCTGGACACTCCCAATCTTCTGGAAGTTCTTCAAAAGGTGTACCTGGTGCTATTCCACTATCTTCATCACCAATTTCTGGATCATAAATATAATCACAAATTGTACAAATATATTTTTGCATTGTAAATCCTTTATCAAATTATAATTCTAATATTTTCCAAGGAAGACCTTGTTCCATCAACTCATCCATAAATGGTTTAGCATCAAACTCTTCTATGTTAAATACCCCTGTATTTTTCCAAATACCTTTGTATAATAATTTAGAACCAATCATTGCAGGAACACCTGTAGTATAACTTACAGCTTGAGCACCCGTTTCTTTATAACACTCTTGGTGGTCACAAATATTATAAATATAAACTTTTTTAGCTTTACCATCTTTTATACCTTCAATGATACAACCAATGTTTGTTTTTCCAACAGTTCTAGGACCTAAGCTAGCAGGGTCTGGTAATAATGTAGTTAAAAACTCAATAGGAGTAATCATCATTCCTTTGTGTTCAACTGGCTCTATTCCTAACATACCAACATTTTGTAAACAATTCATATGTGCAATATAAGAATCTCCAAATGTCATAAAGAATCTAATTCTTTTAAGACCTTTAATATTTTTTGATAAAGACTCTAACTCTTCATGGTAAAGTAAATATGAAGGTTTAACTCCAACCTCTGGATAATCATGGTCAACTCTTATTTCTAAAGGTTTAGTTTCAATCCATTTTCCATCTTCCCAATATCTACCATTTGCAGATACTTCTCTTAGATTAATTTCTGGATTAAAATTTGTTGCAAAAGGGTATCCATGATCACCAGCATTACAATCCATAATATCTATATAATGGATTTCATCAAAAAGATTTTGCTGTGCATAAGCACAAAATACACCAGTAACACCTGGGTCAAATCCAGAACCTAATAATCCCATGATTCCAGCTTCTTTAAACTGATTATTTCGTGCCCATTGTTCTTTATACTCAAACTTAGCTTCATCTGGATGTTCATAATTTGCAGTATCCACATAATCAACACCACATTTTGTACAGGCATCCATGATTGTTAAATCTTGATATGGTAATGCCACATTTAAAACTAATTTTGGATTTACTTTTTCAATAAGTATCACTAAATCATCTACATTATCAGCATCTACAGAAGCAACTGAAATCTCTACATTTTGATTTTTTAAAATATCATCTCTGATTGCTTCACATTTAGAAATAGTTCTTGAAGCTAATGTAATTTTCTCAAATGTATCTATATTCATTGCACACTTAACAGTTGCAACACGACTAACTCCACCAGCACCAATAATTAATATACCTTTTTTCATAAAAACCTCTAATTTTAAAATTCTACTATTATATTAAAATAATAGTTAAAGAATGACAAGGTTACCAAAATTTGATTATAAAAATATTACATAAATATAAATTCTATTTAAAGAATTTTAGGATATAATGTCTCCCTTTGATATGGGGATGACTTGGTATCGATTAGAGCAGTGAGGATTGGTTGCATGTCGGCCTGAACATGCCGTTATACGGTTCATTTTTTTTAGACGCAAATAATACAAATTACGCTCCAGCTTACGCAAAAGCTGCGTAAGTTTAACAACTTATTGACTCGCCTAACGGCTTGAGTCTCGGAGGCTGGCACTACAGATTCTATCTATGTAGGTTATCGCTGGTTCACCCTAGATAGATTATCTTTAAAAGAATGATTGACTTTTATTGAGAAATTTTAAATCTTAGCTTTATAATCGCCTTGCGGGTTGAGTTGTTATAAAGTGAAATTTTTCAGCCCCTCTAAGCATGTAGACGCTGGTAGTAGCTGTTTTAAGACTGGAGTTCAATTCTCCACATCTCCACCAATCAAGAATACAATATAACTCAAAAATATATTATAAACTCCCAAGTAATAACATACCCCTTAAATTTTGTGTAGCAGAGGAGATTGACTATTGCAATTCATTTATGCAATGAGATAATGATTTAAATCTAATAACAACTAATTCAAAAAGGATATAACATGACTAATTTTATAAGAATACAAGATATGATGAAAAAAACTGGTATTACAAGAAGTAATATATAGTTATGGGTCAAAGAAAATAGATTTCCTAAACCTATAAAACTTAGTCCTAGAATTACATTATTTTGAGTTTGATATATATTTAACACAATAATCTATCATTGGAGTTAGTTTTTTAATTCTTTCTTGAACATCATTTTTATATTTTTTGAAAAATTCAATCTTATTCTCATTAGATAACTCAACTAAAGTAGGATTATCTAAACTTTTATTGATTTGATTCGAAACTCTTTTAAACTCTTTGACAAAACCTTTTACATTAATATTTAATTCTTCGCAAAATTCTACAAAATCATAAGTACCAAGTTCATCATAATTAAATGCTTCATTAATTCCCATTGCAAAATCAGTTTCATATTTATTATCATATACTGTAATATTTATAATATCATAAAAAGGAGTTAATATCATACTGTTTTTTTCAATCAAAAATGATAAATTCTTTCCATGTGCATCACTATTACCTAAGCACAAATTGACACATATCCAAGTAATTAAATTTTTCTTTGCAAGAATAGGTGAATCACAATTACCAACAAGTGAAAATATCTTTTTAAAAGATGCACCTTCTCTGTAATCTTTCATATCCCCTGAACCAAAAGCTCTTTCATATTTATGGGATACTGACAAATCTAAAGCTTGGCAGGCATCAATAATATGTTTTCTTTTAATAGTTGAATTATCAATTAGTTTTCTATCAAATCTTTTAATTAAAAGTACTTCTTGGTCTTCAATTTTAATTAATTTAGTATTTGTAACTAATAATCCTGCTTCTGAAGCTAACTTTAAAGACAAAAATTCATTAAAAACAATATTATCAGTATCTTTTTCAAATTTTAATATATGAGTAGAAGCAAGTTCACCTTCCCCGAATCCAAACTTACTATCTATAATAGTAATTGGCAACTTATCTTGGACACCAGCTACACTAAGTCTCGCTTTACCATCCCAAACTTCAATAGGTATACTCTTTCTGTTCCTTATTCTCTCCGCTAATTCAGATTCAGGAATTTCCCTAAAACTTGTTTCTAGAACAATATCTTTTAAACTAAAAGTTAATGCACCCGTTGTTTCTTTTCCAATAATTTGAATTAAGCCAAATATATTATTTTTAGAAATATGATGAAAATTAGTTAGAATTTCTCGACCTTGACCTTCTGGCAATAAGTTTTCAACAAAATTTCTTATAGTTTTTGATGATATTTTTACTTCAAATTTCATACATGGTGATAATTCAAAACCATTTTCTTTCCAATAATCAGTATATTCAAAACTAAATTCTTCTTTATTTGCATCAAACTTTAAGAATGCAACTTTTTTCTTATCACAAAATAATATTAATGTATTCATTTTTTATTCCAGTATTACTTTTAAACCAAACATCTTAGCAACGTGAATTGCAGTTGATAGCCTCACCCCTTCAAAACCTTTTTCTAGACGAATAAGCGTTCTCATATTTATATTACAAAGTTCTGATGCTTCTGCTAAAGTTAACCCCTCTTTTGTTCTTCTAAATTTTAAATGCTTTCCAAAATCTTTTACCTCTAGAATTACATTTGTGTTAGGTTCGATAGAGACTTTTACATTTTTTGCCATAATATCTCCTGATTAAGTTTTTATAAGTGTATCTAAGTACATTTTATTCTATTTAATCTTAAAAAAAACTTTATAATTGTTGTTTTGTGCATTTTATATTCTTAAATCTTAAAAATTACTTTATAATTGTTGTTTTGTATAGTTTATAATTCTTAATCTTTGACACTCCTGTAAAAAATACATTTATACAATCTTCAAAAATTATGATTTTAAAGAAATAACAAAAAAGCGAAATCTTAATCCATCTATTTTTTATAAGATTTTAAATTTCAATAAAATAACTCACATTTCGACCTTTTGTTCCTAAAGTTTGTTTAATACAGCCTTTTTTAATTAAATCTTTAATATCACGAGATGCAGTTGCAGATGTAGTTTTTGCGATTGCTTCATATTTTCTTTTATTTAAGCCACCTTCAAAGTTTTCTGCACCTTTATCTAATATTTTATTTAGTACCTTGATTTGTCTGGCATTTAAATCAGTATCTCTGTGCTTATCCCAAAAATTTGTTTTATCTATAATATGTAGTAAACTTTTTTTAGCATCACACAAAGACTCATATAATGCTTCCAAAAACCAAATTATCCATAAAGTAATATCTAATCCCTTATTATCTTTTATATAATACCCTGTTGTTAAATCCAATGTTTTATAATACTCTTTTCTATGATTAAATATTGTTGTAGAAATAGAATAAAGTTTTGAAAACTCTGATTGTTCAATTTTAGATAAAACTAAGTCTGTTATGGCTCTTGCAATTCTTCCATTACCATCATCCATAGGATGAATAATTAAAAACCATAAGTGTGCAATAGCTGCTTTGATTAATGAAGTTTTTTCAGAATTAAACCACTCTAGATATTGACTAATTTCTTTATCTAATTGTTCTCTTGGTGGTGCTATATAATGAGTTTGCTCTTGTCCTATAGCTCCTGAAACTACTTTCATCTCATCTATATCCCTAAATTTTGCCACATTTATTTTATTAATACCACTGTAGCCTGTAGGAAAAATAGAATTGTGCCATCCAAATATTTTTTCTAATTCAAGGGATTGATTATAATTTGTATTTGCATCAATTAAGATTTCAACTATACCATCAGTATAAATATCACTTTTATATGTTTCTAAATTTTCTATACCAAGCTTACGACCAATAGATGCTCTTACACTATCTCTTTTTAATTTTTCACCCTCTATTGCAGAAGTATTTATTACTTCATTTGATAAGGCTTCAAATTGTCGTTCTTTTAAGTTTTCATTATTAAGTAAACTTGTAAAAGCAATAAGTTCACCTTGTTTTGCTGATACCTTTTCAATAATTGGCAATAGCTTCTTTTCATCATATATAAAGTTTGGATAATTATCTTTTTGCCAAATCCATCTTTTCATGTTTTACCCTGATACAATTAATTTTCATAATCATATCATAAATGATACGATTAATTCAACTTATTCATATCAAATATAAGATTTCAGTGAAAAAAATCAAAATCAATCCCTTGATGTTTTATTTTTACCTTCATGTTTTGACACATACATTAGTTTATCAACTCTTTCATAAATTGAAATTTGAGTATCTTCTTCTTTTACTTCTGTTATACCAATACTTATTGTAATTTTCTTATTTTCAATTATATTCAAAGTAGTAACCTTTTCTCTAACTTTTTCTATAACATTAAAGCCTTCATCAATCGAAGTTTTTGGTAAAATGATGATAAATTCTTCACCACCAATTCTAAATATTAAATCAGTTTTTCTAATAGTTTGTTTTACCTCTTTTGTTATCTCAATTAAAACTTTATCACCAATATCATGACCATAACTATCATTGATATTTTTAAAATCATCAATATCATACATGGCTATACAAAATTTACTTTTATATCGTTTATATAAATCAAATTTTTCTTCAATCCTTTCATTAAATGCTTTTCTGTTATAAATATTTGTCAATTCATCTCTATAGGCTTGTTCTTTTAGTTTTTCATGTATCATATGAAGTTCAGTGATATCTCTACTTATTTCTAAAACACCCTCTTTTTTTCCTTTTTTATATTTAAAAGGCATTTTTTTAGTTTGAAAATATTTTTTTTCATTTCCTACAAATACCCATTCATGATTGATAATTATTTTATTTCTAGTAAGTACTTTTACATCGTTATAATAAAATGTATCAGCAAACTCTTTTTTAAAAAGTTCAAAGTCACTTTTCCCTATTATTTCCGATTCTTTTTTTAAACGAAACTTTTCAAAACTCCTATTACATCCCAAATATCTAAGTTTATTATCCTTATAAGATATCAAATCATCTGTAGAATTTATAACTGTGTGCAATAATTCTTTTAATTGTCTACTTTTACTATAAAAATAGATAATTACAATAAAAAAAACTATTAAAGCAACTAAAGAGATGACTATCATCTTTTGTTCATTATCAGATATTTCTACACTCATAGTTTTATGAGGATTTTCATCATAAATAAAATCATCCATATTTATATCATTTTTAACCAAACCAAAAAGTTTAAATACATTGACAATATTTTTTAATTTTTCTTTATCTAAATGTCCAATCTCTTCTCCATTGATTTGTGCCAATTTTTCTAAAATTTCCCCTTCTTTAATAAGATAAATATATGATTTATTTTGTATATTATATTTTTTGTATATTATCTCTGCAGTTTCAGCTTTATTTTCAAAAGCATATTTCCAGCCTTTTATGCTTGCCTCATAAAAATCTTTTGTAAGTTTAGGATTATTTTTTATAAATTTTGATGATGTAAAAAGAATATCACTATAAAAATCAAATCCATAATCTTTTGGATGAAAAATTTTATATTTGATATCTTTATCTTTTAATATAATTGGTTCATTTGACATATATGATGCCATAGCATCAGTATTTCCATTAATTAAATCGTTGATATTAAAAGAGTGTTTTTGTAAAATAAAATCACTTTTACCCAATCCATTTGCACTTAACATCGCTAAAAGAGAAGCAGAAAAAGCTGCATCAGGTGTAATCATAATTTTTTTATTTTTTAAATCTTTTACATTTCTGATATTTGATGATTTTTTTACCAATAGCATCAAAGGAGATTTTTGAAAAATAGCTCCTAATGCAATAATATCTTCACCATTTATTTTTTCAATTAATAAAGAAGACCTACCAATAGCAAAATCAGCCTTTTGTGTTTTGATTTCATCGATTAAATCAATATTTGGTTTAAACTCTTTTATATCTACGTCTAAACCTACTTCTTTGTAGAAGCCTTTTTCTTTAGCAATATAATATCCAGCAAATTGAAATTGATTTAGCCAGTTAAGTTGAAGAGTTACTTTTTTTTCATTATCTGCAAAAAGTAAAACTGAAAGAAAGAGTAAAAATAAAAGCATCTTTTTCATAATTAGCCCTTTATAATTACCTCATCATATCAATTTTTTAATTATTTTTCAAGCTTTAAACTATTTAATCTTTATACACGCCAATTTTTTCTCTTTTATTTACTCTAGTATTTTCCCTATTTGCTCCCACTTTTGATGGAGCAAATTTTGAATTATCTTTTGTTCTTCTATCATTATTATTTTTTTTAGATTCATTATCTTTTCTAAAAGTTTTTTTTTCTTTATTTCTATTTCCTTTTGAAGATTTAGAATTATTTTTGTTATCTGCTTTGATTCTTGGATCAACTTCAAAACCTTCTATTACAACTTTTTTTATAGATGTTTTAATTAGCCTTTCGATACCTTTTAAATAATCATGTTCATCAATACATACTAAAGATACAGCTTCACCTTCATTTCCAGCTCTTCCCGTTCTTCCTATTCTATGGACATAATCCTCAGGAACATTTGGTAATTCAAAATTAACCACATGTGGCAATTGGTTTATATCGATTCCCCTTGCTGCAATATCTGTTGCTACTAATACTCTAACTGCTCCAGCTTTAAAATCAGCCAATGCTTTTGTTCTAGCACCTTGTGATTTATTTCCATGTATAGCAGTTGCACTTATTCCATCGAGTTCTAATTGTTGACTTAATTTGTTTGCCCCGTGTTTAGTTCTTGTAAATACAAGTATTTGTTTCCAATTACCCTCTTTTATAAGTTTTGATAAAAGTGCTTTTTTTCTGTCTTTATCTACTAAATGCACAACTTGTGAAACCATTTCAGATGAAGTATTTCTTCTAGCTACTTCTATTAGCTTTGGTTTATTTAGTATCCCATCGGAGAGTTTTTTAATCTCATCAGAAAATGTTGCAGAAAATAAAAGATTTTGTCTGTGAGCTGGTAAAAGTGCAATTACTTTTCTAATATCTCTTATAAAACCCATATCAAGCATTCTATCTGCTTCATCAAGTATAAAGCACTCAACATGAGATATATCTATTGTATTTTGTTCTATATGGTCTAATAATCTTCCAGGAGTTGCAATTACTATATCAACACCTTTTCTTAAAAGTGCTTTTTGTGGGTTTATTCCAACTCCACCAAAAATAACCGCTGTCTTTAAAGAAAGATATTTTCCATAGTCATCAACACTTTGTGCAACTTGAGCTGCAAGTTCCCTAGTGGGTGTCAAAATCAATGCTCTAATTGTTGGTTTTGTAGTTTTTATTTCTTTTTTACTTAATAATTGTAATAAAGGAAGTGTAAATCCTGCAGTTTTACCAGTACCTGTTTGAGCACCTGCTAAAACATCGTATTTTTTCAAAATAACAGGAATAGCCTGTTCTTGAATAGGACTTGGTTTTGAATAACCTTTATCCTTAATTGCTTTTAATAATGGTTCACTTAAACCAAGTTCTTTAAATGTCATAAATGCCTTTTATAAATATATGTTGTTTTGTTGGTTGGTTTTTCGTAAGAGTTACTAGAAACTGTGTCAATCTGTGAGTAATATATTTTTTATTTTCGATATTATATCATATAAATCAAACTTTAACTATTTTCTCTTCTATCTTTATTTGGAAGTGTGATTTTAAAGTTAATACCATCATTATAATTTTTAACACTTATTTTACCATTTAGTTTATCTACTATAAGTTTTGTTGCATACATTCCTACGCCAGTGCCTTCGCCTATTGGTTTAGTTGTAAAATTTAAATCAAAAATCTTATGAATAATATTCTCTTTTATTCCACCTGCATTGTCATAATAATTGATTTCAATATAATCACCTTTTTGAAAAAACATAATCAAAATTTTTCTTGTCTTAATATTGTTTTCTACAAAAGCATCCCTTGAATTACTTATAAAATTAAGAAAAATATGCTGAAATTCATTTGAAATACCAAAAATCTTAATACCTTCATCACCTTCTATTTCCACATCAATTTGATTACTTTTTAATTCATCCTCAACAATTAATAAAACATTTTCTATATTTTCAAAAAGGGTAAACTTATCATATGAATCACATGGATTAAAAAATGTTCTAAATCCATTTAAAGTGGAAGCTAAATGTATAATTTGACGTTTAAATTTTTCTGACAATTCATCAGCATATGCTTGATTCATCTCCCCATGCCTTACACTCTCGCTTATATCAATCGCATATAAGGACATTACAGCTAGAGGCTGTTTCCATTGATGTGCAATAATATCAACTAAATTCCCAACCAATGCTTTTTTTGATTGTTGAATTATATTTGAATCCAAAATCTCCATCTCAGTAATTTTTTCTTCAATTTGTTTTTTAAGATTTTTATTTATCTCATCTAATCTTTTTTTATCAGTTATATCTTTTCTAAATGAAATATAACCTATGATATTTCTATTTTTATCAAACTTTGGAACAATAGTACCATCAATCCAATATATATTTCCATACTTATCTATATTTTTAAGTTCACCCTTCCAAATTTTTCCAGAATTTAACTCTTCCCACATCTTTTTAAAAACTTCTTTTGGAATATCAGGATGTCTTATCAAATTATGAGGACGCCCTATTAACTCTGATTTTCCATACCCTGTTACTTCACTAAATGCAGTTGAGACACTTGTTATTATTCCATCCTTATCTGTTTCTGTCATCAAAACATATTTATCAACAGCCTTTAACAAATCTTTATACTCTTCATTTTTTATTGCTAATTTAGTTTTTATATTATCTACATAATGTCCATGAATTAATAAAAGTAAAATTAAAACAGAAAAAACTAGAAATAAAATCTTTGTTCTATACTTCATATCATTGATTCCTGTTTCAGTATTAAACTTTATAAAGTAATTCAAGTTTTTAGAGGAATCATAATATGGAATCAAGGATATAGAAAAGGTATGTTTATTTATTTCAAATAAAAGAATATTTTTTTCTGCATTTTTAATTGTTTTAAAAACTTCTGTTTCTTTTAAATATGTTAATTGTTTTTCATCAATAAATATTTTTGAAAGCTTATTTAATTTTACTTGAAGCTCATCCTCTGTAACTATACCTTGAACAGATTTTAAAATAATTATATTTTTAAATTTGTTATAAATCTTTTCATCAATCTCTTCATAAAAGAAGTTTTTAATTATTTTAAACTCTTTGTCATCATTATTTAAAATATTTTCTAAAACCTTTTCAAAATGCAAATTTTGATTATAAATTAAACTTGCATAAACAATTAATTCTAAAAAAAGAAAAATAACAATTGTAAAAATATTTTTACTCACTAGATACCTAATACTAATTCAAGCTTCTTTTCAATATTTTGCATAGAATCAAATGGTTTCATAATATAATGTGTCGCTCCGTATTTATGTGCTTTTAAAACTCTATCTAAAGTAGAACTTGCAGTCATCATAATAACTTTTATTTCCGGATTCTTATTAATAATTTTTTCTAATGCTTCAAGCCCATCAAGTTGAGGCATAACAATATCCAAAAATACGACATCTATTTTTGAGTCAATGTTATCTATTGCAGTAAGAGGATTTGTATAAGTAGAGATATTATATTTTTTATTTCTTGATAATGTTTTTGATAGCATTTCAATTATCTCACTAGCATCATCAACAATAGCTAAATTATAAGTTCTATCGCTCATTTTTTACCCCTTTTTTTTCTCAAATAATTTATCTGCAGCATCATGCATTAAATAATTATTTTTTTCTTCTAAAATTTTATCTAAATACTCAAATACACCTTCACTTGCTTCTTCGATTTTTTGAACTCTTTTTTCAATAACTTCTGTAGTACAAATCTCATCTTTACTTGAACACTCATCTGCAAGAGCATTTGCATTATCATGTACTGCTTTATGATATGGTTCAAGTTGTTTATATGATTTTACGAAACTAAACTCTGTTTTTCCAAGTCCACTTTCATACCACTTACCAAGTCTACAATTATGATGGTCAACTCCATTAAATCCATTTGGTTCACCAAATAAAAGTTTATATAAATTGTTTTTATAAATAATATGGTCAAGTTTAGCAAGATTTATAAAGATTTTATTACTTATACTTTCTACTTCAAAAACTGTTCTACTAGAGTTCTTTTCAAATCCATTCATAAGTTTTATTAACTCATCAACTCTTACTTTAGTCTCATCAACTGCTTTTGCAATTTGATCTGAACTATTTTTAATATTTAAAGTTTCATTTTGTATTAAATCAACTACACTTTTTATCTCTTTTGCAGCTTCTGCACTTCTTGTAGCAAGATTTCTTACCTCTTGCGCAACTACTGCAAATCCTTTTCCAGCTTCACCTGCAGTTGCTGCTTCAACGGCTGCATTTAGTGATAAAATATTTGTTTGAAAAGCAATAGCTTCTATCATATTTATAACTGCTGTAATATTTTTACTATTTTCTACAAGGTTATGTACCATAGAATTTTCTGATTGAATATGAGATTGAATATCACTTGTATCTTTAACAATATTTTTAGTTAATTGTAAACCTTTTGCGGAACCTTCAGCTGTTTCTTTTGATTCAGTCATCATAGAATTTAAATCATCTAATAAACCAACATATGCACTTTGTGTTGAAGTTAAAGCATTAGCAATATTTTCACTGTTGTATTTTGTTATTGAACTATTTTCTGCATCTTTAATTGATACTTTTGTAAGAATAGCAATATTAACATTATCAAAACTTTGATAAGTAATTTTTGCTTCACAATCACCTAAAACAACTGTAGAATGATTTTCTTTAAGTGCATTTAAAATAAGTGAACTATCTTTTAAATGCGAAGCTGCTCTATCATTTTTAAATATTTCATTCATGTTTTTATCAAATGCTACTAAACCTTCTTCATAAGAAAATTTAGAAATATTTTTATAGATTTCTAACTCTTTTGTTAATTTAACAATCTCTTTTTTTGACTCTTCTTCTTTTTTGTTTTTAAACTCTTCAAATTCCAATTTTTGTGAATTTAAACTTTCGTGTAAGTCATTAATCTCTTTTTTTAGATTAACTATTTCAATATCTTTTCCCCTACAATTACCAAAAAACATATTAACTCCTATATTAAGAAAAATAATATCAAAAATTAACTTAGTTTAAATAATAATAAAATTTTTTATTTAAACATATATAGTTATTTTACTATCATATACAGTTATTTTAGTCTAAACAAAAAAATTTTGGTTATAATCAAATAATTATAAATAAATTAGGATTTTTGATGTTTAATATTTTAATTTCTGATGATAATGAAGCAAATATTTATGTGCTTGAAATGCTTATTGAAGAGTGGTTTGAAGAAAATAACATAACTAAATATAAAATTGACACAGCTTTAAATGGAAAAGAAGCTATCGATAAAGTAGAAAATTGTATATATGATATAATTTTTTTAGATATTATGATGCCTGTTATGGATGGCTTTGAAGCATTAGAATTTATACGAAATAAACAATTAGCATTGCAGCCTAAAATAGTTGTGGCATCTGCAATTATAAATGATAATGAAAATAAAAATAAAGCAAAAGAACTAAAAGCAAACGCTTTTATCGTAAAACCTTTATCTCAAGAAACTATAAACATCATGCTTAATAGATATATTAAAAATATTATTAATCCAAAACAAACTGATGGAATAAAAACAAATACAGAATATATCTATTTTGATAAGGAAGAACAAATAGATGACCATATGCTAAGTGCAAAAAAACTATTAGCTGAATACCCTGAAAATATATTTGATAAAGATGATATTAAAGAATTAATCGAAAAAATAAATGAACTAGAACAAGAGATTAAATTTTCAGCAAAACTTGAAGATACAATAAGAAACTTTTCTAATATAATTGAAAAATCTAGAATCTTACTTCTTAGTTTTTCAGAGTTTACAGAAATAAGTAACTTATTAAATGAAATTAAAAATTATATGAATAAAATAGACATTTATCTATTAGAAAATGAAAGTAAAATCTCATTTCAAATATTAGAGTTAGCAGAGATTCTATCTGATTGGCTTGAGAGTCTATTTATAGAAGAAAGTTTAGATGATATTTTCGTCATAAATTATTCTATGAAAAATAGTTTCAATACTCTAAAAAACTTATAATAAAAGGAAAAATTAATTAATGAAAAATAGTGAACAAATTATTATACTTATCATAACAATTGTGTCTGCAGGATTGACTTGGAAAATAGTTTTTGATTTTTACAAAACAAAAATTCATAAAGTATTTTCTCACCTAATTGCTGTTATTACCGCTTCTTTTATGCTTTTATCAGTCACATTTTTATTTATGAATAAAGAGTACCAAAGGGGAAGTGGTGAACCAGAAATGGTATTAAGCCTGTCATCTTTAGGAATTTTATTTGTTATGTTATTTGTTTTGTATATCTTTTTTAGATATATTCCTTCAAAAAAATAGATGTATTTTTTAATCCCAGAAGATAAAAGAGTTCTAATATTTTATATATTAGTTATTATTACTGGCATATTTTTAGACTACTTAAATATAATTGCAACTGAAAAATTTATAGGTATAATTTTTCTTGTAGCTATACTATTTTTTGTAATAAGAACTCTTTTATTTGGTTATTGTACAAAAGATTGTGATGAAAAATAACCAAACTTATTGATAATAAATATCAATATAATTTAAGTTTAAGTTTACTTTCAATATCATTTTAATAATTATTATCAATATAGATGATAAACTTTTATTAAAGGATATGTCATGAGTGTTTTAGTTATTGGTGGAGATAAGATATCAACTATTATATCAACATTACAAGAGCTAGGAGCAAGTTCTGTAAAACATTGGGACGCTAGAAAAAAATCTTCTGCACCTAAGAAAAAAATTCCACAAGATACTGATTGTATCATTATGTTAACTTCATTTTTAAATCACAATGTAATGCACAAATACAAAAATATTGCAAAAAAACAAAACATACCTTATATTTGTACAAAGCACTCTTCAACATGCGTTTATGATGAATATAAAAAAATGATTGATTCTAATTACTGCGAAAATTGTGACAGAATTTGTGGGGCTAGAAAATGAAAATTTTTAAAAAAATTGAGAAATTAAAAAAGAGTATAAAACATAATTTATATTTACAATCTATAGAATAATATTTAAGGGAAATCCTTAAATATTATTGGCAATCTTTACAATTACCAAGTAATTGCATTACATGACTTGTAACTTTAAAGCCATTGTCTTTTGCTATTTTATCTTGTCTTTTTTCTATCTCTTCATCTATAAATTCAACTATTTTACCACATGATATACATATTAAGTGGTCATGATGTTTTTTTGTATTTGATTCATACTTTTTGCCATCTGTACCAAAAGTAATAGAAGTGATAAGATGAACTTCTTCAAGAAATGATAAAGATCTATATACTGTTGCTATTCCAATATTTGAATCAGGATTTGCAAGTTTTACTTCATTGTAAATCTCTTCAGCTGTTAAGTGTTCAGTTGCATTTAATAAAACTTCTAAAACAATTTCTCTTTGTTCTGTATATTTTAAGCCCTTTTGCTTAACAATTTTTTTTAATTCTTCTTTAATATCTTCAAATTCTTCGTTATTACTCATGATAAATGTCCTTTTTATTTAAACATAAGAGTATAACAAATAAAATTTAAAAAATCAAACTGATAATTACTATCATTTAAGTACTTATTTAATTACTCTGGAATACAATATGCACTTAAGTAAGTTAAAGAGGACATATGGATTTAAGTGAATTACAAAAAGGTGAATGTGGAATCATCACAAAAGTAACTGCAGAACAAGTTTTAAAATATAGGCTAAACTCTTTTGGAATAACAAAAGGTGCTAGAATTTATGTTATTGAACAAACAATTTCAAAAAATACAATCGAAATAAGACTTCATAGTACAAAAATTGCATTAAGAATTAATGAAGCAAAAACAATAGAAGTAGAAAGAACTGAATGCGAAATTTAAATGAAAAAAAATTGATAAAAATTGCTCTAGTTGGGCAGCCAAATGTTGGTAAATCGATGCTTATTAATTCAATTTCAAACTCTAAATTAAAAGTTGGAAATTTCTCAGGGGTTACAGTTGAAAAAAAACAAATAGAATTCCAATACAATGATTATCTTTTTCAAATCACAGACTTACCAGGTTCATATTCCCTAAACGAATATACAATTGAAGAAAAAGTTACAAAAAATTATCTTGAAAAAGGTGATTATGACATTATCTTAAATGTACTTGATTCTACAAATCTAGAAAGAAACTTATACCTTACAACTGAACTATTAGCCTTAGATAAAAAAATGATTATTGCTTTAAATATGAGTGATGAAGCAGACAATGAGGGATTAATAATAGATGAAAACCAATTAAGTAAAATAATTGGTAAACCTTGTGTTAAAACATCTGCTAAAAATAGAACAGGTATAGATACTTTAATAAAAACTTTAATTGAAAAATACAACTCTCCTAAATTTGAATCAAAACTAATTTTTTCAAATGTAATTGAAGAAGAAATATCTAATATTAAAACCCTTTTAATAGAAAAAAAATATGAAAGTGATGTTCACTATAGAGAAGTAGCTATTAAACTTTTACAAGAAGATAAAAAAACTTTTTTAAAGTTCCATGATGAACCTATCTGGATAGAACTTCAACCTTTACTAAATGAAGCCTTTGAACATATTTATTTACACTACAATACAAAAGATTTAGATGAAATCTTTGCAGATGAAAAAAATGCCTTTGCAAGAGGTGCAACACAAGAGGTTATTACATCAAAAAAAGAGTATGAAAAAGATTTAAGCTCAAAGATTGATTCAGTATTAATAAATAAGATTTTAGGAATCCCAATATTTCTATTTTTTATGTGGGGACTTTTCCAACTTACCTTTGAACTTGGTAGTATTCCTATGGATATAATAGACTCATTTTTTGCTTCATTAGTAGATGGTACAAAAAATATACTTGGAGAGAATGAAATTTCATCTCTTGTTGGTGATGGTATTATAGCTGGAGTTGGTGCAGTAATTTTATTTTTGCCAAACATTGTAATACTATTTTTTGGAATTGCATTACTTGAAACTACTGGATATATGAGTAGAGTTGCTTTTTTACTTGATGGCTTTTTCCATAAATTTGGATTACACGGAAAATCATTTATTCCTTTAGTTACAGGCTTTGGGTGTTCAGTTCCAGCTTATATGGCTGCAAGAACACTTAAAAACGATAGGGATAGATTATTAACACTATTTATTATCGGATTTATGTCTTGTGGGGCAAGACTACCTATATATGTTTTATTTACTGGTGCTTTTTTTGCTGGAGAAAATGCAGGTAATATCCTATTTTTAATATATATTACAGGTGCCCTACTTGGATTGATTGCAGCTAAACTTTTAAAAATAACTGTTTTTAAAAGTGAAGATGAACCTTTTGTAATGGAAATGCCAAAATATAGATTGCCAACTTTTAAATTAGTTTGGCATACTGTTTCAAATCAAGCATTAATGTATTTAAGAAAAGCTGGTACATATATTCTTGCAGCATCAATATTAATTTGGTTTGCATCAAATTACCCAAAAGATATAGAATTTGAAACAAAAATAAATATGCAAATAGAACAAACAACAAGTGAAGAAAAAAAACAAGAGTTACAAAATACTCTAATACAATATAATCTTGAAAACTCATATCTAGGAATTATAGGAAAATTTTCTCAACCATTTTTTGAACCATTAGGTTTTGATTGGAGAATGACAGTTGCCTTAGAAACTGGACTTGCAGCAAAAGAGATTGTTGTTTCTACATTAGGTATTTTATATGGTTTAGGTGATGAATTAAATGAACAAAGTGAGACTTTACTTAATAAAATAAAAAATAACATCCCAATAACTTCAGCACTCTCATTTATAATGTTTGTAATGATTTATATACCTTGTTTAGCAGCATCAATGGTATTTACAAGGGAAGCAGGAGGATGGAAATACTTAGTTTATCTATTTGTTTTTACAACATCAACAGCATGGGTTTTATCTTTTATAACTTACAATATAGCAAAAGTAGTTACATAATTTTTATGTGATTACTCTTCTGCTTTTATCTCAAAAGTTGTATTATAAACTTGTTCTTTATCTGTTACTCTAAAAGTCCAAACTCCAAGTTCTCTACCACTTAAATATCTAAAATCGTACACTGAACCATGCCCTGATGGAAAAAGAACTTTTCTAGTTCTTGATATCTCCCCTTCTGGATTTATCCACTCCATTGTAACGAATTTATCTTCGATTGAACGTTCTGTCATATATTTACAAATTATTGAATTCTCTTCTTTTATAACTAAACAATCAACTTCACTACCAATATAATCACTTGCAACACAAGATGAGATTATTAGAAATGCAGTTAATAATAATTTTTTCATATCTATCCTTAAAATAGTTGTGCAATAAGGTTTATTATACCTTATATTTGTTCCAAATAGTATCTTCTTCCAAAGAAGCTCGGTTTTCAAGGACTTCAAAAGGAGTATAAGCCTCTTTATAACCCATAGAAAAATGATCTTTTATCCAATATCCTAAATAAATATAAGGTATTTTAAGTTGTTTAGCAATTTTTATTTGTGCTAAAATTGAAAATTTTCCAATTGAAAATTTTTCATAATTATGATCATAAAAACAATAAATTGAAGAGATAGATTTATCTAAAATGTCAGTCAAAGCAACACCGATTAACTTATCATCTCTCATATATAAAAACTCTTTTGTGTATGAAGTTTTACCTTCTACATATGACCTATTATACTCCATAGGCTCTATTGGAGAATAAGGCCAACCTTTTTTTTCATTCATAAAGCTATGGTATTTATCATATAAATTTAAATGATCGATTGAAATTGAAGGGGGTTGAATATAAACCTTTGTATTTTTATTTTTAGCTAATACTCTTTTTTCTGATTTAGAGAATTTATAATTTTCAACATCTATTCTAATACTTATACATTTTGTACAATTATTACACTCTGGAACAAAGTGCATTCTTCCAAATCTTCTCCAACCATGCTCAAGCATATTTTGATAATCATCAGGAGTACAATTTCTTAAGTATCTGTATCTTATATCAGATATTTCATTGTCAAAATAAGAACAATCTTTATTATTCTCAACAAACTCTACTTCATCATTTATTAACTGCATCTTTACTCGTTTATTTTTTCTTTTATCTCTTTAGCTATTGCTGAAATTCTTTTAATTTTTTCATTATTATTTAAACTATCATCAATTATATGTTTTACAAATGCAGAACCAACTATTACTCCATCTACACCTTTAGCTTTCTCTTTTGCAGTTTTTTCATCTACTCCAAAACCAATATAAAGTGGTGTTTGAGTATATTTTTTAACATTTTCTATTATAGATGTCAAGTCTTCGCTTTGACCACTACCTGTTATTCCTGCATATGCAACCAAATAGACAAATTCACTTGAATTTTCCACAACCCTTTTTATTCTCTCTTCACTATGTGTTGGAGCAACAAAAGAGATTATTGATTGGTTATATTCTTTTGCTAAATCTTGATATTTAAGAGCTTCTTCATATGGTAAGTCAGGGATAATAGCACCTTTTATACCACACTCTTTTGCTTTAGAAAAAAACTTTTCAACGCCCATATGATAAAATGGATTTGCATAACCCATCCATAAAGTTCTAAGTTCAGGTGCAATTTTTGCAGATACTTCAAATAAATCTTTTAATTTAAAACCATTTTCCAAAGCAATTAAATTTGCTTTTTCAATAACTGGACCATCAGCAACGGGGTCAGAAAATGGAATTCCTAATTCTAAAATATCAACACCTGCATCTCTCATTGATAATGCCAAATCTAAAGTAAAATTGTTTTCAGGTAGTGATGAAGTAATATATCCAACAAGTTTTTTCAAAATATAATCCTAATAAAATATTAATTTTTAATTATTCTATCTAATTTTATCTTGAAGAGATATGAGAATAAACATCAGAATAAATATTAAAATATTTATCAAAGAGCTATATATTTCGATTTTTCAAAAAAAAGGATATTTTAGATACAATTATTACTTATAAATTTCAAGGATTATTCAGTGAGTATTATTAAAAATGATTTTCAAGGAAACTTACCATCTAGTAATGGTACCGCATCTGCTAGTTTTGAAAAAATGAGTATTAGCAAAATAAAAAAAGCAAAAAATAATAAAAAATTGACAATGATAACAGCCTATGATGCACTATTTGCAAAACTTTTTGAAGAGATTGCAGATATTATTTTAGTAGGGGATAGTTTAAATATGAGTTTTGCTGGGAAACCTGATACTTTATCTGCAACACTTGAACAAATGATTTATCATACAAATGCTGTATGTAATGGGGCAAAAGAAGCATTTGTTGTACTAGATATGCCTTTTGGCACATATATTAACAAAGATGAAGCACTAACAAACGCTGTAAAAGTTTATCAAGAAACCAATGCAGCTGCCATTAAAATTGAAGGTGGAGAAGATAGAGCTGAAATTGTTTCACACCTTACAAAAAACTCTATTGCGGTTATGGGACACATTGGGCTTATGCCACAATATGTTAGAAGTGAAGGTGGCTATAAAGTAAGAGGTAAAACAAAAGAGGATATAGAAAAACTAATTCGAGATGCAATTGCTATAGAAAAAGCAGGAGCTTTTGCAATAGTTGTTGAAGGTGTTATGTCAGATGCTGCAAAAAAAATTACCCGAGCAGTTTCTATTCCAACAATTGGAATTGGTGCTGGTAAAGATACTGATGGTCAAGTTTTAGTTTGGTCTGATATGTTAGGCTTTTTTGAAGAATTTAAACCAAAATTTGTAAGACATTATTTAGATGGTGCAAAACTTGTAAAAGATGCTGTTAAACAATATAAATCTGATGTTCAAAATAAAACTTTTCCTAGTAAAGAAGAGGAATATTAAAAGTGGATGATAGACTAGTAAATGTAGAACAAATCTCTTTTGAAGATGAAAATACTGAAGTAAACTTACGACCTTCATCGTGGGATGATTATATAGGTCAAGAGAAAATCAAAAAAAATCTACGTGTTTTTATTGATGCTAGTAAAAAAAGAGGTGAAGCACTGGACCATATCTTATTTTATGGACCTCCAGGATTAGGTAAAACTACATTATCTTATCTTATTTCAAATGAAATGAACTCAAATATTAAAATTACAGCAGGTCCAATGATAGAAAAATCAGGAGATTTAGCTGCAATTTTGACAAATCTTGATGAAGGAGATATACTTTTTATAGATGAAATCCACAGACTAAGTCCAGCAGTTGAAGAGATACTTTATCCTGCCATGGAGGATTATAGACTTGATATTATAATTGGAAGTGGACCAGCAGCACAAACTGTAAAAATTGACCTTCCAAGATTTACTCTAATTGGAGCTACAACTAGAGCTGGAATGTTATCAAATCCACTTAGAGAAAGATTTGGAATGCACTTTAGAATGCAATTTTATTCCCATGATGAATTATCAAAAATTATTCAAAAAGCTGGTTCAAAACTAAATAAAGAGTGTGAAAAAGATGCAAGCTTAGAGATTGCAAGAAGAAGTCGAGGGACACCAAGAATTGCCCTTAGACTTTTAAGACGAGTAAGAGATTTTGCAGAGGTTGAAAATGAACAATCAATTCAATTAAAAAGATGTCAATATGCCTTAGATGAATTAGGTGTAAATGAAACAGGTTTTGACGAGATGGATATAAACTTACTTGAACTTTTAGTATCAAATAGAGGTAAACCTATGGGATTATCAACAATTGCAGCGGCATTGAGTGAAGATGAAGGAACAATTGAAGATGCCATTGAGCCATATTTATTGGCAAATGGATATATAGAACGAACAGCTAGAGGAAGAGTTGCAAGTGTTAAAACATATGAACTATTTAGATTAACAGCACCTATTACAGAAGGTAAACTATTTTGAAACCACAAAATTTTTTAATTATTATAGGAACAATTACCCTATACTTTTTATTTGAACTTTTTAACCCTTACTTAAAATCAATGACCGTTGCCCTTTTATTGGCTGTTGCTACAAACTCTTTGAATCTATACATAACTGCAAAAATACCTAGTAAGTTTTTTTCTTCATTAATTATGACCATAATACTAACTTTAGTATTTTTTATTCCACTAATTTATTGTGTATTCTCTTTTGCAACATTAATTAATAATATAGACCAACAAGCATTGGCAAAAATGCTGACAAAACTTGAATCATGGGTTACCCTTTTACCAAATGACTTTACATTAGTAAAAGAGCAATTAATGGAGGCTATTGATAAAATAAATATTAAAGCGTACATAGAAAATCTTCTATCTTTTGGAGCATATTTAGGTAAAAATTCAGCAAAATTTATACTTGATATGGTAATGATATTAATCTTTTATTTCTTTTTTAACTTTTATTCAATTCCATTATCAAACTATCTTAAAAGCTTACTTCCTTTAAAAAAAGAAGATGCTAGTGCACTATTTTTTGAATCATCAACTGTTATGAGTGTTGTTTTATACTCAATTCTTGCAACAGCAATTTTAGAAGGTTTTTTATTTGGAATATTTATTTCATTTTTTGGATATGATGGAATTTTACTTGGAGTATTATATGGATTTGCTTCATTGATTCCTGTTGTTGGTGGACTTATTATGTGGCTTCCGATGGCATTATATGAAGGTTTTACTGTTTCTTCCACAAATGCAATTATAATTGCAATATATTCAATCGTAATAATTTCAATTATTGCAGATACATTTATAAAACCAGTCATAATTAAATTTATTAATTTAAGAGTAGTAAAAACAAAAGCAAACATCAATGAACTTTTAATCTTTTTCTCTATAATAGCTGGTCTTTCAACATTTGGATTTTGGGGTATGATTATTGGACCTGCAATGGTTACCTTTTTTATATCAATTATTCAACTACTTAAAAAGTTTTCAAATGAATATTCTATAAAAAAAGTAGATGATGAAATTTAGTTGAAATTAATTATATTTTTTTCAATAAATTCATCAAAATCATTTGATAAATAAACGCTCTTATCTACCTCTAGCCAAGTTAAATCTTTAAGATAAGATAACTCATTTGGAAGATGCGTAATATTATTATTTGATAGATTAAACTCTTTTAATTTTGAAAGATTATCTAAGTTATGAGGTAAGTTAATTAAACAATTATTTGATAACCACAACTCTTTTAAATTTGACAATTTTGATACCTCATTTGGAATAGTTTTTAAATTATTACTATAAACCCAAAGATCAGTTAATTCTTGTAAATTTCCTATTGATGAAGGAAGTTTTTCCAACCTATTTTCATATAACCACAATATTCGTAAATTTCGTAGTTCACCGAGACTTTCTGGTAATTCAACAAGATAATTATGATTTACAAGTAATTCAGTAAGATTTTTTAAATTCCCAATATCATTTGGTAAAGATTCTAATTTATTGTTAAAAATACTTAAACTATCAAGATTTTCTAAATTACAAATACTACTTGGCAATATTCTTAACTGATTACCCAACAAATTTAGCTTGACTAAATTTTTAAGTTGTCCAAATTTTGTAGGTAAAGAAGTTAAAGAGTTTTCAAATAATGCTAAAACTTCTAAATTTTTAAGTTCACATATTTCATCTGGCAATCTTGATAAATTATTTTTTGATAAACTTAACTCCACTAAATTTTGTAAATTTTTAATCTCTTTGGGGATAAATCTCAATCTATTTTTATATAAATGTAGCTTTTTTAATTTGGTTAAATTACATATTTCTCTTGGCAAATATGTCAGATTGTATTTAGATAAATTTAACTCTTCCAAATCCAATAAAGCTTGTTTATCCCTTGGTAATCCCCTTGGATACTTACTATTAAAACCTTTATTAATATAATACAAATCATCAATTTTATTTTCATCTGCCCAATCAAAAATTCGTGTAACCCAAGAATCATCCAATAATATATCAATTGGATTTTCTAAAATTTTTTGAGTATATAAAATTAACGTTTTGCTTTTAAAAAGCTCCATATATGGAGTTGTACCTTTTATAATTAACCCTGCTCTACTAGTCATATTTACTCTTTTATATTGTTGTGGAATATTCACGCATTTTTGCGACCAAGTTTTCTTTTTCTTCTTTTAACTCTTGTTTCATTTCAAATATATATTCATCTAAATCATCAATTTTATTTATTAAAATAAAAGTTTCATCTTTTTTGATTATCTCAATTTCTGTTTTAGCTAATTTTATTTTTTCCCTTGCTAATTCAATTTTATTTTTTAAAATATTTCTATCAAATAACGCATCAGAATCACAAGAAAATGTTTCACCATTTAATAAGCTATTTAATATCAAAGATACTTTTTTTAAATTGTTTTGTTGATATGCTGCATTTAACTCTTTAAAAATCTCTTCTGCTTTATCTTTTTTACTATCCTCAATAATATCTGGATGACATAATCTACTAGCTTTTTTATAAAGTCTTTTTAACTCTATTTTTTCTTTTTTAGAAAGTTCAAAGGGATCATCAAGTTTAAACTTTTTTACCTCTTGATGAAAATTTTCAAAATCTTTTTTGGCTTCAAAATACTCATACTCATACTTCTTACCCTCTTTTTTATATAAAAATTCAAAGTATTCTTCTCTTAATATAAGTATCTCTTCTATCAATACTCCAACTTCTTTATGGTATCTTCCATTAAAATCATTTATCTTGTTGTGATATTCTTCAATCTTACAACTTAAAATTAAAAGCTCTTTTTCTAAAACCTTTAATTCTAACTTTAAGCCTTGAACTTCTTTGTCTTCATGGATAACCAATGATGAAAATTGAGATAGATATTTGTCTATTAAAGTTATAACTTCTTGAAAATTTGTATCTTCAATTAATTTGAGTATGTTTTTTACTTTGTCATCGATTTGTAAAGAGTAAAGTCTATGAACTTGAGGATAAAGGCTCTCTTCATCTTCAATTGCAATACAACTTTTAATGATTTCTAATCTCTTTAAAATCTCTTTCATAAGTACCTTAATTTTTTTATAAATACACTATATTATACAAGAAGTTTAATCTTCATTTTTTTAAAAAATTAGAGAAAGAAAAAAATTATTTTAAAAATTATTTTAGATATTCGAGTTATTTTTAGGCTTAAAAGCCTAAAAATAGGTATGTGTAGAGATTTTTATTTTTTTTACAATTTTAGAAAAAAAATATTTATGCTAATATTAAGAAATATAGAAAAATTATTTAATAATTTTTCTATTCTCCAGAGAGTAATTCACCTTGATAAGACATTATTCCATAATCTAAATTGCTAACACTTTTGAAACCATTAGAAAGCATAATAGTTTGACAATATGCACTTCTACTTCCACTGTGGCAATAAACAACAACTGGAATATCTTTTTTATCATCTAATACTTCAATTGATTGGTAAAATGATGTTGTTGGAACTAAGTAATCCGTCCCTTTTATTCTATGTCCTACCCACTCCATCCACTCTCTTGTATCTACTAAATTAAAATCAATAAATCCTAATTCTCTAGCTTCAAGTAAAGCTTCAACTTCAAGTGCACTTATTTGAGATTTTGTTAAAATTTTTTCACACTCTTCTTTTGTAAAACCTTTTGAATGGGCAATTTCTTCATCTTTTTTAGTGCTATTATTTAAACTATCGACATACTCTTTTGTACAAAAAATACCACAGTGACAGTGACCTTGACTTGGTATCTCTTTTTCTAGTGCAGGAGTACATGGACAAAGTCTATTATCTGCTTTATCTTTTTCCTCTTGTGTTTCACCTATTACCATAAAACATGGACAATATCTCTTATCATATATAAGTTTATTTCTTGTTAAACCCATTTGAATTGATTCATTTACATCATCTTCAGGATTATAAACAAAACCATGTTCCTCACAAACTTTATCTGTAAACTGTCTTGTTAGTTCAAAGGTTGTTTGGAACTCATCACTATTGATATCAATCTTTTTTATCATTATTTTCCCATTTTAGAAATATATTTAGCCAATGCTTTTATATCGGCCTCGTTTAAGTGCATTACTTGAGCTTTCATTACACCTTTCATATTTCCACCATAAGTATCATTTTTATAACCAATAAGCGCATTTTCTATTTTTGTTTCATCCCATTCATTTATCTTTTGAGATTTACCTAGAGCATGTATTTCTCCATTTTGTCCATGGCAACCAGCACATTTTATAAATAAAGCTTTTGCATTATCATTTGCAGAATCATTTTTAGTTTCTATTACTTTATCAATACTTTTAGTGATATTTTCAGCAACATTATTTGTAATAACTTTTGCTTCTTTTGCAACATCAACACTAACTTCCTTTGCTTTTGCCACAACATCATTTGTAATATCTTTAGAGTTTTCAACAACTTTTAAAGTTTCATCTTTTACAGCATTTACTATTTCTTTACTTGAGTTTAAAATATCATTACTTTTTTCTTTAATAATCTCAATATTTTTATTACTTTGTGTAGCTGACTGTTCTGTTTTAAGTTCAATATTTTGTTTCTCTTTTTTATCCTCTGTACAACCATTAAAAATCAAAACTGCAACCATAGAACTAAGTAATATTTTCTTCATATTTTTCTCCATTTTATAAACTTTTATAATCAAATTTAAATTCATCTTTTACAAAATCAACTTTAACTATTCCACCATTTTTAAGTTTGCCAAAAAGAATCTCATCAGTGATTTTATCTTTTATTTCAGTGGCAATTACTCTATTTAGTGGTCTAGCACCCATATCTTTATCATACCCAAGTCTAGCTAACTCATTTTTAGCTCTAGAAGTCAATACAATATCTATCTTTTTATCAGCAATTTGAGCTTTCATATCATCAACAAATTTACCAACAACTTTTGAAACAATATCTAATGTAAGTGGCTTAAAGGTTACAATAGTATCAAGTCTATTTCTAAACTCAGGAGCAAAGAATTTTTTGATTGCTTTATTCTCATTTAAAGTATCATCCTTTGCAAATCCCATTACATTTGCTTCTGATGAGCCTAAATTTGATGTCATAATTAATATAACATTTTGAAAATCTGCTTTATTTCCACTATTATCAGTTAACTCTGCATTATCCATAACTTGAAGTAAAATTGACATTAAATCAGGATGTGCTTTTTCTATCTCATCAAGTAATAAAACACAATGAGGATGTTTTCTAATAGCTTCAGTTAAAAGTCCACCTTGCTCAAATCCCACATATCCTGCTGGTGCTCCAATAAGTCTAGAAACTGTATGTGCTTCCATATATTCACTCATATCAAATCTTTCAAAATGAATACCCAATTGATTTGATAACTCTTTTGCAACTTCTGTTTTACCAACACCAGTAGGTCCAGTAAAAAGGAAACTTCCAACAGGTTTTGACTCTCCTCCAAGACCAGCTCTATTTATCTTAATTGCTTTAATTATAGAAGTAATCGCATCGTCTTGTCCAAAAACTCTTTTTTGCATATTTTTTTCTAAAGTTTTTAGTAATGTCAAGTCAGATTTTGTAGCTGATTTTGGTGGAATATTTGCCATAAGTGCAACTGTATTTTCTATATCAATAGCTGTTATATTTATAGGTTTTTTATTTTTCCCATCAGGGTTTAACTCTAATTTTTTAGTAGCAGCAACCTCATCAATAACATCAATAGCACTATCTGGTAAAAATCTATCATTAATATATTTTTTACTTAATTCAACTGCCATTTCTAAAGATTTTCTATTAAATTTCACATTATGAAACTCTTCATATTTAGATTTTAATCCTTCTAAAATAGCTACACAATCCTCACTTGTAGGTTCACTTACATCAACTTTAGCAAATCTTCTACTAAGTGCTTTGTCTTTTGAAAAATCATTTCTAAACTCTGCAAATGTAGTTGCACCTATACATCTTAGTTTTCCATTTGAAAGCATTGGTTTTAAAATATTTGAAGCATCCATAGCTCCTCCACCAACACTTCCTGCTCCCACAAGTGTATGTATTTCATCAATAAATAAAATAGAGTGTGGGATTTTACTAATCTCTTTTAAAAGTGATTTTAATTTTTTCTCAAAATCACCTCTATATTTTGTTCCAGCTAACATTGAACCCATATCAAGTGAAAATACTTTTGAATCTTTTAAAATAGAAGGTATATTACCATTTGCAATCTCTAAAGCTAAACCTTCTGCAATAGCAGTTTTACCAACACCTGGTTCACCTACAAGTATTGGATTATTTTTCTTTCTTCTACTTAAAATTTGAATAACCCTATTTATCTCTTTATTTCTTCCAATAACAGGGTCAATTTCACCTTTTTTTGCTAAGGCTACAAGCTCAACGGAATTATTATCTAAAACTTCATTTTTTTTATTTAATCTTCTATTATCTTCTTCATCACTCTCATCTTGAACATCAACTTCAATATCTCTATGAGCTATCTCTTCTAAAATATCAATTCTTTCAATTCCTTGGCTTTTTAAAGCAAAAGTTGCATATGATTTTTCATTTTTTAAAATTGCCACAAACATATCATCAACGCTTGCATAACCTTTACCAGAAGTTTGTGTATGGGCAACCATATGCTCAATAACAGAAGTTAATGTTGTAGTCTCTATTGGCTCATCATTTATATCATCAGGAAGCCTTGGAGTGCTTATTTCAATATGCGTTTTTGTATCATTAAATATTTTTTTAGTATCTAATCCCAAATCATTTAACATGCTAGAAATAAACTCATCATTTAATAACATTAGAAATATATGTTCTAATGTTAAATACTCATGCTTACTACTTTTTGCATAGGATACAGCTTGCGCAAATATCTCTCTTAATTCTTTACTTATCATGATTTACTCTTCTTCCATTATAGCTTTTAAAGGAAAGCCCTTTTGTCTAGCTAAGTTTTTCACTTGCATAACTTTTGTTGAAGCTATTTCATGGGTATAAACACCACACACTTCTTTTCCATTATTATGAATATTTAGCATAATAACAGTAGCTTCATCTGTACTTTTTTTAAAAATCTTAACAAGTATATCAATTACAAAATCCATAGTTGAATAATTATCATTCAACAATAAAACCTTATACTTTTTTGGCTCTTGCACTTCTAAATCATCATTTAATTCTATTTCAAACTCATTTGCCAACTTAAAACCTTTTTAGGATAAAATCAAATAATATTATACCAAAAAAGAATTTACAATGATAAAAAAGAAAAATTACGTTTTAAATCAAAGCTTATTTATAAGTGCAACAAATACGAATGTTGGTAAAACTTATGCTGCCTCTATATTTTTAAAAAAACTTACAAAAGATGGCTTTAAAGTTGGATACTTTAAACCTATTGAAACAGGTGTTATTGATGCTCCAGTTGATGGTTTAGCTATGCTAGAATTAACAAAAAAGTTAAATCCAGATTTTAATGTGGATATTGATTTTGTTGTTCCATATCAATTTAAACTTCCAGCTTCTCCTTATGTTGCTAAAAAAGATGTAAACATTGATTTAGAATTTTTAGTACAAAGGAAAAAAGAGCTAGAAAAACTTTGTGATATTTTGATTATTGAAGGTGCTGGTGGTTTGATGGTACCTATTTTAAAAGACTTTTTTATAGTTGATTTAATTAAAACATTTAACTCAAAAGCTATTTTAATATCTCCAAGTCGGCTAGGAAGTATAAATGATACTCTTCTTTCCCAAGAAGCTTTAAAAAATAGAGATGTTGATTTTGATTGGTACATAAACCTTTTTGAAGATAAAGATAGTTTTGATGAAGTTACCTTACCTTTTTACAAGGATTATTTTGGTGAAGTTTTTTATTTAGATGATATTTTGTAACCAAACAAAGATATAATAATAAAAATCAAAAGGTTATCTATGTCAAAAAATATTTTATTTGTTGCTGTTGAAATGCCAGTTTTAATCACAAAAAAAGATTTAGAAGAAGAGTTTCCTGGTCTTATTCTTACTACTATTGAAAAATCTTTGGTGGGTGAAATTACAAATGATAAATATATTTTTGCCTCTTCTTTTGGAATAATTACATTTTGTAATTTTTCCCATGAAGAGATAAAATCATTTTTAGCAAGACTTGATATAAAAGAGTCACATAGTTACAATACAGCTCTTATAAATCAAGATTATCCAATGATAATTGATGAAGAATATATAAAACCAAGTATCGATGAACACACAATAAAATACAATAAATTTAATAAATCAATTGCTTCTATTATATCTTTAGCTCTTTCACAAAGTGTTGGATTAGAAATTAGTGAAAAATCTTTAGAGAAAAAAATGGTTGAAAGTAAATCAATTTATGACAAATTGGAAAAACTTAGAATAAAAGATAGAGCAGGATTAATGAGTTTTGCAAGTAGCATTGCAAAAGAGAGATTTGATATACTTAATAAACTTTATTTGCTAGATAAACCAGATATTTTATGGGATGATATTGAGTTAGAATCTCTATATAATCAACTTGCCCTTCAACTAGAACTAAAATCAAGATTTGAAGTTGTTGAATATAAAATGTCATACCTAAAAGAATCAGTTGACTTTGCAACAGATAGAGTTAATCAAAAATCTAGTGAATTCTTAGAGTGGATTATTATTTGGTTAATTGTTATTGAAGTATTCTTTTCAATTTATGAATATATTGTAAAGCCTAATTTATAAACTACCTAGAATCATTTTTTTATAATAAAAAGCTACAACAAAAAAAGCAAAACCTAAAATTATAGTAATAAAACTAAGAGGAATAATATCTGCCATAATTCCTATAAAAAAAGTTGTAAGTACATTTGATAACATAAATATCATATCATTGTAAGATATTACACGTCCTAAATATTTATGTTCAACTCTTTCTTGTATAAAAGCATAAGTAATTGACCAAATAGTGGTTGTGGTTAAACCTGTGAAAAAAACCATCACTAAAGCTAAATAAAAATTAAATTGAAAAATTCCCCATAAAACAATAGCTAATCCCTGAAAAATAAAAAGCAAAGTCAATCTATCTTTATTTACCCAATTTGTGATTATAAAGGGTCCTACCATAAGAGCTAATGCTCTTATGGCATTTGTAATACCAATAGATAAAGGAACTGCAATAACATATTTGTACTCATTTTTTGCCAATAATGTCACAAGTGTATCAAAAGCTGTAATACCAACTGAAGCATGAAGTATCAAAAGGTGTAAAACTAATTTATTATTTTTAATATATAAAAATCCACCTTTTATCATAGATAAAATTTTCTCTTTTGTATGTATTATCTCTACTTTAAAATCAATATTTAAAAAAACTACTATTGCCAAAATAAAAAATGAAGCATCTAAAATAATAGCCGTTTTTACTCCGTAATAATTTACTACAAGCCCACTTATTGCCATACCAAAGGCATAAGTAAATGACCAAATAATTGAGTGTATTTCATTTGTTTTTTTTAAAACATCACCTGATACTATTTTGGGTAACAAAGTCATTTCAGCCGAAAAAAACATAGAAGCACTACTCATACGAATAAAAATAAGTATCATCAAAAGCCAAATATCATCTTTACTGTTAATAAATAAAAGCAAAAGTGTCATACATAATTCTGTACTTAAAAGGGTCAACATAAGAGGTTTTATTTTAAATCTATCAATAATAGTACCAGATAAAGGAGCAATAACAATAGCAGGAATAAAGTGCATAGCAGTTACAACAGAAATAGCTATAGCACTTGAGCCAAACTCTACAAGCATAGTATAAATAGCTACATTAGAAAACCAAGCTCCAAAATATGCAATTACTTGTAGAAGTGAAAGCTTTCTTACAAGGGGATAATTAACTAAAAGTTCACGATAGTTCAATGTTTACCAAGACCTCTTGAAAAATAGCAGAAGAAGAGAACTCATCGCTTTTGTAAGTATTTAGGTAATTTGCCTTTTTATTACCTGCATAAGCAAGACATGAGTTATCCTTTATATCTTCACTTAAAGCAACAATAAAATTTGCTTCTCCATATGGTGATGAGACTTTTACAAAAGAACCTTCTTTGAAGCCAGAGTTTGGATGTAAATATAGTTTATCATCACTTTTAAATTGAGAGTTTAGATTTTGTTTTCTTTTTGCCATTACCAAATAAAATTGACTGCTTTTTTTATCTTCATATAAATTTTTAATTTTTATATCTTCTATAAATTTAAAATTATCAATAAATGAACTATCTTTTACTTTGTGATTTATATAATAATCTAAAATACTCTCTTCTTTATCTAACTTTTCAAATGAAAAAGCATCGTTTAAATAAGAAGTTAATTCATACTCAGTAATTGTATTTTCATTTTTAGTTTTAACAGCATTTGAAAATGTTTTTAATTCATGCCCATATGATAGTCTCAAATCTTTTTTACTTAAAAAATCAGAAGAAGGAATAATCAAATCAGCATATATACTTGTATCATTTAATACTGTACCATAAAAGACTACAAAACTCTTTTTCAAACCATCAACTACTCTTTTAGTATTTGGAGCACTTACAACAGGATTTGCCCCTTGAATGAAGACAAGTTCATACTCCCCAAAATCAACTTCTGGCAAATCAACTTTTTTTAATGGTGAAGCTTTAAGTGGCTTATCATATCCATAAGCAGAATCTGCCAAATACCATAGTCCACCAGCATCTTTATTATGTACACCTAAATATGCTGCAAAAGAGTCTATTGTTCTTATAATTTGTGAACCTTCAAAATATTTTTGAATACCAATACCAACCATAATTGATACTTTTTTGTTTTTAATTATTTCAAAAAACTTTTCAAGTTCTAAATTTGTGATTCCTATTGTTTGTAGGTAAGATTTTATATCTTTTTTATTTACTATATTTAAAAACTCTTTTACACCACTTGAGTATTTTTCAATGAACTCTTTATCTTCAAGGTTATTTTCACTTAGATATTTACTAAAAAGTAAGGCAAGTTCATAATCAGTTTTAGGATTAAGTTGAATATGCAATTCTGATTTTTTAGCAATTGAAGTTCTTAATGGGTCAATAGTAATAAAGGTTTTATCTTTTACCAAATTGTACATATGGGGAGAAGTAACAGAAAAATTTCTTCCCCAACAAATAATAACATCAGAGTCAATAAGTTTTTGAATGGGAGGATTTACATTTCTTCCTCGACCTAGCGTAAGTCCAACATCTCCTGCTCCATCACATAAACTTCCTTGAGTCAAAACTGAACCATATTTAGCAAAAAAAGTTTTAGGAGCACTTTGCATAATGCCTAAGTTTCCAGCTCCTTTATAGTAAAGAGTTTTCTTAGGATTTGTACTTTTTAATTTTTCTACTAATATTTCTAATGATTTATTTAAAGATATTTTTTCATTTTTAAAATATGGATTTACTAAAAAATCTTCTTTTAGTAAGTTAGCAAAATTTACGCACATCTTTCCATTTGTTACTTTGTGCTCTTTACTCCCTCTAAAATTACTATTTTCATAAACTGCTTCACAGGCATCAAAACAATCAAGTGGACAAGCTACTTTGTTATTTAAACTCAATTTTTACTAACCTTGAAAATACTTTTGGTTTGTCAACTACTATTTCTACTTTATAAGAAGAGATATGTTTACTATCTGCAACTTTATAAATCTTATCTATTTTTAAATCACTTTTTTGACCATCTAAATAAATTGTCTTATTAGAAATAGAGTCATAGTCAGAGATAGGAATAAAAACTTCAAGTTTACCTTTACTTAAATCTTTTGATTCATATAGTAATGTCCCAGGAGTTACATAATCACCTTTTTTTACACTTATATTATAAATATACATATTCTCTTCAAAAAGTTGTTTATTTTTAATA
The DNA here is from genome assembly GCF_050300555.1 of Arcobacter sp. Taxonomy (NCBI): domain Bacteria; kingdom Pseudomonadati; phylum Campylobacterota; class Epsilonproteobacteria; order Campylobacterales; family Arcobacteraceae; genus Arcobacter; species Arcobacter sp. The sequence continues at coordinate 112,841 of NZ_JBNKXY010000006.1, forward strand.
GTATCTTCTAAATTTGCAATTTTTATTAGTAAATCACTTTTTGATGATTGTAAATTTAACACTTGAATTTTTTGATTATCTTTTTCAAAAGCAGATTTTGAAGAGATCTTATATAATCTATTATAATTTTTCTCTTGAATATCTAACATTGAATTTAAAACTTCTAGTTTATTTTTCGTTTGAGCTAAATCAATTTTATCAACAGCATGATCTATCTCAATAATTTTTGTCTTTTTATTTACAGACTTTCCTTCAACTTCATCATTTGAAAAAATAATTTTTCCACTCACTGCTGATTTTACAACATAATTATTATACGGTTCTAATTTTGAGTAATATTCCATCCCAAATACAAAACTACATAAAAAAAGAACAAAACTAATAATTTTCATAAATTTCCTTTTACAAAGCTAATGTTTCAACTATATTTACAATATCTTTTTTAATTAATTTTAAATCAATTTTTTCATCTTTTTCAAGTTTAAAAATCAACTCATCTAAAATTTTATTATATCCAATATATGGAAGAAGTAGTTTGATTAACTCATTATTATTTTTTGATTTTTTGATTGATTTGACTAAAGGCAAATCATCTTTTTGTTTTACTTTTCTATTTTTAACATAGAAGTATAAACCAAATATTAATATTGTAAAAAGCATACCTAAAATAAAAAATAGTAGTTGTTGTTTTAAAGAAGTTTTATATACTATTTTTTCTATCTCAATTTTTTCTTTTTTTACTTTTTCAAGACCTTTAAATGTAGCTTTTTTTTCTATACTTTTAACTTTTATTTTATAACTTGGACTCTTTTGAGTTACTACTTTTTTAATATTTTGATCATAATAACTCAAACTTATAGAAGGTATCTCAAAATCTTTATTTGAAATTATTGAAAATGATTTTTTATAAGTTCCAACATTTTTATTATCTTCTATTTTTGTTTTGATTTCTGGTTTATTCTCAAATATAGTTACATCTTTTATATCTAATTTTATATCTTCAATATCATCAATATTTCCATTTCCACTCACTTCAACTTGATAAGAAACAGATTCTCCCTCATTTATCTCTTCTTTTGAAACAGAAGTTTTTAATAAAAATTCGCCAATTAAATTTACATTATTAGGTAAAGGTTTTACATCCAAAGTTAATGAATTTGAATATATTTTTTCTGTTTTTGTTGCTGGAGAAAAAAGAGAATAACTATAAGTATTCATATCAATAACTTTTGCTTCTATTTTTATTGAAGGGATTTCAAGTAGTCCACTTTTTTGTGGAAATATTAGAAAGTTTAATTCTTGAACAACAAAACCATTCTCTTCATAACTACTATTTTGTTGTTCAATTTTTTTACTCCAAATATTATTAAAAATTGGCATATTAAAGGCTAAGTCAACTATTTGTAAATCTTTTTTATACTTAAATTTAAGATTTAATACAGACTCTTCTCCCACAAATAAAGAACTCTTATTTAATGAAATTTCAAAATCAAAATTTTTTAATTTTGATTTTTTAGGTATATATGAAGTGATTGATTTTTCTTTTGTATTAAAAGATTTTCCATCTATTTTAACCTCAAAAGAAGGAAGTATAAAATCCTTTTGAGGCTTAAAAGAATAAGTTTTTTTTATCTTATTAACTACATTACCATTAATACTTGTAATTGTTCTACTTGTTCCTAGGTTAACTACAATTTGATTATCAATTTTATCGATGTTTGGGAACTCTATATCAGAGCCATTTGCCTCTATTTCAAAAACAAAATTTTCACCTAAGATAAAATTATTATTTGATTTTAAAGCCACATCACACTTAGCAAATATACTAAAAAATATTAAAATAAAAAATAATTTAAAAAATAGTTTCATCTTAGAACTCTACAGTTCCTTCAATTGAGAAATTAGCTTTAGAATCAAGCTCAGCATGACTTAATACTGCAATTTCTAAACCAAATTTTTCATAAATTTCAGAGATTCTTTTTCTAAGTACTGGGTCAACCACCATAGCAACTTTATTGAAACCTCTTGCTTCAATATTTTTTATCATCTCTTTTGTACTTGTAACTAAGCTATTTATTTCACCAATTGATAACATTAATTGTGAAGCTCCACCTTTATCTTGGAGTTTTCCAATAAATTGCTGTTCTAATTCTGGTTTAATTGTAATAATATGTAAAATATTATCACTATCTAAATATCTATTTGTAATAAGTCTATATAATTTACTTCGTACATGCTCCAATAATACATCAGGAACTTTTGTATATTCTGCAATATCTGCAACTGCTTCAATGATTGTAAGCATATCAACAATTGGTATCCCCTCATGTAAAAGATCTTTTGCAACTTTTAATAATGTTCCATGTGAAGTTAATTTCATAGCTTCTTCAACTACAATAGGGAAATCTTTTTTTAATCCATCAACTATATCTACAATATCTTGTCTTGTTATAATATCTTCTGCATGTCTTTTTATTATCTCTGATATGTGAGTAGAGATAATTGTTGGTGCATCAACAACAGTAAATCCCTTTAAAAGAGCATCATCTTTTAATTCTGGACTAATCCATGTAGCTTCAAGTCCAAATACAGGTTCTCTTACTTTTTTACCTTCAAGACTTGCCTTACTAGTTCCACCCATTGCCAAAAGTTTATCAACTTCCACTGTAGCAACAGAAAGAGGTATTCTTTTTAAATACAAAGCATATTCATTTGAATTTAAAGTAACCTCATCTGAAATTTTAATTTGTGGAATTATAAATCCTAAATCAGCAGCAACACTTTTTCTAATCCCTCTAATTTTATCTAATAAATCAGAATTTCCTTGAACCAATTGAAGAAGTCGCATACCTAGTTTTAACTCTAAAACTTCCATTTTCATAATATTATCAATTACTTCTTTATCATTAGAAGGTTTAGCAGCTTTCTCTTTTTGCTCTTTAATTTTATCAAGAATATCTTTTTTATCTTCCTCTTCTTTTTTCTTAAAAAAATTAGTTATTCTATTATTTTGTCCACTATCAATCATATAAATTATATAACCAATAAATCCTAATAATAATCCCATAACAATTAAAATACCAGATGGGAAACCAGGGATAAATGCAAATAATAATAAAGCAATAGCTAAAAGCATCAATGATTTAGAATCTTTAACAAGTTGGCTAATTGCTTGATTAGCAAATTTATCTTCATCAAGATTAGATCTTGTAATAATAATACCAGTTGCAGTAGATAAAATAAGTGCTGGAATTTGTGCTACAAGACCATCACCGATAGTTAAAATTGTAAAGATTTCAGCACTTTCCGCAATTCCTAAATCATGTTGAAAAACACCAATTAATAATCCACCAATAATATTTACAACTGTGATTATAATCCCTGCTGTTGCATCCCCTTGAACAAATTTTGAAGACCCGTCCATCGCTCCATAAAAGTTAGCTTCTGCTATAAGTTCATGTCTTCGCTCTGTTGCTTCTTTATCATCAATAAATCCTGCATTTAAATCAGCATCAATGGCCATTTGTTTACCAGGCATAGAATCAAGTGTAAATCTTGCAGTTACTTCTGCAACCCTTGTAGAACCTTTAGTAATAACCATAAAATTTATAAGTACCAAAATAATAAATACGATAATACCAATTACCATATTTCCACCAACAACAAAGTTTCCAAAAGCGGCAATAATGGAACTAACAGCATCAGGACCATTATGTCCATCACTTAAAATGGACCTTGTTGTTGCAATATTTAAAGATAACCTAAATAGTGCAAAAATTAAAATAAGGGTTGGAAATGTGGTTAAATCAGTAGGTTTTTGAATATATAACCCAATAAGTAAAATTAATAAAGAAATTGATAAGGATAAAATCAAAAAAAAGTCTAATATAAACTTCGGTAATGGAACAATTATAATAGACAATATTGCAACAAAAAATATTACTGCAAATAAATCTTTTGAAAATATCCTTTTAATATTCATATATTAAAAACTGTTTCAACTTAAAGGAAATTAACTAATGATAAGCTATTTGTTTTACTTATAGTTGAATAAAGTGTTTTATATATTAACTCTAGCTGTTTTGATTCCATTGCAACTTCAGTTGCATTTGCCATACTATTTTCTGTTGTTAATACATTAAAATGTGTTAATTTTGATGTTACTCTTTCATACGCTGTTTCAAAAGTATCATTTCTTCCACCAAGTACACCGTGTGCATTATTTGCAGCACCAAAGGCACTATTTAAATCTTCTAAAGCTACAGATATTCCATCACCATCATTATTTCTTAAAGCGGTAATAACATCATCGATTGCTTGAAAACTATTATGTTTAACTGTAAAAGTTTTTTCGCTACCATCCTCATTTGTAGGAAGTTCTGTAATAGTATGTACTTTATCAGGAGATTCACCAGTTGTAGTTACTTCTATAAAGTTTTTAGTTAATTTTCCATCTTCATCATACTCTACAAGTACACTTCCTGCTGCATTTAATTTCCATTCTCTACCATTTTCATCGATGATTCTTTCACCCTCTTTGAAAGTCAATTCTTGTCCAGAAACAGATTTAGTAACATCGTATGACATAATGTCAAAGCCTGTAACTCCTCTATCTCTGTAAGAGTCAACTTCAACTGCACTTTGTCTTAAATTTGGATTTCCATTATAAGTAATTTTTCCATTTTCATCTTTAACAAATGCTTGTACATTTGTTTGAGAACCTGCAAATATATACTCATCTTCAACTCTCTCATTAACAAGTGTAAAAAGGTTATTTTTAGCACCTTCAATTTGAGTAGCTATTGCTTCCCTAGAAACACTATCATTGGTATCATTTCTACCTTTTACCGTTTCAGATTTAATGAAGTCTAAAAGATTTTTGATTTCAGCTAATGTTGAATCAGAAACATCATTTTGAGCATTAGTTTTCTCAATTTGAGATTTTAGTCCTTCATATACATTAAGCTTGTCATTTAAATAAAGTTCTTGAGTATATACCTTTGTATCATCACTTCCCTTATCTATCTTTTTTAAAGTACTCATTTGGTAATTATTTTTAATTTGCTGTTGATTTAGCATATCTAATCTATATAGTGTTGATCTGTCTGTATTAATCATTTAATCACCTCCATAAATTGGTTATAAATCTGGTTAAAGTCATGTTTTTCAGCTGTACCTTGAAAAAGAAAGCTTTTTATTTTCTCTCTTTTTGATAAAGCATCATCTAGCTCTTTATCCATACCTTGTTTATAAGCACCCACACGAATTAATATTTCGTTCTCTTTTATAAGCGATAATACTCTTTTTAACTTTAAAAATCCATTATAGTGCTCGGGACTAACAACTTTATCCATTACTCTTGATGCTGATTTTAATAAATCTATAGGGGGATATTGCCCTTGTTCTGTTAATTCTCTTGTTAATACAATATGCCCATCAAGTATAGATCTACTTTGGTCAGCAATTGGGTCATTCATATCATCACCATCAACCAAAACTGTAAAGAATGCCGTAATAGAGCCTTTTTGTGTATTTCCAGCTCTCTCCATCAATTGGGGTAAAAGAGCAAAAACTGAAGGTGGATATCCTCGACTTACAGGTGGTTCTCCTATACTAAGTCCTATCTCCCTTTGAGCCATTGCAAATCTAGTTACAGAATCCATCATAAGTAAAACATCATGGCCTTTGTCCCTAAAAAATTCTGCAATTGCCATAGCAGTAAATGCACCATATTTCCTCATAAGTGCAGATTCATCAGAAGTTGCAGCGATTATTATTGTATTTTCTAAATTATTATTTAGATTATAATGAATAAATTCAGGAATTTCTCTTCCCCTCTCACCAATTAGTGCTACAACTTTTATCTGTGCTTCACACCCCTTTACTATCATCCCCATCAAAGTAGATTTACCAACACCACTTCCAGCAAAAATTCCTATTTTCTGACCTTTTCCAGAAGTTAGCATTGAATCTATTGCTTTAACACCTGTTGAAAATCTTTCATCAATTATTCCTCGCTCTAAAGCTGGAATTGAGAGTTTATTTATTGCTGAATTTTGTTCTAGTTCTCCAATTTTTCCTTTTTTATCAATGGGTTCACCTAAAGCATTAACAACTCTACCCAATAATCCATAACCACTTTTTACACTAAGTCCATCTTTTTGTAAAAAAACCTTATCATTTATTCTAAAGCCTTCAATAAAAGAGAATGGAACAATTTTAAAGCCATCACTTTCCACTGAAGCAACCATCCCTAAAACTGTATATAAGTGCTGTTCAGACTCAATTTTTACAATATCTCCAACAGCAACTTCAATTCCAACTGCTTTAATTGTAGTTGAACTAATATGAGTAATTCTACCAAAAGGTATTATTAAATTATTTGTATCTATATCATCTATAAATTTATCTATATCTATCATATTACATCTTATCACACATATCTTTGTATAAAGAGTCTTTAGTATCTTTTATTTCTTTACATTTTAATATAAATTCATCTTTCAAATTATTCAAACCTTCATCATCATAAAATCTTATCAATTCGTAATATACTCGTGCTTTATCATTTGGTTTCATATTTCTAGTATTTTTTATTGAATCTGTTAAAAAAGTAATTCCAGCTGGTATATTATTTTTCTTTTTCTCTAACATTGCAAGTTCAATATCAACAAAAGGAGAATAAACAAAAGCTTTTAACTCTTTTTGTTTATTATAAAGTTTTTCCAATACTTTTTCAGCTTCTATTTGTCTATCTTTTCCTATTAAATACAAATAATATTGATAATAAAAATCTACAATGATAGGATTATTCTCATTTTTTTCAATAAATTCTGGGAATCTTGTTGCAAAGTAAAAGAATTTTTCCATAGCAATAGAGTCATTTTTTGCAGTATAAACTAAAAATCTATATAAAAACTCTTTTTCTAAAACATCTTTATTATTTACCATTTCTACTTTAGAAGAGTAATCCATCGCTTCATCAACTAAACCTAAAGCATATGCCATTCTTTCAAGGTATAAATATAGTGTAGCATCCCTACTTGAATTAAAAGTCTCTTTTAATAATTCATAAGCTCTTTCATATGGAACTTCAATCAAACACTCAAAAAACTTATATTTTACTTCCTTATCTTCAATTAAAAGCTCTAAAGTCTCTTTTCTAGAAGTTTTAAGAGCTTTATTCATTAGAAAACATTGATCTTTTTTTAAATAATCTTTTATCAAAGAAACATTAATTTCATCATATAAAACACCTATGTTTTCATAAGCAAATCTTTGTGTAATTGAGTTTGAGATTTTACTATAAACTTTTTTTGATTTTAAAAGAAATTCATATTTCTTTTCTTTTTTAAAATTTAATAACTCTTGTAATAAAGCTTTTTGTTTCATAGCTTCTGAGTTAGGATATTTTGAAGCAACCAACTCTGGAGTAATATTTCCCTCACGCATTAAAATCTCATCAATAAACATTTTTGATTCTTGAACATATAAACCATCTGGAAATTCACTTAGAATATCTTTATATAACTCTTTTGCCTTAAATAAATAAAAATTTGTTCCATCATACATGCTCATATAAACATTTGCTAATTTAAATTTAAACTCTTCAATAAACTCACCTTGAGTTGCCCTATTTAAAAGTTCTTTTAAAATCTCAACTGCAAATTCAGGCATATTTGCAGCAACTAATTTATCAACTTTTTTTAATGCAATAAAAGAATCTTCTGAATAATAATCAATATTTTTATCTAAAACCTTCGAAATAAGCTCATAGGCTTTTTCTTTTTGCCCATCTAAAACATAAACATCAAAAAGTTCATCAGCTACAATTGTTGCAACTAAAACGTCAGTAGTATCAACTAAAATATTGTATAAAGTTTTTATTGCATTTGAATAAGATTTTGTATACTTATAAACCTTTGCCAAATAAATTTTTCCATAGGCATTTGTAATTTTGTCAGAAAAATTGTTTATGATGATTTCAGCAAAATATTTTGCCTCTTTTACTCTGTTAGTATCTAACTTAAAATCTACCATAAGCATATATGCTTTTGCTAAATCTTCTTCTTGAATTTGACCTGTGTTAATAGCTAGTTCTAATTCGTTTGAAGCTTCAGAAACTATTCTTTTTGTCTCTTTTTTAAGAGCTATTTCTGAATATGTAAGAATAATATCTGAGTTTAGGATTTTTATTTTATTTTGTTCTTTAAAGTTTTTAATTTCTGCATATGCTTCATCTATTTTACCATCTCTTGCCATTTTTTTTATTTGCTGTAAAAGTTCAAATCCATCTTTTATATCATTTTTCATTTTTTCAGATATTTGAACGCCTGATGGGTTTATAAAACTATAATAAAAATCTACTTTTGCATTTGAAAATGTAAATAGTAAAAATAATATCAATAAAAACTTCAAAATTTACCTTTTATTTTTATTTAATTCATATACATATGAGAATACTTCAGCCATAGCCTTATAAAACTCTGATGGTATCTCTTGATCAACTTCAATTTGATCATATAAAGCCCTTGCTAAAGCTGGATTCTCAATTATTGGAATATTATTCTCTTTAGCAATATCCCTAATTTTTAAAGCTAAAAAGTCAATTCCTTTTGCAACAATTTTTGGTGCAGAATCAACACTACTATCATATTTTAATCCAACTGAATAGTGGGTTGGATTTGTTATTACAACATCTGCATCTTTTGCATTGGATCTCATTCTTTCAAAGTGCAATTGAAATTGAATATTTCTAATTTTTGCTTTTACTTTTGGATCCCCTTCCATATTCTTATGTTCATCTTTTACCTCTTGTTTAGTCATTTTAAGAGATTTAATATAATAATGTTTCATAAAAAAGAAATCTATTATAGCAAATATTATTATTATAAATAATATAGCTTCTAAAAAATAAAGCAAAAGCATAAACATTGAGTCCAATGATGTGGAAATATCTTTGTCCATCATTGCAATAAAACCTTTATATGTAAGACCAAATAAAATTGCCATTACAAAAACAATTAATGATAATTTTGCTAAAAGTTTTACTCCCTCTAATAATTTTTTTAAAGAAAATAGACCTTTAAGTCCTCCAATAGGATTTAATTTACTAAATTTTAATTTTATGGGATTCATTAAAAAACCAAATTGTGCAATATTTAAAATTACTGCCAATATAATAACCAACAAAAAAAATGGAGCTAAAGCATAAAAAATTTGATACATTATAAAATATACAATATCATAATAATCTTTACCAGTTAATTCTTGACCAATTTGATTAAAAATATATATCATAAGACCTTTTATGGAAGTATAAGTATAGCTACTCCAAAAAAGCATATAAACAGTACCAAATAAAAGTATAGTAGCCCCTACAACTTCTGCTGATTTAGGAACATTACCATCACCTCTTGCTTTTTGTAATCTCTTGGCGGTGGGGTCTTCTGTTTTTTCTTCTTCTGACATAATCCCCCCTCCTATTGAAATTTTGTGATAAAGTAATTGGTAAAGGCCTCTGTAAAGACTTCAACACCTAACATAATAAATAACATAATTAAAGCAAATTTTAACTGAAAAGTAATAACAAAAGGCGAAAAGGCAGGCATAGATTTTGTACCATAAGCATAATATATATCAATAACAAAACCAATAAAAAATAAAGGGAAAGCAAAGGCAAAAGTAAAAGCAAACATTCTGTTTATCTCATCTACTAACATCTTTATACCATCATATGTAAATATATTAAAAGAACCTAAGTGAACAAATGAGAAACTTTTTGCTAAAATAGAAAAGGTCATCTCATACATTCCTGATTCAAAAAAAACTGCAAGTCCTATATAAAACATCAATCTAGCCAATATCCCTTCATTTGCTCCTGAAGCTGGATCAAAGAAATTTGCCATTGCAAGTGCAGTTGCATAACCTACAAATTCTCCAATCATTTTGACTGCATTAAAAATTATATTAACTAACATTGAAGCAACTAATCCCAATGTTGATTCTGAAATTATTGCCAATAAAAAATTATCTGAAGTTACTTGTGATTGTATATCAATTAGGGGAAATAAAAATATAGTAACATAAAATGCAAAAGCTGCTCGAATTGTGACAGTAACTGCCTTATGTCCAAAAATAGGCATAAGTGCCATAAAGGCAAGAATTCTAGCAAAAAGTAAAGTAAAGTTAATTACAACATTTTCATTTAATAAAGATAATAAAGCTTCCATTAGAGATAATTATAGCTATTATCTTCTATTACTTTACTTTCTTCTATTTTTTTATTTGAAGCTATTGATTGATTTGAATTTTGCTCTTTATTTTGCATATTTTGATTATCTGAAAAACTTTCACTATTATCAAAATCACTAAAATCTAAATCAAATGAAGTTGCATCTCCTGCAAAACTTTTAAATAAACTATCTTTAAGTACTGTTTGATTATCCATCAAGCTCTCTTTTGTAGAACTATTGGTTGCTTTCATGCTAATAGATAAAGAGTTGTTTCTTTGTTCATTTCTAATTATTACGGCAATTGTTCCCAAAGATGAAGGATTTAAATTAATTCTAAATGCAGTTACAGGTGGTCTATAATTTTCATACATTACCCTAGCCATATCAGACATCATAGCAGCCATTTGTTGACGTGCTCCTATAATTCTATTTTGTATAGTTTGAGCGGCAGCTGAACTTACTGTTAAATTAACAAGTTTAGAATCTTTTAACTCATCATCAAAGATTTTACCTTGAACTAAAAAACTACCACCCTCTTTTTTGGGATGCTGTTCTTTAGAGTTTTTTGAATTATCTGAACTATTTTTCAAAATAACCAATCTATCAAAAGTTGAAGATAATTTTGTCTCAATTTGCTGTTCAACTGGTTTTTCAATTTTAACTTCTACTTTTTCTAAACCAAGATTTAAAACCTTTGCACTATTTTCAATATCTTTTGTTGAAGTTGCATTTTTTGCAAGTTGAACACCCTCATGTTTTATCTCTAAGTTTTTATTATCTATCGATTTTTTTTGACTACTCATATAAATATTTGTCAGTAAATCATTTTTTGATTTTGCTACGTCTAATTGCTCGTTATTATTTTTTAATAACTCTTCTAATGACAAATTCTGTTTATTTAATCTATCAGTTTTTATTATCTCTTTCTTATTTTCATTTAATATTTTATCAATTAATGATTCACTTTTTTTATTTGTATCTTTTTGAGATAATATTTCTTCTTTATTTAGCTCTATTTTTTCATTTGATGAATCTAAATTTAATTTTGATAACTCATTTGCTACTTTTTCATTTTTAACTTCATTGGAAGATATTTTTGTAGCATTATTTTCTTTTACGTTGTCTTTTAAATTTTGCTCTTTATTGTTTTGTAAAACTGTATTTTCATTCTTTTTATTATTTTCAGCGATTTTATCTATATTTGAATCTAAATCTTTTTTTACTATATTTTGAGAGATTGAAGTTTCATCAACATTTTCTTTTTTAATATTTAAAATACTTTCTGAAGTTTTTTTATCCTTAACAACTTTATCTTTATTTTCTAAAGGGAGTTCTACTTTTTCTTGAGTATTTTCTACTAGCTCATTTATTTTAGGTTCAGTTATCGTTGTTTTTACTTCTTGTTTTACTACATTCTCTTTTGTATTTTCTGTTTTCTCTTTTTTCTCTTCTTTTACATTCTCTGTTTTTACTTCTATCTTTGGATTTACTTCTTTTACATTTGCTTTTGTCTCTTGTACTAATCTATCCATTAACGAAGTCGTTTTTACTTCTTGTTTTACTACATTCTCTTTTATATTTTCTGTTTTCTCTTTTTTCTCTTCTTTTACATTCTCTGTTTTTACTTCTATCTTTGGATTTACTTCTTTTACATT
>NZ_JBNKXY010000006.1:124828-163199 GCF_050300555.1 Arcobacter sp.
AACGAAGTCGTTTTTACTTCTTGTTTTACTACATTCTCTTTTATATTTTCTGTTTTCTCTTTTTTCTCTTCTTTTACTTCTATCTTTGGATTTACTTCTTTTACATTTGCTTTTGTCTGTGAAGATAGTTTTTCTTTTGGATTTTCAATATCAGATTTAGCATCAGATAGCATTTTATCAAATAATGAACTTCCCTCTTTTTTAGGAGTATTTTGCGAAACTTTAGAATTACTTGAAATTTCTTTCGGGTTTGAGGGAACTAAAAGTTCTAATTCATTACTCATTATTTGTCCTTATATGGATCTCTATCTTAATATCTCTAATGTTTTTGAATCAATTGATTTATGTGTAGTAAAAGCAGAAACATTTGCCTCATAAGATCTCATAGCTTCAATTAAATCAACCATTTCAATTACTGGATTGATATTTGGATAAGCAACATAACCATCTTCATTTGCATCTGGATGGTCAGGCTCAAATTTCATAATAGGTTCTTCTTTAGATTCAACTATTTGCTTTATTCCAACACCACTTAAATTTTTATTAGGGAAAGGTGTTTCTTTATCTTGAATTGGACTTGCAGCTAGTTTTTCTTTCTCACTTAAAAGCATCTCTTGAAAAACTACATTTTGTTTTTTATATGGACCACCATCTGTAGAATGAGTAGTTTGAGCATTTGCAATATTTGCACTTACCACATTAATTCTAGTTCTTTGTGCACTCATTCCTGAACTTGCTATATTATATCCATCAAAAAAACCCATAATTAACTCCTATTAAACTTGCATTGCCATTATTTGTTTAAATGCACCCATTGCTTTATTTTTAACTTCTAGAGCAAGTTTTAAACTAAGTTCTGCTTCTTCTATCTTTTGTACAGCTTCTTGTAAGTTTTCAACTTTTCCAGTAGCAATATTCTCCATAGCTTGATATCCATCAACCTGAGTTTGATTTACTTCTTTTATTGCACTATTTAACATTGATGCAAAAGATTCACCTGTATTATCATTATTTTGATCAATCTTTTGAACACCATTTTTATTAAATACATTTGAAATGCCATTAATTCCTGAAATATCCATTTAATTCCTCTCTAACTAGCTGTTGAAGTGCTATTTTTATTATTTACATCAGTTGTTGTTAACTCACTTAAAAGTTCATCAATCTTCTGAGTATGGTATTTAAAATCTAGCTCAGCTTTTTTATTGTCAAGATTAAATAATAGTATTAATAATGACAACATTATATTTGATAAAGTTTTTAAAAAAATTGTAGCAAATATAATACCTAAGACCATTTCCATCGGCGTAAATAGATGAATATTAAATATGAAGAACAAAGATGTACCAAAAAAACCTAAAGCTACATAAAATCTAAAAATTCCACTAGCTATAACTGTTTTTGAAAATCTTTCTATTATCACATTTTATCCAGACTATTTATTTAAATTTTGTAGCAGTGAACTAACAATAAACTCCAATTCCTTTGTAACAGTTTGATTTTCAAACTCATTTACAAACAATTTTCTTAGTCTTCCCGTTGTAGAAATATTTTTAGAACTGCTTACATTACCTAGATATTTTATCATAAAATCACAATTTAATCTATTTTTAAGTGCAAGATTTTGTAATGAATTAGTTATAGTTTCGCCAATTTTATAGTTTTTTGTATGATTGAAGCACAACATAAGCGAATTTTTATCTTTGGAGAGCATTTTCATCAAAGCATAGACATCTGTCAAGGCACTAGGATCTGTTGTAGTAAGTGCCAAAATATTTGAAGAAATTGTCAAAAATTCTTTTACATATTCATTAAGTCCTGCACCTGTGTCAACTAAAACTATATCAAATTTTTCAATATCTATAATATCTTGTACAATTCTAGCCAATACTAAACTATTAGAATGTTTTGAATATTGATAACCACTTTTTCCAGCTATTAAAGTTATATTTGGATACTGCGTTTTTATAAATACATCTTCTAAATCTGATTTACCATCAATATAATCAAACATTGTAAGAGTGGGTTTTACATCAAATAAAACCTGCATATTTGCTAATCCAATATCAGCATCAATTACTCCTACTTTTAATCCAGCTTTTGCAAACAAATATGCAATATTTGCTGTAAAAGTTGACTTACCAACGCCACCTTTCCCTGATGTAATTGTTAAAAGCTTTGTCTTTGATGGGCTAACTCTATGTTTTCTATTTGTTAAATTAACTAATTTATTAGCTTGTGTTGAAATAGTATTAATCATCATTTACCTATTTAGGACAAGAGTGTTGCATAAAACATTTAATCAAAAATGATGAATCAGAAACAACTAAATCATCAGGAACATTTTGTCCTATAGAAATATATGTTATTGATTTTTTTGTTTTATGGGCAAATGAGATTAAATTACCAAAACTTTTTGTTTCATCTAATTTAGTAAAAGTTAAATAATCAATATTTAGTCTTGAATAATTTGTATAAATATCCATTAAATCACTTTGTTTAACATTTGCTGGGAGTACTAAGATTTTCTCAATTGGAAGTTCGTCAACCTTTTTTTGAAACTCATTTATTATCTCTATTTTATCAACATCATATTGACTTGAACCAGCTGTATCAATAAAAATATAATTACAATCTTTTAGTCTTAATAATGATTCAACCAAATCTTCAGGTTTTTTTACCACCTCTAAAGGCAGTCTCATAATATTTGTATATGCTTGTAACTGCTCAATGGCACCTACTCTAAAAGAATCTAATGTAACAACACCAACTTTATAGTTTTCTCCTAATTTATAAGCATATCTAGCTGCTAATTTTGCAATTGTTGTAGTTTTACCAACTCCTGTAGGTCCAACCATCATCATAATTTTTCTTTGATGTTTTCGAAGTGGTACCTCATTTTTAATAGGAATTATTCTTCTTAATATTAATTTAAAAAAGTCATTTATTTTTTGAGGATTAGACTTCATTCCAACAGGTAACTGTTTAATTGTTTTTTTCATGATTGTATATGTCATCTCTTGATCAAACTCATTTGACTCAAAAAGATTATATATATCAACAAATTCAGGAGGAATAGTTAAATCATAAAGTTGTGATTTAGGATCCCAGATTGATTTTTGGACTTGCTCAATGGCATCTTGCATTTTAAGAATTTCTTCTTTAAAATCATAAACTTTTGCAGAAAAATCACTATCTTTTAATTTACTATTTGTTGTTACTATTTTTTTTGTAAAATTTGATGTTTTTTTAGGTCTTTGAATATCTTGTTCTTCTTCTATTGCAACAACAACTTCATACATACTATTTTTACTTTTAGGATCAGAAATTTTTTTAGTTGATATTACAATTGCATCTTCTCCACACTCCTCTTGAGCTTTTCTTAGTGCTTTGGTAGGTGTTTCCCCCAAAAAAGACAACATATTCATCTATCTCTTCCATCTTTATAAATTTTTTCTATTTTTCCATTATCTCTTTTTATTTTTATATATTCATCATTTTCATACATTATTTTACCATTTGTTTCAATTTGAATTGAACCAAAGTTAAATATAACTTTATTTTGAGATTCTCTTTCTAACTCATCATGACAAATTATTTTGTCTTTTTGTAAATATTTTTTAGAATAATATTTCTCTTTTTTTAATTCTGCAATTGTAATAGGCTTACAATCCTCTGGGACTTTTTCTATTTGTGTAAGAAAAATATTTGATGGAGTTATAAGATTTTTATATGGAATATCAATTTTTGCTACAATAACATCAACTGAAAAAAGTTTTAATGCAAACAAAGAAAAAAAACAAAAAAAACTAAACTTTAATTTCAATTATATTTCCTCCGTTTTGATTGGTTAATTCATCAACAATATCTTTATACATTTGTTGAATAGGAAGAACAATTGATGCTAATTTTGCATTTAAAATATGCAATTCTGTCAACTCTTTTTCTAATAAATCTACATCTTCCCTATATATATTTATATCAATTCCTTCTTGCATTTTTTTAACTAATTCATTATTTAAATTTTGTCTTAAATCAATTATTTTATCCATACAATCTTGTTTTTGATCATTTCTATCTAAAAGCTTTTCATGCTTCGCTGCTTTAATATCTTCAATATCACTATTTATTAAATCTTTCATTTTGAAAACTAAAGAACTCATCTCATCTGTAATATTTTTTATCATTTTATTACCTAATTTAAACTATTATTTTTTACTCAAAAACTCATATAGCATATTACTTATACCCATTCCACCTGCAACATCACTTGAAACAGCATCAGTGTACATTCCTTTTATAATATCAGAACCAGCACCTTCACCTGCTAATGTAGAAGAACTTAAAGATATATCCATAATCTGCTTTAAAAAAAATGCTTCAAAATTATCACATACATCTTTTAATTTTTTATCATCTAAATTTTTAGTATCAACTTTGTCAAATTTTTTTTGGTTAAGCGTCGAAATATCAACATTATTAGCTAATTCTATCATTGTTCCAACCTATCAAAGAAATTCTCTTTTTCTAATATATTTTTTTGCTCTGTTGAAGAGACAAATCTAATTTCAACTCTTCTATTTTCAGCTGCATTTTCACTTTTTGGTCTATAAGAGCTATATGCAGATACTTTTAATTGTGCAGGATCTATTCTATTTTTAATTAACTCTTTCACAACAGATATTGATCTCAATGCTGAAATATCCCAACCATCTCTTGGTATAGTGTCACTTGAAAAATTGCTTCTATCAGTATAACCAATTATTTCTATATCAAAAGTTTGAGGCATGGTTCTAATTACCCTTGCTATTTTAGAAATAAATCTTTTGGCTGATTTATTATTTAATTCATATTCACCTTCATCAAACATTAATGAAGAAGGAACATCTAATGTAAACTCATTATTCCCTTCTGTAATTTGAACTTGCTCACTTTGTGTTGAAGTTTGTTCATTTACTTCATCAGCAATTTGAGTCATCTCTTCTACAGCTGATTGTGTATCTTGTGCATTTGCATCGCCATCATTACTAGCATCTTTAGATGTATTTGTTGCTTCATCTCTTTTTACAGTATCTTGAGTTTGATCTAAGAAACCCATTGCTTTTCTCATAATTTCAAAATACTCTTCAACTTTCTTCTTATCCATAACTGCCATAGATAATAAAAGAATAAAGAATGTAAGTAAAAGTGACATCAAATCACCAAATTGTACTAGCCAACCTGGTAAACATTTAGGACAATCAGGACATTTTTTATCAGCCATTTTTATACTTTATCATTGAGGAGCTTCAACTAACATTGCATTTAGTTTCATTTTGATATTACCAATTGATTCTTCTGCAGAAATCATTGCAGTACCACTTATAATAACTTCACATGCAGTCACTTCTGTCTTATGCTTTTGAGCAAGTTTTGACTCAATTAAACCTGCCATAAGTGTACCTGTAAGTGCACCATACATTGTTGTAAGTAATGCAACAGCCATTGCAGGTCCAACAGCAGCAGGGTCAGAAAGATTAGCAAGCATAGCAACAAGCCCTACTAGTGTACCAATCATCCCCATAGCACCTGCTGTTCCCCCCATATTTCCAAAAACACTTATTAAAGAAGTATGTCTTTTATCCATATGTTCTAATTTTAATTCTAACAAAGGTACCAATACATCAGGTTTTGTTCCATCAACTAGAAGTTGAAATGCCTCTTTAAAAAAAGCATTATTTTCAGCTAGAACCTTTTGCTCAATTTGCATAACACCATGCTTTTTTATCTCTGTAGCATAAAAAATTATTTTCTCAATTAGTTCAGGTAATGGCTCAATTTTAGATTCATTTAATGCTACTTTAAAACCTGCAGTAATTCTTTTCAATTCTGATGGCTGAAATTGACCAGCTGTTACAGCTATTGTTCCTCCAAATACAATAAAAATTGAAGGAATATCTATATAAGGTCCAAAACCAACTCCACCTAACATAATTGCAAGGGCAACTAGTACCCATCCACCAACTAAGCCCCCAAGAGTACTTTTATCCATTTGCTATCCTAATCCTATTTGACTTAATCTTGATGAATCATTACCAATATTTTTAATTTTTAAACCAAATTTTCCCTCAACAATAACAGCTTCACCTTCACCAATTTTAATACCATTAACTAAAATATCTAAAGGCTCATTTACCATTTGTTCTAACTCTATAATTTCACCAATATCCCATTTTAAAATATCTTTTAATAAAAATAATTTTGTTCCAAGCCTAACACTTAGTTTTAATTTTATATCAAAAAGAAGTTTTAAATTTTTAGATGACTCTTCAGATAATAATGAGTCAATACCACTAGTAGATGGTATCGAAGAAAAATTTTGACCTACATCATTTTGCAAATTTGTATCACTTATATTAGAATTATTTTCAACAGCTTCATTCCCAGTTATTCCAGATAAAAAAGGAAGCATAATATCATCAAAACCAATAATCACTTCCGAAATAGAATTATCTAAATTTAGTTTAAAAGAGTAGGTATTTTCATTATTTTCTCTTTCACTACACTCAACTATCTTTGAACCAAGAATAACATGCTTTAGACCAGAAATATCAGGAAAACCTTGTGCATTTGTAGAAGTAGATATACTTCCACAAATGTTAGATACAATTTCATTAACTGCATCTGTTATTTCATCATCAATATGCTCTTTTAAGTCACCTGTTCCACCAAGCATTAAATACTCAAACTTTGCAGCACTTGATGTTGGAATAAAAAAATTCCAATTTGATACAATATCTTTGAATTCAAATTTTACATCAATCTCTACACATTGAGAAGAATCAACCTTCGAAAAATCAGCTACTTCAACACTCTCACATTTAGTTGGTTGAGAAAGTAATTGTTCTAAAGTGTTTGATAATTCATCTTTTAATATATTTGATAAATCAGATGCCAAAACTAAACCTTAATTATTTTTTATTTAAATCTTCTATTAACTCATTTAAATGAGCTTTTACCTTCATCATATCTTCTGTTGGATATTTAAATTCTGCATCACCTCTTGTAACTTTTACAAAAAAGTCTTTGCTCTCTTTGTTATATCCAAACTTTACATTGTCTAAGACAACTTCATTAATAGAGTTTGTTTGCTCATTAGGTTTTACGTTTTTATACTTTTCATCGGGTACAATTCTATCTTTTTCATCTACCTCTTGTACCTTTTTGATTTTAATTTCATGATTTGCTTTTGCAACATCGATTTCAGGTATTCTACCAATTTCCATAGCTTCTCCTTTATCAATTTATTTTAAATGATTATATCTAAAAAAATTTAAATTAAGAAATTTTGAATTAAATTACTTAAAAATTAGAGTGCTTCTAGTAATTTTTCAAATCCCTCTAATTTAAAATCTATCATATCATCTAAATAAGGTTTTAATAAAAACTGCTTTGCACTACTTATTTTTAACTCTTGGATTAATTGAACTCCCGTTAAAAAATCTGCTCCACTATCATTTAATAACCCTTTTATTAGTGAAATCTGAACTGAGGCTTCATTATAATTTCCATCATCTAAATAACAAGCAACTGTTAAATACATTGTATATTTATCTTCAAGTTTATATTCACTTTGTAGAGTTTCAAGTAGTTTAAGAGCTTTTTTAGGATAACCATCATGTAAAAGCTTTAAAGCCTTTGTTCTTAAATAAGTAGGTGTAATATTACTCTCCATACTAAAATCAGCTTTATTAAATAAACCTAAAGCTTTTAATAAATCAACATAATATTGCGTAATTAATATTGAACCATCTAAAAAGTTATTATTTATTTTTAAAGGAACTGTATCTTGAAGTCTTGAAAAATATGAAAAATCATTTTCATTTTCCCTTTTTATTACTTTTTTTATTAAGAATGTTAAGGGTTCTTTAAAATTATCTTTTATAAGTGGCTCATCTATTGTTGCTTCGCCAGCTTCAAACTTTGGCAAAAAGTTTAATGCCTTATAAAAAATAGTTTTTGAATAGTGTTTAGGTTCAGTAGAGACTCCAATATTTTCATTAATAATCAAATTATATATTTTTTGCCCAAAATATTGGTACATACCTTTTTTAAGTTTTACATTAGTATCTAAGTAATCTTTATCTTTAAGAGTAGTATTTGATCTAATTGCAGTAATTAATGTCATAACAGAATATAGCTTATTTCCAGGATTTAATTTTGTTGCTTGTTCAAAATATTTTAGAGCATTATAAAAATCATCTATTTGAGCATAAGATAAACCTAAATTATAGTATATATAAGATTTTGTATCTTTATTTAGCATTTTTTTAAGTTCAGTAACTTTTTTAATTGGATCTTTTTTAATCAATTCTAAAAACTTAGCATTGTATGTAATCATATCATCTAAATTTTCTAAACTTTGTTCATCTTTAAAAATAAAACCTTTAGTAGAGTCATAAATTATCTCTTCATTATCAGAAAAAATATAAGGGGCGTAATAATATATATAATCAATTTTTCTATTTAAATCAAATTTTGTTACAAAATTAAAATACTCTTTAGGTGAATATTTATCTTTATTAAAAAACATTTTTAATTCTAACTCTTTATTTGCTTCAAATGAAGATCTTCTATTTTGTATAATAGTTAAATTTTCATCTAATTTTTTAAGATTATTTGATTTTAAATTACTAAAAATCATAAACCATAAAATTTTATCTTTCATTTTTAAATTGACACTATCTTCATAAGCTTTTGAAAGTAATAAATCAGCCTTTTCATAATTTCTTAGTTTTATAAAAAGAAGTGCTTTTTTTAAATCAGAAGCATAATCCATTGATTCTAAAAGTTTTAATGACATTTCATAATCTTTTAATATGATATAAGTATCAGCAACCAATCTTTTCCCATGCTCTGACAAATCTTTTCTAGTTTTAGCTATTTCAATAATTTTCTTTAAAAATTTTTTATTATCAGAAATTAAGTATAAATAGTAACATGCTGACATATAAGAGTATGTATTTTTTGTCATTGCTTCTTCATGATTATATATTCTTTCTAAATATATTTTTGCATTATGAACTGAGTTTAATTTGTAATATGCGATTCCTATATTCAAATAAGATGGTATTTGTAAGAATTTTGATGTCTTTTTTAAAATATCTATTGCTTTTAGGTATTCACCCTTTTCTAAAAGTAAAACCGCTTCATTAAATTGAATTTGTTGAGATAAATTTTTTTGATTTTTTGTTAACTCATTATATTTGAAAATTATTTCTGGTTGAGATTCAACTTTAGAAACATCTTCTGCAAATAGAAAAGTTTTTGAAAAAAGAATTAATAAAAAAAAGAAAAACTTTTTTTTTAATATAAACAATTTAATGACATTCTCCTATTAAATCATAGTATTAACTTGAGCATAAAGCTCTTCAGACCTTTTTTTAAGTTTGTCAATTTGGTGTCTTAACTCATTGTTTTGTAATTTAACATCTCGTAAATCATTTCTTGCAACTGAAAGATTATTTTCAGTACTTTTAATTGCTTCATCTTGAGCTATAACCTGTTTATTATATCTATCCATCAATTGTGTATATTTATTTTTCTCTTCTTCTAATATATTCTTTTCTTCATTAACTTTTACATATAAAGACCTATAAACATTAGTTGTAGAAAAATAGTATAAAAACATAATCATTAAAAATAGAATCAATAAAAAATTTTCCAAAATTATCCTCTTTAAAAAAATAGATAGAAAAATCTATCTATTTTATTTATTATCGTTTTAAACCAATTAGTGTTGTTAATAATTGATCAGACGTAGTAATTGACTTAGCATTTGCCTCAAAAGCTCTTTGAAATACCATTAAATTAACTAAACTTTCACTTAAATCAGCTGTACTTAATTCTAAAGTTTTAGACTCAATTGTAGCAGTTCTATCATTATTAATATTGTAAGTTGGCTCACCACTTTGAGTAGTTTTTGCTAAAAGGTTATTACCTTTTGGCTCCAATCCTCTTTCATTATTAAATAATGCTATTGCAACTTGTCCTATTGCAAACTCTGCACCATCTTGCTTCATAGTAATTAAGCCTGCTGCATTTACAGAAAACTCCCCAAAGGCGGAGTCGGATATACCCAAGGTGTCAAGCCTTAGTTGTAAAGAATCTTGTGAAGAGGTTTGGTCAAGTGTTGTTTTTATCTCTAAAAACTCGGCACCTGCACCTTTCCTACCTGATGCAGTTGCATTTTTATCAATACCTCCAGCTACTTTACTAATAGATAAAGTAGTAGGATATGTAACTCCTGCACCTGAAGTTTGCTGAATAATTAATTCACCATTTACTACAAGTGCAGTATATGGCATAGAAACAGTTACACCACTTGCATTAGTTGCTGTATTTTTAGAAAATATATCATTTATTTTTCCCGCAAGTGTATCTAAATCTCTAGGAGAAGAAATTGTACCACCTGTTGTTGTAATAGCACTTAATACTGTACCATCAGATAAAGTAATTGAAGGAACTGTTATAGTAAAATTAGTTTGTCCATTTGCTAAAAGTGCAGCTGTACCATCAAAAGTATATGAACCTGCACTTCCCGTTGCTGTATATGTTTGTGCATTTGCAAATAACTCTGAACTAAATTCCACATCATACTCTTTTGCTTCAATAACAAGGTTTCCATTGATATTTTTTGCAGTAAAATATTTATTAAAATTATCAACAGAAATATTTGTACTTCCTGTCGCATTAGTAGTAAGATTAGTTATTATCGTATCTATATCAGTAGTTGGGTTAATTGTAATTGCCGAACCAAAGTTAATTGTTCTCTGTAAATCTTTATCATAAACACTAAAATCAAAAGTGTATGAATCTGCACCATTTAAATTTAATTCTTCAATTGTAAATACATCCCTTTGATTACCAGTAATTGCCATTGCTAAAGCATCCCTAGCACTTTCTAATCCACCAAGACCAATACCAACTTGAGCAATAGTTGCACTTGTTGTTTCATTTACAGAACCATAAACAACTGTTGTCCCAGAAACCTCTGCAACTTCAGTTATTTTAAATTCCTGACCTGGAATCATTGACTGAATTTGAATCATACCCAATAATACATCTGCATCTTTTGTAGATTTAGTAAAAGTATCAAAAGATTCAAATGAGTTTATTGCACTTCCTGTTTCAGTATTTCCTGTTATATCTTTATCTGTTACAGTATATGCAACCATACCTGTAATAGAAGAAATTTGATCAGCTAAAGCTTTGTATGTTGCAATTTGACTTGCTTGTACATCAGTTAAAGTTGTAACTCCATCATCTGCTAATCTTGATGGTTGAGAAATATAGTTTTGAGAATATTTTTTACCATCAATATAAACATATATTTGGTCACCCTCTTTAGTTAAATCTGTACCAATAAAATTTATTTGAGAAATTTGAGCTTGTGCACTTTGTGAAGTTCCATCAGGATTATCTTGATATGCAGATAAGGCATCAGAATAATTTGCAACTAAAGCTTTTACATCATTAATTTTTGAAGCTTGATTTTTTAGTCCATAACCTGAATAAACATCTTTCACATCACTTTTTGATGTTTGTTCATAATTTGTTGCTTTTGCAGTATAAGTTTCAACCGATTGAGAAAGACTTACAATTTTAGATGTTAAAAGTTCTGTATATGCACTTGTAAAAACATTTATATTTGGATTTGTTGATAATATATCATCAGAAGTAAGAGTATTCATAGCCCAGCCCTGAACTTCATTTCCAGCGGCATCTTGTAAAGTACCATTATCTCCCATTCTGAAGTTTCCAGCTCTTGTATAAAATGTTTCACTAGTTCCTGTTGAACTTTTACTTGAAACTGCAAAAAAACCATGCCCTGATAATGCCATATCATAATCAACACCAGTAGTTTTTAAATTACCTTGAACATAAAGTTTTTCTGCATCTAATACTTTTGCACCTTTTCCTATTTTGTCTTGATACATTTGGTCAGCAAAAGAGATTCTTGATGACTTATAACCTATTGTATTAACATTTGCAATATTATGAGACTCATTGTCTAAAGCTTTTTGTTGTGCTGCTAGACCAGAAATCCCTGTCCATAGTGCTCCAATCATGACTTATCCTTTTTTTAGATAAAATTATAAACATTTATGTTTATTAATCAATACTTTTATAAGTACTAATTAATAAACATCTTATGATGTTTTAAGTGCTATTGCTGTTTTTAAAAATTCATCTGAAGTAGTAATTGATTTAGAATTTGCTTCAAAAGCCCTTTGTGCAATTAAAAGTTTTTGTAAACCTGTAGATACACTTATATTACTTACTTCAACACTATTAGATACGACTTCATTTAAAGTATCAGCATTTTTAGCTTCTCCTGAAGCTTTAGTTGCAGAATACAAATTACTACCTTCTGCTTTTAATGACTGTTCATCTGGGAAATATGCAGTTGAAACTCTACCTGCTATATAAGTATTAGTTCCTTGTGTTAATAATAAAATTCCATCATCACTAACGCTAAGTGAAGTATCATTATATGAAGCAAGTCCAATATTTGTCAATTTTAAATTAATACTTTCCAATGACAAAGTTGCTTGATTTGGAGCAGGAATTCCATTTTGTATATCTAAAAATTCTGCATTTGCTAATTGAACTGCACTGTTTAGTGCATCCCTTGCCGATTCAACCATTGCTAAACCTGAACCTTCTACTGCATCAATTACTTCAATAATTGGAGCACTTGAATTTATAACAGGTGAAGATATTTTTGTATTATTTCCTGGTATTAAATTATCAATTGTTAAAGTGCCAGTTGCTGAATCAAAAGATGATGTAAATCCTTGTAAATCAGAAATTTTATCTGCAAATTTATTCATAGTTGTTAATGCATCTGTATCAAAATATTGTCTTACTAAGTTAGTTCCTAAATATAACTCAACAAAATCATTTGAATTTGTTAATTCATTATTATAATTCGAATATGTTAAATTAGTTTGTTGAAAAGTTGAAGCGACAGAAACTTCATTTGGATTTGACTCTAAAAGTTTTAATTTTTCATTATAATTAGTCTTTAATGCTTCCACATCTGATATAACAGAAGTAGCAGATTTATAATTTTGTCCTGAAATACCAACATCAGTAGCTGTTTTTGTATAATCCGTAGCTTTTGCATTAATTGATACAGTTCTATCTTCTTGTGTAATTATTGATGAAGCTAAATGCTTCGTATAAGTATCACCAAAAGCTACTGTATCATTAGAAGAAGTTGTTGAAATAATTTGAGTTTGTAAGCCCATTACGGTAAAACCTTCATTATTTATAAGTGTTCCATCACTTGATTCTTGAAAATTACCAGCTCTTGTATAGTATGATTCATTAGTTTCAGGATCTGTTACAATAAAAAAACCTTTTCCTTGAATAGCGAAATCATAGGCATTACTTGTATCTTTTATACCACCTTGATGAAAACTTTTCTGAATAATTTCATTTGCTACACCTTTTCCGTAACTACCATTTTTATACATCATATCTTCAAAAGAAATTTGATCTTCTTTGTGACCTATATTATTAACATTGGCAATATTATTTGATGCAACATTTACAGCACTAGATGATGCAAATATTCCAGATAATCCATTGTATAAGCCACTAATCACTTTTTTTCCTTAATAGATTTTAGTTATATTGTCATATTTTATTTGTGACATATCTTCAGAAAGTAAAAGTTTTCCATTTTCTTTGTCATATCCAATTACTTCATAACCTGTAGCAACAACCTCACCATCAAGTGACTCAACAGAGGTTATTTGAAAACTTTTTAAATTTCCATCTTGTCCATATGAACCATTTTCAACAATTCTTCCTATTACGTCTGTTGCACTAGCTAATGCCATTTGAGCAAAAGAGTTTTGTAAAGATTTCATTGCTTCAATTGTTGATAAGTTTGTTTGAATACTTGACATCTGCATTTGAGAGTCTAACATACTTGCAGAATCCATCGGTTTAGTTGGATCTTGAAGTTTTAACTCTTCAAGCATTAACTTAAGAAAATCTTCATTAGTCAGTCCATCATTACTTATAGTTTTAGTGTATGTTTGACCATTTGCTGTTGTTGTAGTATTTACACTTACATTATCTACTGACGCCATAATTTTCTCCTATAACATATTTTCTTCAAAGAAATATCGTACAACATTATCTGAATCCATTGAATCTTGTACTCTTACTGCCAATTTTTCATCAATAACAATGATATCACCAGTACCAATAATTCTTGAGTTAACATAAATATCACCTCCAGCACCTGCTGGTTTATCAAGTGATAATATGTCTCCTTCACCCAAATCCAAAAACTCTTTTATAGTTATATTTGCACTTCCAAGCATTACATCTACAGTTATTTGTGTATCAACTAATAAATCATATACTCTGTCATTAATTTCCATAATTAAGTCTCTTTTTTGATATTTTATAGGAAATTATAACACAATGATTTATAGTAATATTTATAAAAAATGTTAAAAAAAGTCTTATTTTAGAGAGTTTTTAGCTTTTTAAGCTAATATTAATTGTTGTAGTATTTTTACATAATTGAATCTAATGATTCAAGCATTGAGTTAACTTTTGCCTCAATATTTCCATCAAAATTACCTAAATCACTAGCAATTACAACACCACCAGCTGTAACATTTGCATCTTGAACTAAAGAAATATGTGTACCTTCCAAATTTAAATCATTTTTTAGAAGTTCAAAATCCCTAGGATTTAAATGTATTTTTACTTTTGAAGCTGTTTTTATTTTGTCAAGAATATTATGAATTGTCTCTTTAGCAATTCTTGCTGAATTTTCACCAATTTCTACTGATATGATTTTTTTTGCTATTGATATGGAAGTTTTAAGGATTTTTGTTTCCATTTGGAAAGTTGCTTGTTCAAAAAAAGCAGCATAATGCTTTAAATCTTTTATTGCTTGAACCACTTGATGGTCAATATCTTTTCCACCAGCTAATCCTATATGCTCTAAACCATCTACCTTTTGTTGAACTGCAGCAATAGTTCCAGCAAGTGCTTTAATTTCTGCTAAAATTTGATCACCATTTATACTAACTTGTTTTTGATCTAATTTTGCAACTTGTTGCATTTGCTCTGTTTGAGTAATCTCGCCAGTATTAAGAAATGTACCTAATTGAAAATTTTCAACCCCATCATTTGCTTTTATTACTTTAGCATTTGAATATACGTTATTTTTTTCCATTATTCAACATCCCTTTCAATTACACCCTCTTCAATAAGTTTTTGGGCTGCATCAAGCATTTTTCTTTGAGCTGTTTCAATATCTCTAATTTTAACTTTTGTAAGCATTTCAAACTCTTCTTGAAATCTATCACTTGCTCTTTGTGACATAGCACCTCTTACTATATCTAAATCATCTTCTGTTGCATTTTTCATGGCAACTGCAACATCAGCCATCTCAACATTTTGAAGAATTTTCATTACATCATCTTTATCTAAAGCAAGTAAATCTTCAAATACGAACATATTTTCTTTTATTTTTGTAGCTAGTGCTGTATCAACTCCATTAATATTTTTAAGAATATCTTGTGATTTTGGTCCCATTCTATTCAACATATCAGCAACAACTTTTACACCACCAACATCAACAATAGATGATAATAATGACTCCAATTTTTTTTCTAAAACTAAAGAAATTGTTCTAACAACATCTGGAGAAACATCTTTTATTGTGGCCATTTGCATTGTAACTTTTACTTTTACATCTTCGTCTAGTTGATTTAAAACATCAGCTGCACCACCAGATTCCATATGAGCTAAAATAACTGCAATTGTTTGAGGAGACTCTTCTTTAATAAAATCTGCAAGTTGTTTAGGATTGATTGCATCAAGATAATTAAAAGATTGAGATGCCAATTGCATTTTAGATAGTTTTGCTAAAATCTCATCTGCATCATTTTTACCCAATGATTTATATAATAAGTCTTTTGCATAATCATATCCACCAGCACTAATAAAACCTTTTGTTCTTGTATATAAATGAAACTCTTCAAGAATAGCTAATGAAGTATCTTTATCAATTGAACCTAATTGTGTAATTGAAGTTGATATATTTTCAACAATATGACGAGGTAAATGTTGAAAAATCTTAACAGTAGCTTCTTCTCCAATCAAGACAAAAAAGATAGCTACCTTTTGTAGCATTGGCATCCCTTTTGTTAGTTCATGATCATACGGATTTTCTATCACTATTTACCTTTCTTAGCATGTCTTTTACCAGTATCTTCTGATAATAGTAATTCTATCATTTTCGCCATTTCAGCAGGTTCATTATTTATTATTTTATCAATCTCTTCAATCAATACCTCATATTTTGCAGCTGATTCTTCATCTAAACCTTCAAGGTTATTTACTATTTGACTTCTTACTTTTGATTTTAATCTTCCTTTTGCACTACCAAGATTATACTCTTCTTCTAAGTTGGTATCATCTGTTAATCCAGGAATATTTATATCAGAATCACCTCCTGAAGAGCCCTTTTTAGAACCTGTTTTTCCTCCTGTTGTACCTTCTCCTAAAATTACTATATCATTTTTTACAATAAATTTTTTATAAAAAACAAATAATAAAATTAATGCAATAAGATATTGAAAATATTCACTAAATTCACTTAATATTGTTTTTATCATTCCAATTGTATCAACAGGGCCTTCAGATATAGGATTTCCATTTGCATCTACATTAACATTTCCATCTGTAAGTGTTACAAATTTGAAATCTTTTACTGTAATTTTATCACCTCTTCTCTCATCATATCCTATTGTATCTTGTACAACTTCAACAATATTATTTAAAAATTCATCCTTATTTTGTACATCTTTTAATACTGTAGAATCAAAAGTAACAGCGGCTGTAACCTTATTAATTGTGGAATAGTTTTTATCTTCATGATCAATAACTTTTTTAGAAATCTCGTAATTAATTATATTTTTAGAGGATTCATTATTTGAAGAACTATTACCATTCGCTGCATTTGCATCTGGTGCTTGTATATTACTTTGAACACCAGGAACTGCAGCATTATCAGTTGTAGTTCCTTGAGATGAAGATGTATTTTCAGTTGTTTGTTGGCTTCTTATTGTACCCTCTGGTTCAAAAATTTCTTCTTGTATATGCTTTTTAGAAAAATTTAAATCTAAAGAGACTCTAGCTACAACTCTGCCTTGTCCAACAAATGGTTCTAGTAAATCAACTATCTTCTCTTCAAAATCTTTTTCAAGTTTTAACTTATATTTATTTTGAGAAATAGAACTTAAATTATCAATATCTTCTTTTGATTGTTCTAATATTGAACCATCTTGGTCAATAAGTTTAATATTTTCATTTGTCAAATTTGGAATTGCAGAAGAGATAAAATTTTTAATTCCATCAATTTGTTTTTGTGTCAAAAAAATACCAGGTTTCAGACTTAAAACAGCAGATGCTGAAGGTGGAGTTTTTCTTTCTGTAAAAATTGTATCTTTTGGAATACCAATTTTTACAGAAGCTCTCATTATCCCAGATAATGACTCTAAAGCCCTTGATAATTCACCTTCTAATGCTCTTAAATATTTAACTTTGTTTTCAAAATTTGTTGTACCTAAAGAGGATTTTTCAAAAATTTCCCAACCTACATGTTGACTTGTTGCAGCATCACTTGTAACTAATTTAATTTTTGCAATGTTAATAAAATCTTTTGATGTTTTTAAAGTTAAAGAATTACCACTTCCAACCACTGAAAACACAATACCAGCTGCATCTAATTCACTTGATGCTAACATAACTTGGTTTTTTGTAAGATTTGTTGCTATTGTATAGTTTAATTTACTATCTTCAGCTTTTATATTTGAATAAATTAATAATCCAAGTAAAAGAACTAGTAATAGTGAAAATCCTCCAATTATTACTGCTCTTTGCGCAGAATTTAAATTATTAACAAACTTTAAAAGTTGATCCATCTATTATTTATCCTAAATTAGTTTTTAGCAGAAGCGTCTATTACTGATGTGAAAAAAGTAACATCTTTTCTTATTGAAGCTTGAAGAGCTTGAAATATTGTATTATTTTTAGCCATTTCACTCATTTGAGTATCTAAATTTACATTATTTCCATCATTTTGCTCTTGCAAATTTTCCACTTCATAAACTTCCATTTTTGGTCTATTT
Organism: Arcobacter sp.; assembly: GCF_050300555.1. Lineage (NCBI taxonomy): Bacteria > Pseudomonadati > Campylobacterota > Epsilonproteobacteria > Campylobacterales > Arcobacteraceae > Arcobacter > Arcobacter sp. Next base: position 143,044 of record NZ_JBNKXY010000006.1, read on the forward strand.
GAATTATCAACTTTTTCTTTAATATGTCTTTGATTAGTAGTAGTCAACTCTAAATCTTTTTGTCTATTTTTTTCTTTTAGTTGTGATTCAAAGCTTAACTCTTTTGTTTTATAATCAGGTGTATTTATATTTGCTATATTACTAGAAATAACTTTTTGTCTCTCTGCCCTATAATTCAAATGATTAAATAAAGTTTCACTTACATTACTTGCTTTCATAATTATTTACTTTCACCTATTTTAGTTATTGCTTTTGAATTTAAATCATTAATCCCTGTTATACCCTTTTGAGCTTGCTCATAACTTCTTTGCGCTTCAATTAATTGAACCATTGCTAATACAGCATTAACATTTGAGCCTTCTAAAGAGCCCTGAAGAACAAATTTTTCATTGTCTTCCATTGCTTCAACTTGAGCTGCAACTTGCTGTTCATCTTTTAGTTTATAATTATTGTTACCATATTTTTTTAAGTTATCATAATCAATTTTAAAAACACCTACAGCTTGCCCAAAACCTTCCTCTATTGCGACAGGTTCTCCATCAGCACTTAAAACATTATTTCCATTACTATCTACTAAAAATCCATCAAGGTTTTTAAAAGAACCATCTTTAGTATATTGAACATCGCCATTTTGTGTTAAAACTGCAAAAAAAGTATTTGGGTCTTTTAATGCAAAATCTAAATCATTTCCTGTATTAACAATTGCACCTTGTGAACTATTAACATACTTTTGATCTATTTTAGGAACTTTATTTGTAAGTTCATTAATATATTCAGATTTTTTGCCATCCATCTTAGCTTTTGCTAAGTAGTGATTAAATGTTCCTTCAGATACGCCCTCTTCTTTAAAACCAATTGTTCTACTATTAGCCAAATTATTAGAAACTACATCAACTCTATTAATTTGATTTACCATTGCTGCTGCTAGGGGGTACATACCTTGATTCATTTTTTAATCCTTATTTACCAAATTCTGCAATTAACGATTCTAAATCATCACTATTTACTAAATCATCAGTATTATCTCCTGGTAAATGGGTAGCACCAGGAAGAGAAATTGATTTACTCTCATCATCAAAAATAGCATTTAATTGTCTTGATAAATTTATTACCAATCCCATAACTCTTTCAATTTTTTGTCTATTTATATCATGAAACTGCATAAGTTCCATTGTATCAAAAAGTTCTTTATCTCTATTATGAAGTCTTGCTTGTATCTCTTTTGGTTTATCAATTAAGCCTTTAATTAAATCCAAATTATTTGAAAACTCTTTAACATTTGGAAATTTTTTATTTAGCATCTCTAACATTTTAAGTTGAGATTGCATAAATTCATCTAATTGTTTGGTAGTTTTTCTTAATTCTTCATTATCTTCTAAAATATAACTTAAGGCATCAAATATTTTTGTAGCTTTTTCTTCTGAATCATTTGCCACTTCACCTAATTGATTAGGAATATTAATTTGATCTACATTAACTACATTATTACCTTTTTTACTTTTAGTAGAAATTGGCTCTTCACTATCTTTAACTTTATCCATCTCATCAATAGATTCAGCATCTAAATTAAAATCAAGATCATTTAAATAATCATCTACTTCTAAGTCTTTATTATTCTCTAATCCTGCTATTAAATCATCAATTTCACTTGTATCAACATCACTATTTGAATCATCATTTGAAACCGTATCATCATTTTCTGACATAATTCCATTTAAAATTGAATCTATTTCATCATTAGAAACAGAAGATTCTTCTTCATTATTAGTAGTATCTTCATCAACAGAATTTAATAATTCATCAACATCTACATCTGAAACTTCTTCTTTAGTCTCTTCTTCTTTTTCAGGTTCATTTGATAAATTAGAATCTTCTTCTTTATAAGAATTTATTAATTCATCAACATCAATATTATCTTCTTCATTTTTTTCTTCTTTATCTGACGAAGTTTCATCTTTTTGGTCATCTTCTACTTTAGCATTAGATAAATCAGTTTGTGCTATTAAATCAGCTATATCATTTTCTGACATATTTTCAGAATCTTTTTCATCAGAAGCTACATCATCATTTTCAGAATTTTCATTTTCAGAGATATCCAGCCCATTCATCAGTGCTTCAATCTCTTCTTGACTCATACTCATAGCTATACCTTTTTAATTAACTATTTTTTTAATACACCATCTAATTTTTCTTTTAATATCTCAGCATTAAAAGGTTTAACTATGTAATTATTAACTCCAGCTTTTAAAGCAGTAATAACTTCACCTTTACCACCTTCTGTTGTAATCATGATTATCGGTGTACTTTGATGATTACCTTCTTTTCTTACTTTTTTAACTAAATCAAGTCCATTCATATTTGGCATATTCCAATCAGTTAAGATAACATCATATTGTGATTTAGATAACATAGTCCAAGCTTTAACTCCATCTTCTGCTTCATCGAAATCTTCTTTATCAATTCCTAGTTGCATTACGACATTACCAATAATTCTTCTCATAGTAGAACTATCATCGACTATAAGTATTTTCATTTATACACCTTTGTTAAAAATTCAATTTTTTTTACATTATAATTAATTTGTTTTAAATCTACACTTAATATTAGTAACATTTTACTTTAAATTTATTTGAATTTAAAAATTCTTTAAATATAATAAATCAGATTTTGGCAATAAAGGATTCACCATGATTAGAGGAATGTACAATGCTGCATCAGGAATGTATGCGCAACAGCATCAAATTGATGTTACGTCAAATAATATAGCCAATGTAAATACAGCTGGATTCAAAAAAGATCGAGCTGAATTTCAAGACCTTATGTATCAAAGATTAAATTTCACAGGTGGTTCTACAAGTGAAAATACAAGAAACCCAACTGGAATTGATGTTGGACTTGGGGTAAGAATCTCAGGTATTCAAAAGTCTTTTGAAGAGGGTGATTTACAAACTACTGGAAATACCTTTGATATTGCTATTGAAGGAAGAGGATTTTTTAAGGTAACTATGCCTGATGGAGAAACTGCATATACTAGGAATGGTGGCTTTAAAGTAAATTCAGAAGGTACTATTATAAATGGTAATGGATATCCATTGGATCCTGAAATAACTGTTCCTGATAATTTAATTGATGTAAATATAGCTAATAATGGTATTATAACTGCTACAGATCCAACCACTGGTGAAGAACAAGAGCTAGGTCAAATTACATTAGCTGATTTTGTGAATCCTGCTGGGTTAAAACCTATTGGAGAATCATTATTCCAATCAACAACTGCTTCTGGTAATCCAATTGAAGCAAATCCTACAGAAGACCAATTTGGTGGACTTAGACAAGGAATGATAGAAATGTCCAATGTAAAATTAGTTACTGAGATGGTAGATTTAATTACAGCGCAAAGAGCATATGAAGCAAATTCAAAAGCTATACAAACTACAGATAAGCTGTTAACAATCGCTAATCAATTAAAAACTAGTTAATTTTTAGGTTAAAATGGATTTAGAAGAACTAAAGAGACTTAGAGAACGAAATTTTTTAGATCATAAGAAGAAAAAAAGAGAATATTATCTAAAAAAGAAGTTAGAAAAAGAGTCTAATGAATCGTTAAAAAAGTCAAAACAACAAATATATGATTATGAAAATGATCTTAATATTGATAATTTTGACTTAAAAATAAAAGAAATCATAAAAAAGCAAAAATCTCATGTTGATAGTAGAAAAGAAAAAATTGTACAAAAAATAAAAGACTACAGAGAACAAAAAAAGAGTTACTATATAGAAAACAGAGAAAAAAGGCTGGAATATGATAAAGAATATAGAGAAAAGAAAAAAGAAGAATTAAGAGAATACAGAAAAAGATATTACGAAGAGAATAAAGAAAAAATTTTATCAAGACAAAAAGAATACAGAAAATCATCTAAAGAGTAAAAATGGCAGAAAATCAAGAAAAAACAGAAGCAGAACTTTTAGAAGAAGCTATGCAAAACTTAGGTTTAGAAGAAGTTGTTGAAGAAGTAAAGAGTGATGAAGTTTTGGTTGAAGGTGGATCTTCTAAGTTAACAGATGAGGATATTAAATCATTAATAGAAGATGATGAAGATAATTCAAAAGAAGAAGAAACAAATATTTCAAAAGAAGAAGCAAATGTCACAGATGAAATATCTGCAGTTGAGGATATCAATTTAAATAATATTCCTGATAAAGATTTAGCTAATGAAACAGATGGTTTAGAATTAGATGAAGATTATCCTGTACAAAAGAAACAAAATAAAATATTAAGAATCTTAATTATTTTTGTATCTATCCTATTAACACTTGTATCAGTAGGAGCCGTTCTTTATTTTATTGGATTTTTTGATCCAGAACCAGTAAAAGAAGTAAAAAAAGAAGAGATTAAACCTCAAAAAGAAGAGTATAAATTTAATACAAAAGATATTGATACAAATAGATTAAACAAAAAGTTAAATTTATTGACCAAATATGAAATTGTAGAAAATCCTAATATTGAAGAAGAAAAAAGAAAAGAAAAAGAAAAATTATATCTTGAAGCAAAAAAACAATTAGAGATGGAAAGATTAGCTCAAATTGAAAAAATAAAAGAAGCAGAAAGAAAAAGAATGGCAGAAGAACTTCCGGCAATTCAAAAACAAGATATTAATGAAAACATAGATAAAGAGATTGAAAAGGTAATAGATAAAGAAGAAGCTACTGTTTCAACAAATGAACAAGAACCACAACAAGTAGAAGATAAAACAACAAATGAAGATGCAAACACAGTAACTCAAACTAATATTGAAAATACTCCTTCAAATACAACACCTGAAAATGAAAAAAAAGTAGAAGAAACAACTTCTGTAGTAGCTGAAAATACAGAAACAAAGGTTGAACCTACACCAGTAAAAGAAGAAGTAGCTGTTGTTGAAGAAAAACCTAAAGAGAGTCAATTTGTTAAAATTATAAAAATTGCAACAAAAAGTAAAGATATATATAAATCTTACCTTGACAAAATTTATTCTGTTAGTGATGATGTGACTTTATGTAGAGATTACCAAAATAATGTAGAGATATTTATTGGTCCATTTGATGATGATTCAAGTAGAAGTAAAATTTCTCAAGAATATTTATCAAAATACAATATAAAAGTAGAAGAGTATGATTATACTAAGGATGAATATACTAAAAGATGTAATTACTAGCTATTTTCTAAAATAGCTTTTGCATCTTTAGCATCAATTTTTTTATTAATTATATCAACATTTAAAATATAATTTTTTTCATAAGGCAATAAAAAAGTCTTAGGAAAACTTTTCTTTACTAAATCTTGCGTAGTCTTGATTTCAAAATAATCTCCAAGTGGATATCTATGTATATCAACTATTTGACCTAATAATTCACCATCTTCATAAATCTCACAATTCATTAAGTCAAACCAAAAATATTGATTCTCTTCTAATTTACAATTTTGTTTAGTATCTTCAGGAGATGTAAAAAGTTGTTGATTAGTAAATTTTTTAGCCTCATCGATATTATCTATTTCATTAAATAAAATAGTACCTCGTGATTCATTAAAATCTTTTACGGTAAGTAAATTACCCTTGTTAGTTGTAAAAGTAGCACCTTTTTTAAACTGCTCTGGAAAATCAGAATCAATGAAAATTTTAATTTCACCTTTTAATCCTACTGATTTTCCAAGTTTAGCTACATAAATTTTATTATTCATTGTAAGTTAGTTAGAAACTACTTGTATTTTGTATGATATACCATCTTTTGCTTTACAGCCATTAGCCATAGTTTTTAAAGCATTTATCATATTTCCATTTTTACCAATAAGTTTACCCACATCATGAGTATCTGCGCTTATAGTAACTTCAACAAAAGTATCATCTATTTGCTCTTCACTTACAACTATCGAGTCCGGGTTACTAGCAATTAGCTTAACATAACTTTCAATGAAATTTTTTATCATGTTAAAACTTATTTTGCTTCAGCTAATTTTTTAACTTTTTCAGAAGGTTTAGCACCAACACTTAGCCAATAGTTATATCTCTCTTCGTCAAGTTTTAATACTTTTGGTTCTGCTACTGGGTTATAATAACCAATTGATTCAATCCATCCTGAATCTCTTCTTTTTCTTGAATCTGTTACTACGATTCTGTAAAATGGTTTTTTATTTCTTCCCATTCTTGTTAATCTAATTACTGTCATGTCTTTCCTTTTTTTATTTAATAGTATTGAATTCTAAACTCATAAATAAGTTTACAACTCAATACTATTTGTTATAGTTTTATCTTGGTAAGCCTTGCATCCCACCAGGACCTTTCATTTGGGACATCATGCTTGATAAACCTTTCATCCCACCTTTGTTTGATAGCTGCTTAGCCATTTTTGATGCACTTTTAAATTGTTTTAATATTTTATTAACTTGTACTTCTGATAATCCAGAACCTACTGCTAATCTTTTCTTTCTACTTGGATTTAAAAGTGATGGTTCGTTTCTTTCTTTTGGTGTCATAGAACCAATTAGTGCTTTTATTCTTTTAATCTCATCAGAGTTTTCAAAATCCATATCTTTTAACTGTCCTGCCATTTGTGACATACCAGGAATCATTCCCAAGATAGATTTCATAGAACCTAATTTACTCATCATTTTAAGTTGCTCTAAAAAGTCATTAAAGTTAAATTCACCTTTTTTGATTTTTTTAGTTACTTCTTTTGCTTTTTTCTCATCAATAATAGCTGATGTTTTTTCAGCAAGTCCTTCAATATCTCCAGCACCCATAAGTCTAGAAACAATTCTATCTGGAATAAAAACTTCCAAATCTGGCATTTTTTCACCAATACCAATAAATCTTAAAGGAACACCAACTTGATCAGCTAAAGATATGGCAACACCACCTTTAGTATCACCATCATATTTAGATAAAATAACACCATCAATACCAATTTGCTCTTTAAATGATGTTGCTGTTCTTGTTGCATCGTGACCTGTTAAAGAATCTGCAACATAAAAAATCTCATTTGGATTAAGTGCATCTTTAACTTGTGCTAATTGTTTCATCAACTCTTCATCAATTGCCAATCGTCCAGCTGTATCCACTAATAAAACGTCATATAACTCTTTTTTAGCTTTTTCTTGAGCAGCTTTTGCTATTTTTACTGGATCTTTTTCATTATCATCAAAGTATAAATCAACTTCAATTTGTGCACATATTTGTTTTAATTGTTCAACTGCTGCAAGTCTTTGTAAGTCACACGCTGCTATTAAAACTTTTTTCTTTCTTAGCTTTAAATATGTTGCTAATTTACCAGTTGTTGTTGTTTTACCTGAACCTTGAAGTCCAGTCATTAAAACTGTTGTTGGAGGTGTATTAGAAAATACAAATCCCTGATTACCTTCAGCTGTTAATATACTAGTTAAATTTTCTTGTAAAGCTTTTAAAAATGAGCTTTGCCCTATTCCTAACTCTTTTGTTCTTAACTCAACATTATTAATTAAATCTTTTGTAGTTTTGTGGTGTACATCTGCTTTTAATAGTGCTTTTCTAAGTTCAGTTGTCGCTTTTTTTAATGACGTGGCATCATCTTTAAATCTTACTTTATTTACTGCACTTTTAATCGAACCAGTTATTACATCAAACAAAACACTACTCCATTTTTTAAAATTGTGTGATTTTACTAAAGTTAAACTTTATATAACTTTAATTAGGCTAATTTTAAGGTAAATTTTATATTTAAACATATTATAAATAGAAGAAAAAGTCGATTTTAAGGCTATTTAGTAATTTTGAGTAAATTACTGAACCTTAAAAATTATTTAAAGTCCATAGACATTAAATTCTCTTGGAACTTTGGCTTCAAATTCATAATCAAAAATTTTAGTAATTTTAGAATGCAATAAAACTCTATTTACTTGTGTTGATGGCTTACCATAAACACTATCTCCAATAATTGGGAAATCCACACTGTTTAGATGAACTCTAATTTGATGCGTTCTTCCTGTATCAATTACAATTTTAATTTTTGATTTATTACCTTCCACTAACATTGGATAAATAGTTGTCTTCGCACTTTTACCCTTTTTCATATCAACTTTACTACGTGCTACACCTTTGTTATTTTTAATAGTTAATATTGGCTTATCTATAACTATTTCATCAATAACTTTTCCCTCAACAACAGCTACGTATTCTTTGTACACATTATTGTTTTTAAATTCTCTAATAGCTTTTGTTTGAAACTCTTCATTTTTCGCAAAAAGCATTACTCCACTTGTCTCTTTATCTAATCTATTAAGTAAAAAGTATTTTGGAAATTTTCTTGATATTTCATCTGCAGTTAAAAAAGCTGGCTTATCTACTGCTAAAATATCATCATCTTGAAATATCACTTTTATAGGAGCAACATCTTTTACAATAAATTTTGTATCAACATTGATATCTCCCCTTGCAATTAAAACTTTATTATTTCCTACTTTTACTAAGCCCTTATCAATTAAATCTTTAGCTTTACTATTTGAGATATTCTCTTGTCTTGCTAATACTTTGTAAGCTTTATCTACTGCCATTTATTTCCCTTAATATTGGTTCTATTGTACCCATACCTTTTAAAAAGGCAGGTTTTATATTTTTTATATCTCTCATTATATCTTTTAATTCGGAGTTTTCTACAATTTTATAATTTTCTACACATTCAAAAAGTGCTTTTTGATTAAAATAATTTTTCCCACTTATTACTCTACAATTAAAAAATGCTGGCTCAACTGGATTGTGTCCACCAATTTTTTCAAATGCACCACCTAGTATTACTGCATCTGAAATTTCATAAATATTATTTAACTCACCCATAACATCAACTAAAATTATATCACTTGAAAAATCATTTTTCAAGGAAAATTTATGGTAAGTTATCCCTTTATTTTTTATAAATTCTAAAATAAGTTGATTTACTTTTTCAAATCTCTCTGGATGCCTTGGAACAATAATTAACTTCCCAAGATTTTTTTCATAAGAGTTTAAAATTAACTCTTCTTCATTTTCATGTGTGCTACCTGCTGTTATTACAAATTCATTTGGTTTAATAAATTTATTTGCTCTTTTAGGCAATGTTGCAAGTTTTATATTTCCTATTATTTCAATATTTTTAGCACCTAACTCTTCAAGCCTATTTTTATCTATTTCACTTTGCGCAAAAACTTTATCAATATTTTTAAAAATTTTCTTATAAAACCAAGAAAATTTTTTATATGAGTTATAAGACCTATCACTAATTCTTGCATTTATAAGAACAGTTTTTGTCTTTTTTATTTTTGCAATTAAAAAAAGCATATACCAAAGTTCAGCTTCCATAACCAATAAGATTTTTTGTTTTTTAATCCAAAAAGGTAGTAAAAGTTCAAAGGGTAAATATCTTACATTTTTACTTAATTTTTTAGCCTCTTCAAAACCTGTATTAGTAATAACTGATATATTAACATCATCAGTCAGTGAATCAACTATTGGTTTTATTGCTTTTGTTTCTCCAAAAGAACATACATGAAACCAAACCTTTGATTCTTTAAAAGGTTTATTATCTTTTAAAAAAAATCTTGCAGGTAAAGCATCTTTGTATTTTGTACTTTTTGATTTAAATAAAATAAAGGGGATTGCTAAAATATAGAGTAGTAAAGATACTAAAAAATAAAATAGAGAAAAGAGGCTCAAAATTAAGCCTCTACAGTTTCTTCTTCTTTATAAATTATTCTTCCACAATGAGGACAGTTGATAATTTCGTCTGATTTAATTACTTCTGCATAAGTTTGATCACTTATTTTCATAAAACATCCATAACATGCTTGTTTTTTAACAGGAACAACTGCTGTATCTTTTGCCCATCTTTTAATTTTTTCATAGAAAGTTAATACTTTATTATCAAAGTTACCTAATAATTCTGCTCTTTCTTGATAAACTACGTTTCTTTCTTTGTTTATCTCTTCAATAGCATTATCAACAGATACTTGTAACTCTTTAATTCCATTCTCTTCTTCAGCTAACTTCTCTTGTAACTCTTTTAACTCTTCTTCTTTTGCTACTGAAAGTTTATCAAGTCTTTCAATCTCTTCATTTGCAAATGAAATTTGCTCTTTCGCAATCTCTTCTTCTAATTGTAGTGCTTTTACTTCTTTTTCTGTTTGAACTACTGCACCTTTTTTAGATATCTCATCTAATTTAGATTTTAATTCAGCTAAGTGAATATTATTTTTAGTTCTTTTTGATTTTATCTCATCTATTTGAGCATAAGTATCATTTATACCTTTTTTAATCTCTTCCGCAATCTCAACGAATGTTGCTAATTTATCTTTTTCATTCTCGATTTGTGGCTCAAATGAACTAATTTTGCTGTCAAATTTTGATAATTTGATTAAATCCTCTAAATACTTGTTCAACCGTTTCTCCTTGTATTATAAAAACTGAATGGATTTTTTGAATTCGCCATTATAGCTGTTAATTTATTTTTTTTCAAATATTTTTCAATAAGTGAGTATAAAAGTTCTGTAAAATGGTGCTCACTTTCATAATGTCTTATATCAATTAATGATATTCCCCTTGATTTTGCTTCCATTGCATCGTGATATTTTATATCACCAGTTAAAAAACAATCAGCTTCAACTTCCGATATCATCGACATACCTGCACCTGTAATTAAGGCTACTCTTTTAACCTCATCATTACATTTTACAAATTTCAATTCTTGTATATTTAATTTTTTTGAAATTTCTTCACAAAATTTATCAAATGAAGAATTTACCTCAGCATAAGAGATGTATTCTTCACTATTTTCTAAATTTAATCCTAAAATATTTTTTCCAACATATTTATTTAAATGTGTTTTATCAATGTTTGTGTGCATTGAAATAAGTGAAATATTTTTTTTAATTAGAGTTCTTAAAATTTTTGTAGAGTATGAATCAAAATTAACTCTTCTAAGAGGAGAAAAAATCAATGGATGATGGGTGATAACTAAAGAGTTTTCATCCATACTTGTAACTAAGTCTTCATCCAAATCTATACTTATATAAACTTTTTCGACTTCTTCTTCAAAGCTACCTACGATTAATCCAGAATTATCCCACTTCTCTTGTAAAATAAAAGGAGAAAGCTCATCTAAATAATCATAAATATCTCTGATTTTCATTATCTTCCTATTCTTTTAAGTCTATCTTGCTCTTGCTCTTTATATAAAACAGCGCAACCTTGTGAAAGCTCTCGCACTTTTAAAATATAATTTTGTCTCTCAGTTACAGAGATAGCTTTTCTAGCATCAAGGGTATTAAAAGCATGACTTGCAATCATACATTGATCATATGCAGGAAGAGGAAGTCCTGCTTCTAAACATGACTTACACTCATTAAAAGCATCATCAAAATGTTTAAAAAGCATCTCTACATTTGCAACTTCAAAGTTATATTTAGAGAACTCATATTCACCTTCTTTATGAACATCTGCATAAGTTGTCTTACCATGTTCATTTTCATTCCAAACAATATCAAATACAGAATCAACCTCTTGCAAGTACATAGCTAATCTTTCAGTACCGTATGTAATCTCTACGGCAACTGGGTCACAAGCAAGACCACCTACTTGTTGAAAATATGTAAATTGAGTAACTTCCATACCATCAAGCCAAACTTCCCATCCAAGTCCCCATGCACCTAAAGTTGGAGATTCCCAGTTATCTTCTACAAATCTAATATCATGTTTAGAAATATCTAACCCAAGATACTCTAATGATTGTAAATATAAGTCTTGTATGTTATCTGGACTTGGTTTGATTAAAACTTGAAATTGGTAATAAGCCCCTAGTCTATTTGGATTTTCTCCATATCTTCCATCAGTTGGTCTTCTACTTGGTGCAACATATGCTGTACTCCAAGGAGTTGAGTCTAAACTTCTAAGCAATGTTGCTGGATGAAATGTCCCAGCCCCTGCTGGTATATCATAAGGTTGAACAATGTTGCAACCCTGCTCTGCCCAAAATTGTTGTAATTTTAAAAGAAGTTGTGAAAATGTAATCATCTATTTTATTCCTAATGCTTTGTTTATTTTTTCTTTATCAAAACCACAAATCCAACTATTTTCTATCAAGACAACAGGAGCACCTGTACATCCATGTTTTTTACAGTCATTTAAAGCTTTTTTATTTGTGGAAAGATCAATTAAATTGTATCTTATATTTTTTGTCTTAAAATATGCCTTAGCACTATCGCACCACTTGCATTTAGGTAAAACAAATAGTGCGACATTTTTCATTATAAAAGTACTTCTATACTTTTAGAATCAACTTCAACAGCTTTACTTTTTACTATTCTATCTTCTTTTAATTTAATAGCTAATTCTTTATCAGTAATTGCCATAATTTGAATAGCTAAATAAGCAGCATTAATTGCACCAGCTTTCCCTAGTGCAACTGTAGCAACTGGCATACCTGAAGGCATTTGAACAGTTGAAAGCATAGCATCCATACCATCCATTGCTCCACCTTTCATTGGAACTCCAATAACAGGTTTAGTTGTGGCAGATGCTAATGCACCAGCAAGATGTGCTGCCATTCCAGCTGCAGCAATAAAGGCAACAGCACCTTTTTCTTCAGCTTCTTTTACATAAGCTTTAGTTCTCTCGGGAGATCTATGAGCAGAAGAGATTATCATCTCGTATTTTACATTAAATTGCTCAAATGTATCAGCACAGTTTTTCATAATTTCATAATCAGATTTACTACCCATAATAATAGAAACAAAATTCATATTTATCCTTTAATATTTTTATAAATAAGGGCGATTGTATCAAAAAAAAGCTAATTATCCTATAAAGCTAACTTTTTAGCCTTTTTAAAGTCTTTTTTACCACTTCCAAGCTTTGGTATATCATCGACTATTTTTATACTTGTAGGTATCATTAGTTTGTTATCAAAACTCTTGATTATCTCTTCTTTTAGTTTTATTATATCACTTTGTTCAACATGGGAAATAAGAAGAACTATTTTTTCTCCTTTTTTTTCATCATCAATCGAAGTTATCATAAAATCTATTTCTGAATTTTCATCCAAGTGTAGAATCTTTGAAATTTTATCTTCAACCAATGAAAGACTTATCATCTCTCCTCCAAGTTTTGCAAATCTTGAATATCTATCAACAATAGTTATAAATCCATCTTTATCTATTTTACCTTTATCACCTGTTATATAATAAGTTTTACCATCAATCTTCTTTAATACTTGTGACGTTTTTAAACTATTTTTCAAATATCCTTTCATAACTTGAATACCAGAAATAACTATCATACCTTCTTCATTAACTCCTAATTCTTTATAGGTATCAGGATTAACGATTTTTATTACAGTTCCTGGTATTGCCATACCAATTGTTCCTAATTTATGACCAAGTTGAATTGTTCCATCTTGATTTACTGTATCAGGTAAATTACAAGCTGCAACAGGAGAAGTTTCTGTTGTTCCATAACCTTCTAAAATCTCTTTTTCAAACTTCTTTTTAAACTCTATTCTTACTTCATTTCTTAATTTTTCAGCACCTGCAACAACAAGTCTAAGGCTATCAAACATCATTTTATTTACTTTTGGATTTTTTGTATATAATCTAAAAAAAGTTGAAGTCCCACACATAATTGTTGCTTTATACTCATTTACAAGTTTTCCTAAACCAAATCCATCAGTAGGATCTGGATGGGCTACACATTTTATACCTTCAATTAAAGGTAAAAAAGTTGTTACAACTATACCAAAGGCATGAAATAAAGGTAATGAACCAACAATCATATCTTCATCACTTGCATTTAAAATTGTAACTATTTGTTGAGAATTTCCTAAAATATTATCACCACTTAATTCTATTCCTTTTGGTGTATCTTCACTCCCTGAAGAAAATAAAATCATCACGGTATCATCTTTTTGTGTTTTAGTTAAAAAAATTGGTTTTAATATAAATGATGGCAATAATTTTATACTAGCAAGTGTAATTAGTCCATCCAATTTTTTAATCTTTTGTTTTAAATCTTCCACATAAATCACATCAACTAGCTCAAATATCTCTTTTATGTCTATCCCTTTAGTTTCTAACTTAGAAATAAACTTTTTAGAAGCGACAATTGTTTTTATTTGAGATAAAGCAATTGCTTCTTTAATAGAGTTTAATTCACTTGTATAGTTTAGATTTACTACAGTTTTACCCATCATCAAACAAGAGTAATTTATAAAGGCACCTGCACTACTAGAAGGTAGTAATAATCCTACACATTCTTCTTTTATCTCTTTTTTCAACAAGTTTTTAAATAAAATAGAAGCTGTTAAGAACTTATGTCCTGATAAATTTACTCCTGTCGAATCTGCAAAAATCATTTTATTACCAATAGATTTTAATCTATCAAATATTACTTCATTTAAGCTAGCCAAATTACTTATATGTTCTTGCCAAGCAACTGTTGAAAGGTCAACAATATTCTGTTTTATATTTATGATATTAGCTTTCTCTTTTTTTACTCTTTTTCCAAAAGATACAGTTACACTATTTATTTTATATGAATTTTTATATTTTTTGCTTGCTCTTGAAAAAATTGTTTCCCATAATCCTCTTATATAAAAAGGTATAACTTTTACATCACTTGAAGTTGATTCTAAAATTTTTTCAAATCCTTTTTTAAACTCACCTAAATGTCCATTTCTAGTTATACTTCCTTCAGGGAAAAGTACTACTACATTACCATTGTCCAATTCTTCAGCAATTATTTTAATTGTATTTTTACTTCCAGTAGTACCTATTGGTATTGTTTTAAACATTCTTAAAATCCAATTTAAATACCACTTCTCATAAATTGGTTTATGCATTACAAACTTAACTTCTCTAGGAACTGACATCAATACAACTGCCCAATCTATCCAAGAAACATGATTTCCAAGCAATAAAACTCCATCAGTTGATGGAATATTTTTTATTCCACTAACTTCAAGTTTGTATTTCAATCCAATAACACTTTTTAGAAAGAGTAAAATTAATGACTGGGGTAGTTTAACTATTGTGTAAACTGTGCCAATTATAGTAATAAATAAAATCAAATATATAGTATTTAGAGGATTTAAATTGTAGTATGAAACAAGAGTTGTCATACACAACATCAAAAACATAGCAACAGAGTGAAACCAATTGTTTCCAGCTAATACAGTTCCTAATATTTTTTTCTTTGCATTAAATTGAATCAAAGCATTTAAAGGAACCACAAACATTCCACCAAAGATTCCAAATAAGAAAAATGAAACACCTATTAAAAATGAACTTTGGGCAATAGTTGCTGTATAAATTGTAACTGCCATTCCTAAAGCAGATAATGGTATTGTTCCAACTTCTATATAGTGTTTTGAAATACGTGAATAAAGAATAGAACCAACAGCAATACCTACTCCAGATACTCCAATAACTGCATTTATTACAAATACATCAGTTACATTTAAATACTGTTTTGCAAAAGATGGAAAAACAGCCATGATTCCTTGAGATATCCCCCAAAAAACTGAAAGCCCAATAACAGATAAAAATATTACACTGTTTGAAGATAATACTTTTATATTTTTAGCTAATAATTTTCCTTTAAATAAATCACCCTTATCTAAAGAGAGTTCTTCATCTTTTTTATAATAAGTATTTACCCTTCTTAAAACAATAAAAGAGACCATCATCTCTAAAAAAGCCACAGGTAAAATATAATAGGTCAATGGTAAGATTGCATATAAAAGTTCTTCTTTTGTATTTAGTAGTTCAAGATGATTGCTATTATAAAAACTTTCAAAAAAATATGAAGCTCCTGCTATTGAAAAAAGTATTGCGATTATAGATATAGCTTGTAAGGCTGAATTTCCAGTTGATAGATTTTTTTTACCATAAATATCAAGAATAAGACCAAATTTTGCTGGAGAGTATATGGCACTTTGAACAGCTAATAAGACTAAAACAAACATTGCTAAATAAAAGTTTGAAATAATATATGCAAATATCATAAGAACAGATAAGGAAAAAGATGATACTGCACCATAAATTAAGATATTTTTCTTGTTATATTTATCTGAAAGATATCCACTTAGTGTAAATAAAAGTATATAAGGTATAAGAATCAAAGCATTTATAATAGATATCCAAATTACTTGGGTACTTCCATCAAATATCTTAAAAGCAATATTTTGTAAAAATATTTTATGGGCAATATCAACCACCACATTACAAAACACTACAAACAAAAAAGCAAATTTTATCACTACAAAATTATTTATCTTCCCCATTATTGACTTTTTTTCATCACTAATTTCATTTAATACTCCAATAACTACACATTTTATTTTGAAGTATAAATATTTATGAATAATATGTCAAGTTAGATTATAAAAATGAAACCAAGTTGTAACTTTTTTTATGATTTTAAAAAAATGCTTTTATCTCTTCACTATTTAAAAGTTTTCCTGTAGATTTAACTTCACCATTTATCACAAGACCTGGAGTACTCATAACTCCATATGCCATGATTTTTTCTATATCATCTACTTTTTCAACTTGTGCAAAGATTCCAGCATCCGCAACAGCTTTTTTAGCATTTTCTTCCAAAGCTTTACACTTTGTACATCCTGTTCCTAATATTTCTATCTTCATTATATCTCCTGTATGTGATCTTTTAGTGTATAAATATAAGTATCAACTTCCAATTCATCATATCGCTCTACTGTTACTGGTGTTCTTACAAATTCACCACCTTCAAACTCATCTAAATAATCCCAATGATTAATTAAGTTTGATGATGTAAATAAAAACCCATGAACAGTGTCGCCGTTTGGATCAAGTCTAATTCCAGGATAACCCATGCTTGCACTCCATCCAGCATCAATCAAAAATCCCTTAACAGTTGCAGGTACAAATTTACCTACTATTTTTTCTAATACGTGAGCATTTGGACAATTAGGCATCAAAGTACCATAAACAAAAAGTGTCTCTGTCATTAATTTTTTGCTTTAAATAGTTGATATATTGATGAAAAGTCTTCTTCACCTTTTCCCATCATCTTCATTTTAGAAAATAACTCTTTTGGTATTGTAGCACTATAAAGTGGTTGTTTTAAATTAAATGCTAAATCTTGTAAAAGATGTAAATCTTTGTTGATAGCATTATTTGAAAAGTGTGCTGAAAAATCTTCATCAATAAGCTTTTGTGTTTTTGCTTTTAAAACAAGTGATTGTCCACCACCAACACCAAGTATCTCTAAAGCTTTTGATTTTTCAATTTCACAACTTTCTGCTAACGCTGTACACTCTGCAAGTGTAGCCATAAAAGAACCAAGACAAAGGTTATTGATAAGTTTCATTTTTGTAGCACTTGATAGCTTTTCTAAATGAAATATCTCTTTCGCTATTTTTTGTAAAATTGGTTTTACTCTTTCAAAAACTTCTTTTTTTCCTGAACTTACAACTGTTAATTCACCTTTAAGTGCTGGTGCAACACTTCCAAAAACTGGATTTTCTAGATAGTTTCCACCCATATTATTAACTAATTCATGAAATTTTAAAACGTCATCATAATGATTTGTTGTTAAATCAATAATTGTTTTACCTTTTAAATCTTCACATAAAAGTCCATTTTCCATTTGTAAGATATTAAAAACAGCAGAAGAATCAAATAAACACATAAAAATAGTATCACACTTTTTTAATAACTCTTTTGGAGTTGAAGCAATCTCATATCCTAAATCTTTTATTTTCTCAATATTTCTATTATAAACTATAAGTTCCTCACCTACATCACTCAACCTTGTAGCAATTGCTTGACCTAAGTTTCCTAATCCTATAAATCCTATTGACATATTTTCTCCTAGGTTTTTTAAAAAGTATTATAGGAAGATTAAATTAAAAAAAGATGATATTTTAAAATTGAAGTAAAAGAAGTGTTGAAAAGATGAGTAAACTCATCTTTTCTTATTTTTTAAAGTCAGCTACTATTTTTGCTTTTAGTTTAGGAATTGTAAATCCAAACATATCAAACAGATCATTTGCTGGACCAGAAGCTCCAAATGTATCCATTCCATAAACTACATCAGCAAATTTATAATACTCTAATCCTCTTGCTGCTTCTACAGCAAAAACTTGAGTAGTTGGGTCAATAATTGTATCGATATAAGTTTTGTCTTGCTCCATCAATAAATCAAAACATGGAACTGAAACAATATTTGCAATTATTCCTTCTTCTTCTAAAGCACATCCTGTTTGAAGTGCAAGCATTAACTCACTTCCAGATGCCATAATTGTAATATTTGCATTTTCTCTTTTTTTAACTAAATATCCACCATTTGAAACATCTCCAAATGCTTTATCATCTTTTAATACTCTTAAACCTTGTCTTGAACAAACAAAAGCAGAAGGAGCATTTAATTTCAACGCTACTTTCCAAGAAGCAACATTTTCAGTTGCATCAGCTGGTCTAAATGTATAAAAATTTGGTAAAGCTCTAAATTGAGTTAAATGCTCAATTGGTTGGTGTGTAGGTCCATCTTCTCCAACACCAATAGAATCATGTGTCCAAACAAAATGTTGTGGAATAGAAGCAAGTGCAGCAATTCTTGCTGCTGGTTTTAAATAATCAGAGAAAACAAAGAATGTTGCAGAGAAAACTCTAAATAAACCATATAAATTCATAGCATTACAAATAGATGCCATAGCATGTTCTTTGATACCAAAATGGATATTTTTACCATTTGGGAAATCACCTGCATCTTTTAGTTCTGTTTTATTTGATGGTGCTAAATCTGCACTTCCACCAATAAATCCAGGAAGAGCTTGAGAAATAGCATTTAAAATTTTATGATTTGAATCTCTTGTAGCTACACTTGAATCTGCTTCAAACTCAGGATAAACAATAGAATCAAAATCAGGGTTTTGTAGTTTTTCTATTTTTTCTTTAGCTTCAGATGATAAAGAATCATTCCAAACTTTTTCAAGCTCTGCTCCAGTTGCTGTTTTATCAAAAGCAGCTTTTACTTCAGATGATACATAAAATGACTCTTCAGGGTTAAATCCAGCTTTTACTTTAGAAGCAGCAATTTCATCTGCACCTAAAGGAGCACCATGTGTATGATGACTTCCTTCCATAGTTGCTGCACCTTTTCCAATAGCTGTTTTTGCTATGATTAGAACTGGTTTCGTTGCAGTTTTTGCTTTGGTAATAGCTTCATCAATTTGTGCAAAATCATGTCCATTTATTTCTAATACTTCAAAATCAATAGCTTCAAATCTTTTTTTAACATCTTCACTCCATGCAATAGAAGTATCACCTTCAATTGTAATAGAGTTTGAATCATAAATAATAACTAAATTATCTAATCCTAAATGTCCTGCTGTTGCTGTTGCTTCATAAGAAAGACCTTCTTGTAAATCTCCATCTCCACATAAACAGTAAACTTTATGATTAATTACATCTTCACTTAAAAGATTTTTTGCATATTTACAAGACATAGCAAAACCAACTGCATTTGCAATACCTTGTCCTAATGGTCCAGTTGTAATTTCTACTCCATGAGTATGTCCATATTCTGGATGTCCTGGAGTTTTTGAATTTGTTTGTCTAAAGTTTTTAATATCTTCAATACTTACATCAAATCCCCAAAGGTGTAATAAAGAGTAAACTAAACCCGTAGCATGTCCACCAGAAAAAACTAATCTATCTCTGTTTAGCCACTTTGAGTTTGCTGGATTTACATTTAAATGTTTGCTTAGTACCGTTGCAATGTCAGCAAGTCCCATAGGTGCGCCAGGGTGTCCTGAGTTTGCTTTTTGAACCATATCTGAAGCCAAGAATCTGATTGTATCCGCTTGTTTTTGAAGTAAATTATTTGACATATTTTTCCTACTGTTTTGTGAGTTTTATTTTGTATTTTGCGGATTATAACTAATTTTTAATAAATATAAAATTTGTAGAAAAGAGAATTAACTCTTTTCTACATATTAAAAGTCTGGATCAATTGAAACATCATCGTCAATAAGTACTTTTACATTTGAACTTATTCCTTCATAAACATTGAATGTTTCTCCATCAATAGTTTCTTTTCCTTGGTTAGACCATTTTTCATCTCCACCCTCAAGAGTAA